>JBJLCC010000021.1:0-6699 GCA_045567855.1 Candidatus Poseidoniales archaeon | reverse complement strand
CTTCAACATTCGTCCGGGTTTGCGTATGATCTGACAATCATTGGTACGTTTATCCTCACTGTTAGGAGGTAGACCTATGCCATCTTCCCCGGTCTTAATCTTCAAGATCGAGTGCACTATTTCCCTGAAATTGCCAAATTATTACAATTAGTCAACTACAAGGATTTGTCGGGAGAAAAAGGGGGTATATAATACTGCGCAGGAATTATATTTCTTTTTGCAATATTTTTATAATTTCTTTCGAAGAATTTGCTTCTAATATGATTTGTTGAGATTCAATAGATAGGCTGCACATAGATGCAAGAGTATACAAATCTTGAACGTTTGCAGATTCTAACTTAAGTCCACTACTAATTACAAAATCTGTAAAATTTTCAAATTCAATGCCCATTTTGCTCGCAGTTTCCATTATTCGTAGTTCTAGCTTGCCTAAAACATAATTCCAATCTTTTAGGTCTACATTGTCATCGATTTCTTCAAAATAATCTATACTTGCTTGAAAGTAAAGAGGCTCTCCAGCGGATTTCCTTAGCATCTGCTTCATAGATGGCATTTCAGGGGCTAAATAGTCTGCAGGTTTTTCAATTACTGGAGTAATGAGTTTCTTAATGTGAAAACGCTTCTTACCTAACAATTCAATATAATAATTACTTCCAGTCAAATCTAAATCTTCGCATTTAACTATGTATACTAAAGTTCCAGTCTTTACAGGAGATGCCCATCCCCCACTAGTATTTTGGCCATCAATTATACAGATTCCAAATAGTCGATTCGAACTCATACAATCATCTAGCATTTGCCTGTATCTAGGCTCAAATATTTTTAATGGAACTTTTTGGTTAGGATAAAGCACAATATCGATTGGAAAAATAGGAATTATTTCGGACATTATGGTGCCAGCCTATCAATTTTCCATGTGGTGCCATGTCTAGTATAAACAAACCTATCGTGCATTCTATCTCTTCTCCCTTGCCAAAATTCGACTTCTTTATGTTCAAGTCTGTAGCCGCCCCAGTAATGTGGCATTGGAATTTCTTTTCCATCATATTTTTTTTCATATTTTTTGAAAAGCTTTTCTAATTCACCCCTACTTTCAACGGTAGAACTTTGCTTTGATGCTAAAACAGAGATCTGACTTAATCGAGGCCTTGAAGAAAAATATTTTCTAGATTTATCGGGTGAAATTTTCCTAATCTTTCCCCTAATTCTAATTTGTCTTTCTAATGGCTGCCAATTAAAAGTTAAAGATCCATACGGGTTTGTTTCAATTTGAATTCCTTTTGTGCTTTCATAATTAGAGTAAAAGATGAAACCTTTTACATCATATTCTTTTAGTAATACAACACGACTTGTTGGTTTCCCTGAGTTACTCGCAGTGGCCAATGTCATAGCGTTAGGCTCCAAAGAGTCATATTCTTTGATTTTATCAAACCAATTACGAAACATTTCGGTTGGAGATTCAAGTAAGTCCTTTCTGTCTAATCCAGAAATGTCATACTGTTTGCGCATTTCTTCTAAGCTAACCATCAACTAGTTCATGTAAATTGACATTTAATAAAGATATGTTGAAGTATGAGAGCAGTTTTTTGGAATAACTACGCTCCAAAATTATCTTCTAATGGTATTACACCTTCCCAGTGCTGTGATACAACAAAAGTCCCGGCTGAAATGTCATGCAATCCCTGTTTGTATTCTGTGAAGCCTATCATCAATAGCAACCAAACAGTAAGTAAATTAAGCCAAGGAATAATAGTTTGGGAAAAATAAACTAAAGTTCTAATAAACGAAGCATTTAAGCTGATTTTTTGACCGTTTTGATTTACAATTTTCATTCCGAGTAAATATTTCCCAAAAGTTCCTTGGTAATTTGATGTTTCCATTATTGGCTTATAGATTATTCCAACTATGGCCAAAGTGATGATAGAAAGTATAAGTGATAAAATCATATCTGAATCGCTGAACAAACCAGCATTACCTACTGAGAACAGCAGAAAAAAGGTTAACAACCAAAAGAAAATAATGATGAATCCATCTAGTGTAGCAGCTACTAGTCTTATCCAAAATCCCTTGAAAGGGACAGAGCTTACTACTTGGCTGTTTATTGAGTCCATGCTTATATTAAGAGACCAATCTACTTAAGAACGATGGAATTTAAATACGAAGAGCAAAAATGGGCGTTTGGTACATTATCTATATTTTTATTATTATTATTTTTTTCAGGAATTTCTGATTTTATTGAAATAGCTTTTGGAGTTTGTACATTTTTAGTTAGTTGGTTAGCAGTAAGTTATTCAATAAGGAATTTTGGTAAGGGAGGCACTTCTAAAGAGGAATTACAAAAAGAAATGCAAGTATTTTCTATAATTCTACTAATTGTTTTGGTATTGATTACAATAATAGGTGTCAATCAATATAGCGACTACGCATTTATAACATTCGCATTCACAATTACTTGGATTGTAAGAAGTTCAGCAATTAAATATTTTAGCTAATTATCTCTGACCTCTACCATCCAATGCAGAAATTACAATTGCTAAACCAGCTATAAATTTACGATTAAAATTATTTTCAGGCGGAATATTGACTATCATTTTTCTAATTATTGGATTGAATTTCTGCCTCATAGTGATAGGAGTTTCATTTCCCATGGTATGAAGCGTATATTTTTTTGGTAGAATTCCTAAGAAAATTCTTCTAGCGATTGCTTGAGCCATACTATCTTCCAATAACATTCCAATATCTTTGCCTTCGGCATCAAGAACTTGCCATTTAGTTCTAAGAATTGATTTCCAGAATTTTCTTCTTACAGTTCCCAATAATACTCCTGCTTTAGGATCAAATATATCAAATCCTCCCCATGCATCTACTAAGTTTCTTTGCTTGATAACCAACCATTCGTTGTTTTTACTTTCGTCATCATAAAGTCTGATATCCTCTTTAATTCTAAATCTTTTTTGCTCACAAAATCCGTATAAATGATCGTTTTCATCCATAATGTGGAATTTATTTCCAAATATTTTCAAAAACTTTTCACGAATCAAATATTGATTTAGTTCAGTCAATTTAGCCATATTTCAATAAGTACAGACTACTTATAAAATTATTATTCAAAATCTTTTTTTGAAAATACTTTAAATAAAGTGTAATCTGAAGTATCTTATGGCAGACGATAATGAAATGCAAGATTTTACAGGATACCAGAAAGCTCGAATACTCCCCTTGAATAAAGCTGAAGAATCTTTGCTTCCCGGCTGGGCAAATACTCCTCAAATGGCAGTTTTAATGCTTAATTTGACAATTATTTTGTTGGGATTAATAGTTAGTTTAACAGTTTCAGATGTGGCCTCTGGAGAGGGCAATAGTACAATTTTATCATTTTTTGGTAAATGTTAGATGGTTAAGTTTGATGATCTAGATATATCAATACTATCTTTTGTTGCAGACTATCCTAGCTGTACAGTTACTGACTGTGCTAAATCTCTTTTTAATCCTAATAATACAGAAGATTTGCAAAGGAAAGATTCAATGTTAAGGCATAGGTTCAAATCTCTGTCATCAGAAAAATATTTACTAGAAACAAAAAATAATAATCATAGTGTTTTTAGGATAGATAACAATCTAATTCATTTTGGACCTGAATTACGTTTTATGAATATAGGAGGAGAAAAATTTATACACAAAGATTTAGTAAAAGATTATTGCATTTTAATCTACACTGACGATGGAGTGATAATTAAATCTTTAGACAAGCTTGAGAAAAAGTATTTGTCATAATTTTTTTTTGAAGACTCCTTATATACGGCCTTGTTATCTTTAATGCATGGCAGATGAGTTATTTGGTAGTGAGCTAGGATTAGCTTTTGTAATTGTAGGAGTGCTCTTGTTCGTTGTTGAAGTCTTTCAACCAGGATTTTTAATTGCAGTTCCAGCCACGGTTTTCATAGCCTTAGGAATTTTACTTTCATTTAATGTTGTAGATGGTTTGTTGCTTTTACCAATTGGATTGGCAGTAGGCTTAGGCTCTTTGTACGGAACAATGATGCTTTACCAGTCTTTAGCACCTCCAGACACACCTAGCGAAATGAGCATTGAACGCAAAGTTGGAGAAAAAGGAATAGTTACCAAAGAGGTCATTGCAAATGATAGAAGTGGTAAAGTTAAAATCAGCATGGAAGAATTTAGGGCTACATCAGATCAAAACATACCAGTAGGTACTAAAATTGAAGTTACAGATGCAGAAGGAATCACAGTTACAGTAATACCTTTAGAAGGAGAGGAATAAAAATGATAGGAGAAATAATATTCTTACTGTTAATTCTTGGAGCAGTATTAGTTGTTGTTTTAATGACAACTATTGTTCAAGTTGAGCAGTACGAATCAGGAGTCGCGCTACGATTGGGTAAGTTCCACACAATGCTCAATCCAGGATGGAATTTTGTTATTCCATTGATTACAAAAGTTTTCAAAGTAGATTTACGTATTCAAGTTCTTGATGTTCCACGTCAGGAAGTTATTACTAAAGATAATTCACCTACAATGGTAGATGCAGTTGTTTACTACAGAGTTGCTGATGCTAAGAAAGCAGTTCTTAATGTTGCAAACTTTAGGGCAGCTATAGTTAATATGGCTCAAACAACACTTAGAGGAGTAGTTGGAGATATGGAGTTGGATGAAATTTTCTCAAGTAGAGATAAGATAAATGCAATTCTTAGAGATAAGTTAGACATTGAAACAGACCCTTGGGGTGTAAAAGTAGACAATGTAGAAATTAGGGAAGTCGATCCTTCACCTAATGTGAAAGCTGCAATGGAAGAGCAAACTTCAGCTGAAAGAGAAAGGAGAGCTGCAATCTTGAAAGCAGATGGTGAAAAGCGTTCAGCCATTCTTTCAGCAGAAGGTGAAAAACAATCTCGAATTTTGACTGCAGAAGGAGATAAACAGTCGCGTATTTTAGAAGCTGAAGGTGTTAGACAATCTAAAGTTTTGGAAGCTCAAGGTCAGCGTTCACAGACTATTTTAGAGAAGCAAGGAGAAGCTCAAGGTTTGAAAATTACAGCAATGGGCGCATCCACTTTAGATTCGAAAGCATTGACAGTTTTGAGTTTAGAATCATTAAAAGATCTTGGTGCAGGAGCTTCAACTAAATTTGTTCTTCCGTTTGAGTTAACAAAATTATTCGAAGGTGCAGCAGATTATGTTGGTTATTCGCGTAAAGCTCCAGACAGGCAATTGTCAGATCTCGCAGATGTAGAGAAGGCACTTGGTAAATCTGAAGATATTCTTGGAACAATTCCTACTGCTGACGAAATGCAGGCAGAGTTAGATGCAATCAAAGAAGAAGCAGATGAAGCATTACAACAAGTTGTAGACGAAGGAATCAGAGACCAGATGACGGCATCTGAACCTCCTAAAGAGCTTAAAGAACCTGAAGCATAAGAAAGAATCCAATATATAGGCGCCAATTTGGCAAGATATAATGGAACCTATAGGCCACGAGGGGCTAGGCAGACTTCTCAAACTTGAAGATAATCTGCTAACACCCCACGTTGTATTCAGTCATTCAGACTTAGAAGAGTCTAAAGATTTAGAGTCGGGAGGAACAATTACAATTGGTAAAAAGTTCGATTTACCCCCTAGCCCATTAGGACTAGATTCCAATAAGTCTCCGTACTTGCAGCTATCTGAAAATATTGCAGTTATTGACAACGCATATTCAATTCAACCTAAAAAATTGGTAGATATTGCGAAAGATTTTAGATTGGAAGCAGGCTATTCCAGATTACTTTATGCGCCAGCAGTAGAACCTTCGCAAATGCCAATTTTGGCATATTTAGGAGTGGATATCTTTGATGATTTAAATGTTGAATTACGCAGTTCAACAGGTTGGGTTCTAGAAAGTGGAGAATGGATTAAACCAAATAAAAAAATAGAAGATTTATACTCGCATAACCGTGCAGAATTAGAGCGTTGGGTATTAAGAATACGAAATGCAATATCTAATGGAAGATTAAGAGAATTAGTAGAATTGACGAGTCTTCATAATCCTAGAGTTTCTCAAATCTTGCATCACTCAACACCAGTCTTAATCGAAAAAGGCGCTAGAGTCCACTCAACGATAAGGTCAAATGATTTAAGCTTAAATCATCCGGCAATTCTTGATTTCCAAGATCGATTATCAAAGTATACTCCTCCAGCAAAAGAGATGGTTTTGTTAATTTTACCTTGCTCAGCAAGAAAGCCCTATTTCAAAAGTAGCAGCCATAAACGATTTTTTAACGCACTTCGTGACGTTAATAATTATTTAGCATTACACGTTGTTTCAGTGACTTCTCCATTAGGATTAGTTCCTAGAGAGTTAGAGTTTTGTTATCCTGCAGCACATTATGATATTGCAGTGACTGGCCAGTGGAGTGCATCTGAGATTGAAATGCTTAGATCTCAGTTAGCCAAATTAAATCTTAAAAAAAATTATAGTAAAGCAATCGTTCATGCAGGTTCTTCATCAGAAATAATGGCTAAATTAATCAAGGAATTAGGGATTGATGTAGTAGATACTAGGGCCGAAAAACCATCTTCGCATGAAGGGCTGGAAATACTTCAAAATATTGCAAGAATGTCGTTGTCAGATGTTCCTTTATTGAATACTAAAGACAGAGCCAAAGGTGAAGCAAAGGGATTAGCAAAGTTCCAGTACGGCGA
>JBJLCC010000020.1:0-7243 GCA_045567855.1 Candidatus Poseidoniales archaeon | reverse complement strand
GGATGTTTCAAGTGTTACTGATATGGAAGGAATGTTCTTTGCAGCTACCAGTTTTAATCAAGATATTTCAACAAAAGAAGTAACAAAAAATGGAGTAACTTATGTTGCATGGGATGTTTCAAGTGTGACTGATATGCCGTTGGCGTTTTACAAGGCTGAGAATTTCAATCAGGATATTTCAAGTTGGGATACTTCAAGTGTAACTGGGATGGCTTATATGTTTCGTGAAGCTGCTAGTTTCAATCAGGATATTTCAGGTTGGGATGTTTCAAGTGTAACTGATATGGAATCTATGTTTCGTGAAGCTGCTAGTTTCAATCAGAATATTTCAGGTTGGGATGTTTCAAGTGTGATTGATATGCAGTTGGCGTTTTACTACGCTACCGATTTCAATCAAGATATTTCAGCTTGGAATGTATCAAGTGTAACCAATATGGAACTTATGTTTGATTATGCTGTGGCTTTATCAGGCGATAATAAATGTGCAATTCATACCTCATTTGATTCCAATAGCGCTTGGCCATATGATTGGGAATCATATTGCTCGGATTAGTAAACTATTAACGAAGAAAGAGTAACCCCCCCGTTTGATGTAGAGGGGGCACCCCGTTGTATTGTAGGGTAGGGCGTCTACAAATTTTAGGAAATTTGCATTTACACTAAACATATGTATAATATTTTTAGTATGTTCTCTTTTTAAGTTTAGTATATACTTTATTTATTTTTTGTAAGAATAGCTTTTTTATATATGTTTTAATAGTAGGATTATATGAATAGGAAACCTGCGGGAAGGCCTCCAACTTTAGATAAAGAAGGTAATGTGTTAAATTTGAGCCCTACAATGATAAATTTACCAGAAAAATTAAAAGGAGATTTATACGATATAGGTGTTAATCGTTCTCAGTTAGTTAGAGATTTATTACAAGATTGGGTTGACCAGTATTATGGTTTAGAAAATAAATCTAGTGTCGAAAGAAATGTTAGTAGAGCTCGTCAAAGTGACTTTCTAAAAGAAAAAGAAGAGTTACGAAATAAATTAGATGAGGCTAGAAGAGAACATTATGATTTGCTAAAGGGCTTATCTAATTTGATGGATGGGCAACCAGTCTATGGGCCTGATTGGTAAATAAATGGGTCGAAAGAAAATAGGAGTTGGCTCATTTTCAGTTACAGTTCCGCTTACAGAGTTAAAACAAATACAAAAGCATATGAAAAAAGAAAACATTTCTAGGTCTCGCTTAGTAACTCTATCGTTGCAAAGTTTTTTGTATTCTAAAACTCGAATTAATGATTATATTACTCAAAACGAAAATTTTAGTAACAAAATTAAAGAATTAAAAGAGCAATCAAAACATTATGAAAAAGAAACAGAACGATTTTCTCATAATTTGAAAGTTCAAAGTATTAGCCTAAATACAGCTGAACAAAAATTAAAGGGTATAAAAAAAGAGTTCATTTTAGAACGTAAAAAATTTAATTCTAAACAAAAAAAATTAGAAAAAGAAATAAAAAAATTAAACCGTAAATTAGTTTTAATAGATGAAATTATTAAAAAATAGAATTTTACCCACCCCTTTTTGGACACCCTTCTAATCGCTTAATATGAGCTTAAATAGACGTGGAAACAGAAACACACGTCGTCGAAAAGAGTTCTGGCGCCAGGGGAGAGATTTGAACTCCCGAGGGATTGCTCCCAGTGGCTTTCGAGGCCACCGCAATACCGGACTATGCGACCCTGGCTACCTTATCTCTAGATATGTTAGAACTTAATATTCACGGTAACTATTTTGAGGTCTCTCTAACTGAACAAATATGGAATGGCAAGTTACAACTGATGACAAAGTAGAAACCGTTGATTTACCTGAAGGAAGCACTGCTGATGATCTCGTAAACCACTTGGATTTACATCCTGACGGGGTTTTAGTTGTCACGGATGAAGAAAAAATGAAGCCCATTCCTTTAGTGGTTGCTTTGCCTGATAAGCCAATTAGAATTATCCTAGTTGCATCTGGTGGATAACAAACGATATTATTTATTAGTCTGGAGTATAAGGCTGCGAAGACTTACTAAATTATGGCAAGGAAATCAGTGAAAAAGGAGGCAACTGCAAAGAAAAGTACTCCTAAGAAATCTCCTGCCAAAAAAACTGCACCCTCTAAGAAGCCCGTTCAAAACAAAAGTCCCGCAAAGAAGGCTACGAATACTAAGCAAACTAAACTGACTTCTAGCGAAAAGAAAGGAAAGTTAACTGTTAGCCAAAGAGAAAGAGATGAAATTGACGCTGTGATGGATACTCTGTGGGCTCTTGTTGGTGCACTAAAAAATTCTTGGAAGAATACACGTCCCCTTTTACTGGCTGGAATCTTTATTGGATTAATTGGAGTTACCTTCTCAGGATATGGCCAAGAATTAGTTGGAGTTGAGCAGTCTGGAATTTGGTATGCAATTACAGAAGATCCTGATGACCTGGAAGCTTCTTTTGATCCTGTTTTTAATAACCGACAATATCGAGAATATACTGATGGAGATGAGATTAGGATTGAGGGGAAATTAACCGATATCAAATATTTTGGCGACATTGAAAATGGATTATATCCCGTTCCTCCGAGTGGATTAGATCCTGCTGTAGCTCCAGGCGACAGCTACAAAATACTTAATCCTGGAACTACTGAGATGCTATTCCCTGTACTTTCTGAAAATAATAGTGAAATGAATATTAATTTTGCTAGTGGATTAGAATTTCAAAGAATACATTTCAATAATACTGATTTAGTTGCCGCAGTTTTCACAAATGTGGTATTTACTGATGTTTTATTCTCTGACTATTCATTCACAGATTCTTTCTTTATTGATTGTGTATTTGAACGAGTCACTTTCGCTGACGTTGACTTCAGTAAATCTGTAATGTCAAATGTAACTTTTGACGCCGTTTTGTTCAATAATGTGACTATGGATTCAAATCGAATCGAAAAAAGCTCTTTTGAGACTTTTTTAGTTAGAAGTTCTACATTTACGGCTGTAACTTTCGATAAAACTAAGATTACTGGAACAAAATGGTCCCAATCTTCGTTAACTGACGGTATTTTTCAAAGGAGTTCAATGGATGTCATTATCTTTAGAGATTTGGAGGTAAATGATTTTTATTTGATAGATTCAAAAATTAACTATAACTTTGATGTACCGATTACTTCAACCTTTGATCATACTTTTGTTGAGCTTGGCGATATTATTGTTGTTGTCGGAGGAAATGTTGAAAACGAATATGCTACCGGCGCCCACCTTTATTTTGGAAGTGCTGAAGTAAAATTAGGTGGGTTGGCTGCAGGTACAGCTCCTACTTACGGAGGATGGGAACCTGGAAGTGTAACTGGAAAAGGTTTTCAAAAACTGAACTCTGGAAATTTATCTGTAGATCTAAATTACGAATATATTTATTCTGATTCTAAAGATATAGACATTACTTTTTGGTGGAATATTGCTTTCGATTGTATAGCCGTTCTTGGACTTGGAATTTTGATTTATGCCATAGGGGGGCCAAGTGCAATGCTGGGACTTTTCAAATTCCTTTCACCATTCATAATGACCGGAATCTTCTTTGTGCTGATGTTTTTAAGCATGGGTCAAAGAGAATTCCTTATTTTGTCACAATTGATGCTTGTGTATTTTGTTCCTCCATTTGGAAAAGGAACCGTTGTTCCTCTTGGTATTGCTGGAGGTGTTGATCCTTGGGCGATTGCGATCTGTACTGCATTCGTAGATATTGCTGTAGGCGTATTCTTAACTTGGAATTTCGATTTAGCAAAGAAAATACCCTTTATCGGTAGTGGAATTAATCGTATTCAAATTAAAGGAAAAGCCATGTTGAAGGATTTACCCTGGTTAGAGAGGGCGTCTTTTGTTGGTATTGTTGTATTTGTTATGTTCCCTTTCCAAGGTTCTGGTGCTGTTGGAGGAACTATCTTAGGAAGAGCAATTGGTTTATCACCAAATAGAAACCTAAGTGCAGTAGCCATCGGAGCAATTAGTGGATCATTACTTCTTTCTGCTTCCGTCGTTTATGGATTAGGTATATTGGCTATCTTAGCTCCTCTACAAATTGCTGTAACTGTAATGTTCATTGGACTATGTCTTGTCATCTACTACCTATACCAACACTGGGAAGAAATTAACCTGGAAGATGTTTCACAGACTATTGGAGGCGTATCGCAAACTCTTGGTTTACACAAAGAAGGCATCATTGGAGCTCCAATTAATGCCAGTGTAGGTGCACTTGGAACTGCGGGTGGAACTGTTTTGAAGGTTACTGGAGATACAAGCCGTACTGTTCTTGGAGCTGTTGGACAAACAGGTAAAAACATAACTAAAACCACTGGTGATTTCTTTGGCTCTTTGGCTGGATCTTTTGCAGATGATAAGTCTGATTATGCAGATAATACTAAACCTACTGAGCTAGACTCAGGAGTATTGGTTTCTATGGCTGAGCAAAATACAAAGCGCAGAGTTGTTGTAACTGGAGGCGCTGGCTTCATCGGATCTCATCTTGTAGATAGGCTTGTTAAAAGAGATGAAGAAGTAGTAGTTTTAGATAATTTTTCATCGGGTGAATTAGAATTCCTTGAGAGCTCTATCGAGAATATTACCTTAATTGATATTGATTTACTAAATGAGGAATTTGCAGGATATTTAGAAGGTGCAAAGGTTGTCTATCACTTAGCTGCTAATCCTGAAGTTCAACTAGGAATTACTAAACCTGAAGTAATGCAAGAACAAAATGTGGATGTAACTGAAAGGGTGTTAGAAGCTATGAAATTAGCTGGATGTGAAAATATAGTATTTACTTCTACATCGACTGTTTATGGAGATGCTGAAAAGATTCCAACTCCAGAAACCGCTGAATTGAAGCCTATCTCTGCGTATGGAACGAGTAAGCTAGATGCTGAAAAATTAATTGAAAAGTATTGTAAAGAGAATAGCTTCCGAGGGGTTTCTTACAGATTTGCAAATTGTGTAGGTCCTCGTAGTAATCATGGCGTAACGTTTGACTTTGTGAATAAGCTAAAGAAAGATAATAATAATTTAGAAATTTTAGGAGATGGAAAACAAAAGAAATCTTATTTCCATGTGGAAGACTGCATCTCTGGAATGTTAAATATGGCTCCTGGAGAACTTTGTGAAAAAGGCGAAATGGTTGCTTTGAATGTTGGATCAAAAGATGCAATTGATGTTATTACTTTAGCTGATCAAGTTTGTAAGGCTATGAAGTTAGATAGTGTTGAATATTCCTTCACCGGCGGTGTCGACGGAGGAAGGGGCTGGAAAGGAGATGTTAAATTTATGCGATTGGATATCAAAGCATTGATGAAACATGGATGGACTCCTCAATATACCAGTCGAAGAGCCATTAAGGAAACGGCAACTTGGCTTCACAAGAACTCTGAATAATTTGGAAAAGCTCCTGTAGTGTAGTCCGGCCCATCATTTCGGCTTCTCGAGCCGAGCACCCGGGTTCAAATCCCGGCGGGAGCACCAAATTCATATAGTCAATAGAGAAAGTTTAAATGTAGCTTGAATAGTATTAAGCATGGGTAGAAATCTTACACCGATTATGCTAGCTCTTGGACCTCTGCTATTGATTGTAGCTTTTGCTATGTTTCCGTTGCAGGACCAAATAGGCCAAAATGCGATGGACGCGCTCGTTGATGAAGAACGATCCTTTTTGATGATGTTACTAATTGTTGGAACATTTGGAGTTACGTTGATATTTGGTGGATTGAATTTACTTATCAAGGATATGAAGAAAAATACTGATGGAATGAATGCTCAACTCTTATCTTACGCTAAAGTTATGATGATTGTTGCCTTGGTATGTTTCTTTCAAGGATTCGGAGGATATGTCGCATCGATTAATGCCTTCGAAACTGAAATAGACGAAAACGAAGTTGCGTATTATACAAGTGAAGCTGACAGAGAAACGTCTGCAAGGGCTGCATGGGAAGCCGGGAACGCTGGATGGGCTTTACTGACTGTTGCATGGGGAATCGGCCTCATTGTAATTGGTCTAACTGCATACTTAATGCAACGTCCTGAACAACCTGCAGAATATCTTTTCACTGCCTTAATGCCTTTGGGAACTATACTAACTATTCTACCAATTTTAAACGATAGCGAAGTTTTTGGAGGAATTTTCCCAATAGCATTGATTATACATCTTGCAATAGGCGGATTAATGCTTTCAGGAAATTTAGAAGTTCCAGGGTCTAAGAAAAACGAGTAAGTAAATCTGACTTTTACAAATTCGAAAGTTTAACTTAAATAGGATTAGAGAAAATAAGAGCTATGTTAGAAACGATAATTGTTGTTAACGTAGCTCTCTGCATAATCTTTGGAACTGCATTAATAATGCGAAATTATGATGTTCCTAGAATTCTAGGAAGAGAAACTAAAACCTTAGGAATTGCGATTCTTCTAATTCTCGCTTTCGCTGTCAATTTTACACCTGTGGTATCAGCAGAAGATAGTGACGGAGATGGAGTTGAGGATGCCCTTGATGAATGTCCTGATAATCTAACTGGTGAAAACTTTACAGTTGCTGCAAATGGGTGCTCCTACCCTTCCTATTTGGACAATGTTTGGATGTGTATCGGGGGTGGAGTTATGGTTCAAGACCTAAGTGGTAACAATGAAGAAGAATGTAGCGTTACAATCAGCTCTGATGGCGTCTATATGACAATTTCAACGCCAGGTATTGCTAATCACGATATGGAAGGTGGAACTGCTGGAAATATTGTAGCTCAAGACTTTGATTGGAAATTACCTATAACTCCAACAAATAATACAAATTGTAATCCTATTGTATCAATAAATGGATGTGATATAGCTCCAGATCGCGGACCTGTTGCTGTTGCAGTTAATGGCGTCCCTTTCTACGGGCCTGAAGACGGCCCCGGAGGAGATGCTGTAGCACATGAAATTGGCATATACTATGAAGATCGTCAAGAAATTGATCTAGGAATTTGTGGAGCTCACATGGGGCCTGGTGGCTACCACTACCATTTCGATGGAAATTGCATGCATTGGCATAATGAAACTAATGAAGATTCTGATTATGAATTTAGCAAGGTGGATAACGGTACTCATTCTCCAATTATTGGATTTGCATTTGATGGATATCCTATTTATGGTTCTTACGGGTACGTCGACGGAAATGTTACTTTGATGAGAAGTAATTATGTTCTAGTAGAAA
>JBJLCC010000019.1:0-7731 GCA_045567855.1 Candidatus Poseidoniales archaeon | reverse complement strand
GTTCGATGTGCGGACCTAGCCATTCCGAATATTCATCAGCTGCAATAGCATCAATGTGCAGATTTACCTCGTAAACTATCATATATTTACAATGTGCGCGGAATATAAATCTTAACTGAAAATTCTTTCAACAATCCATGCGGCATCAAACGGCATAATATCTTCATATTCTTGACCAATGCCTACAAAGGCTATTGGCTTATCAATTGCTGAGGATATACTTAGTGCAGCTCCGCCCTTTGCATCTACATCTAATTTTGTTAGAACAACTGCATCAATATCTACAGCTTCGTGGAACTTCTTAGCTTGTTCAACAGCATCATTACCTGCTAAAGAATCGCCTACGAATATGACTAAGTCAGGACTTGCTACTCTTCGTATCTTTTTCATTTCATCCATCAAATTAGAGTTTGTTTGCATTCTTCCTGCAGTATCTATCAGAACAATGTCCCTGTGTTTTGCTTTTGCATGCTCAACTGCATCAAAAGCTACTGCTGCAGGATCTCCTCCTGATTGATGTTTGATAATTTTACAACCTAAATTTGTAGCATGTAAATCTAATTGTTCTATTGCTCCAGCCCTGAAAGTATCTGCTGCAGCTAAAACAACACTCTTCCCATTTTCTTTAAGCCAATGTGTAATCCTAGCAATACTTGTTGTTTTTCCAGTTCCATTAACACCAACAAAAGCAATTACCAAAGGAGTATCTCTCTCTTCCAACAGCATATCTGGATTGAAAACATTTTTAGATAATAATTCTACTAAACTTGCCTTCAGTGCCCTTTCAATTGTCGGTACTATCTCTGAACGACTTTCTACTCTTAATCCAACTAATCGCTTCTTAATTATTACCTTCATTTCTTCAAGAGCTTCCATTGCCACATCAGATTGAAGTAAAGCTAATTCCATCTCCCAGAGAACATTTTCTAAATGTGATTCTCTGATTACTGCGCCACTTTCCCTTTCTTCAGGCCTAAATGTTTCATAATCTAAATTCAATTTTGGATCTAACTCTTCTTCCGCTTGCTTACTTGCACCTAATAATTTCTCCTTCAGGGCTCTAAACATTATTGAACACCTTGTAAAGACTCAATTTTCTCACGAATTGAGGTATATTCCTGTTGAGTTTTAACCAAATTGTTTTGATAATTTTGTGTTGCTGTATTCAAATCGTCTAATCTTTTGTTCAAGCGATTAAGAGAATCTTCCCTTGTAGTCTCCATATAAACTCTTGAACCAATTCCTACGAGGACTCTGTCCATGTCCTTTATGGTAGCAAAAATAGAAGTATTATGTCCAACCGGGACAAGCATTTCATTGCTTTTTTCTGATTTAATCATTCCATTGATAGTATCCTGTGCTTGAAAAATGTCTGCCTTAACGTTTGAAATAGCATCAAGCTGGGACTCCCAATATCGAATTTGGTCTTCATATTGTGGAAGCGCATTAACGAGTCTTCGAAGTTCAGCATCAGAATCGGACATTACTGTTCCAATTCTGGGTGTATAAAATAACCATGCCAAAAGCATTAACCATAATTACTAGCTCCCTTAGAATTAATTGCAAGCTTCGAAGACAGGGCTGATTAGTGATGTTCTGAGCAATAGATTGCATACATGACTCCATTGGGTCCCCACCGGATTAGTGATGGAAGGGACAACCCCGGAGTCTTACATTTCCCAAACCGGGTCAGAGCCCTGAAACGATGATGGTGCTCGTTAGGTTTGGGGTAAAGGCCGTCTTCGGGCGGCCACTTTGAATAATAATGGATGTAAAGTAAAATATGAATAAATTAATAAAAATTAGTAGCAAAATAATTTTGTACTTTGTAGCGGCTTTAGCTTTTCTTTTTGCTATCTCGCCGTTATTATGGGTGTACCCCACTCAAGATGATAGAATAGCTTGGGAATTCGTAATATTTGGAGGCTGGATCTCTGCAGTCTGCTTATACTTTGCCTTTCGTATAAAAACAGATGAGTAATCTAATTACTAAACTAAAACGTTAGACATTCCACCGTCTGTATGGAGGATTTGCCCTGTAAAATTTTCTGGTGCTTCTGTTAGTAACCACTTGATAACGTTAGCAACTTCTTCTTTCTGCCCTACTCTTTTGATAGGAATTTTTTGTGAAGCTGCCTGTGAAGCTGTTTCATTTGACATTATAGGAGATGCAAGCTTTGTATCAGTTAACCCTGGAGCTACTGCATTGATTCTGAGCCCACGATTTGCATAAGTTGCTGCAGCTGATCTTACCATTGACTCAACTCCGCCTTTGGCTGCCGAAATTGCCTCGTGATTTACCAATCCTAAAGATCCTGCGACACTAGACATGAAAACCATTCTGCCGTGTCCTTGACTTAGCATAGCCTTTCCAGCAATAGATAATGTGAGAAATGCTGAAGTAAGATTTGTACTAATGACTGTTTCAAATGCTTCTTTGTTCATAGCATGCGGTGGCCTTACTGCAAAAGAACCCACGCAGTGCAAAATTGCATGAATTTCCCCAGACTCTTTTACTCCGGAAATAAAATTCTTGATGTCCTCCTCAGAGGTTGCGTCACCTAAGACTACGCTTACTCCCGAGGCAGATAATTCACCTGTGTGTGAATCATCTCTTACCAATACATGAAATTTATAATTATCAGCAGACATACTAGAAATTGTAGATTTTGCAATATCGCTCGAGCCTCCGACGATAGCTATGCTTTTTACCATACTATTTCAAAAAATAGTGCCATATTAAGGTTAGGTAATACTAAAACAGTGGGCATGACAAATCCTACTTCTTGGAAACTATTTTTCCGCAGTAAAAATTAGTTCGATTTCGAACCCTGAACTAGTTTGCCGCTTGATGTGAAATTGTTGTATATTTTGTCTTCTTTTTCGTAGCAACCCAGTTTCTCTTTTACATAATTTATTAATTCTTCGAAAGATATCGTATTTCTCAAAGCTTCATCTAATGATTCAGAAGTATAGTGCATTAATTTGGATGCAAAATCTATTGATTTTGTATCTGTTAAATCAACTAATACTGAACATATTTTTTGTGGTGGTTTTTCATCTTTGCTGTATTTCTTTATGTAATTAGTTCCTGCATATCTGCCTCCTCTTAGAGGTGTTATGTAGATATTCCACCATTCATATTTTTTCCTTAGACTATTTGATAATTTACGCCGAAGTGTAAAAACTCTGGCTCTTCGCTTCATAGAAGTTGCCAAAGGAATATCTTTCCAAATGTGATTCATCGGTCACGTACCTTGCCGAGCTTGCAGATTTGAGAGGATTTTCACCTCGTAAATTGTTTCTTAATTTCAATTAAATCAACTATTTATTTTCTGAAGTAGACGACATGCCATGCCCTTGCATTTTGCGGATAAAACAACGTATCAGTTGCCAACTGGAAATATACGTTGCCTGGTATTCATGAACTGCGTTTCCAATCAGCCCAAGATTAGATTGTAATAACAGCGATTTTTTTAAAAGTTTGCAAGGCTTATTTGCTAAGGTTGCTTAGATGAATGATGAGATTGAATCATCCATTTAACGCCAATACGTTCTAAAACAAAAGTAAATCTTGCAGGTGCAACTGATTGCTGACCATCCTCTTCTAAATTGAAATCATAAGTTCCATTCACTACACAAAAACGTCCATTTCCGTAATCCTTTTCAACAATTTCAGTAATTTCACCACAAGGCTTTAACTTAACAAAAAAATCAAAATACTCTCTAATTTTATTCCTACCTTCTCTAACACTTTTATCTAATGTGCCTAGCAAAATTGCATCTTCTTTATACAAATTTGCTATTTTACTAGCATCATTAGAACAAACAGTCTCGATCCACTCTTGAATAAAATCATTTGGAGCTATCATGAAAACACCTTATCGAACTCATTTTTAAATTTATCTAAATCTCCTTCTTCTAGGTTATCTATCCCGCCTGCCTTTTCTCTCCCTCCACCTCCAAATGCTTTGCAAAGGTTACCTGCACCGTAGGGATTTTTCAACGAAGAACGGACTGAAATTCGATAAGTGCCGTCTGAATTAGTAACTGCTATTGCACAGGCTAAATCTTTGTTAGAATTAACCAGGTGATTTCCAAAAGTTCCCATTATTCTATGTGACCATTCTTCATCGGGAAACTTGTAAATGACTCCCTTTTCGTGAATAGAAAATGGTTCTTGGCAAGAAGCTGCGCTCATATCTGAGCGAAAATTAGATACCAATACTGAAAATATTTCATGATCTGAAATTACAAAAACATCTTCACCGCAATCTTCAAGCATTTCAGATACTAAAAGTGGAGCTGCAAACAAATCTTGTTCCGTTTTGCCATAACTATTGTAATTAATTGCTAAACCAATCTCCTTCAAAAGCTTAGTTTTCTCATCGTCTAAACCTTCGGCTTCAGCTAAATCATAAGCTAGATCAAAATGGTTATCGCCAAAAGCTGTTGCAATTGCCCAAATATGATTTTTACCATTAACATGAGAATCTACAATTCTACCTGTTGTCATATGTGGATCTGTGTCTATATGGTATGTAATATTTGGATGATCTATTAATTCTGAAGGATCATGATGATCAAAATATTCAACTTTAGCTCCTGCTTCAAGTATCCGTAATACGTCTTTACGATTCTTAGCGTGAGAAATATCCATGACCGTTACTAAATCGCCCTTAGCTGGTTTGACATGCCTAAGAAGATTAACATCCCTCTTAACTCCACTAATATTTACAGTATCTAAAGGAATGGCTAGTCTAAGTTGATGGCGCGCAAAAAGGCCATCTGTATCTCCATTAAATACGTCGTAATTAGTCATAATCTTTTCATAAGCTCTAGATTTTTAGATTAACTTTAACTAAAACCAAAAATTAGCCACTTCTCCTCAATTTTTTCCTTTCGTTGACTAAAATATCATTAATTAATGTTGAAGACGTCCCTTTAGTATACGGAAAATATATAACTTTCACTCCAATCTTATTAAAATCTGATTCAATCTTATTCCATTTATCTGTATTTTGCCAATCATCGCCAACAAACACTACATTAAACTTCAAATTATCCCAGTGAGAAAGTTTATCCATATTCTCCTGAGGAACTACTTCATCAACATATCTTATAGATTTAACAATACTAATTCTTTCTTCAAAAGGTATTATTGGACTCTTATTCTTATAGACTTTCAATAATTCATCCGTAGTCACTCCGACAATTAGCTTATCACATTTTTCTCTTGCTCTACGAAGAATATTTAAGTGACCTATGTGAAATAAATCAAATACTCCTGTTGTATAGCCTATAATCAATTGAACATCTCCAAATTTTTCTTAATCCAATTCTCGTAAGATATTGGAACTGGAAATCCCATTTTTTTACGTTGTATTATATCTTTTGGTACTATTTTAGAAAATACTCTCTTAAGTGAGGATTTGAAAGTCGAACCCATTTTCCAGTCAAAAGAAACGCCCGCTATGCGATCAACTAGTCTGTGATCTAAAAAAGGAACTCTACCCTCAACACTACAAAGCATAGTTGAGTTATCAAGACGACGTAATAAGCCTTGAATATGATTTGTTAAAAAATAATAATTAACTTTCTCAAGACGTGTTTGACCTTTTGTTTTACTTAATGCATACTCCATAACTTCAAGGTCACTATGTTTCCCATAGCTATATTTTTCATCAAAATCCAAAATGTCAAACTCATTAGATGAATTTGCCCATTTGAATATTCTATCGTATCCAAAAAATAACTCATCTGCACCTTCGCCCGACAAAACAACTGTATTCTTAGTCTTAACGCGTTTTGTCATTAGATATATCAAAACCTCATTTGGTACTGAAAGAGGTTCTCCTCTCTTTTTGACCATGAACTCCATAGTTTCCCAAAACTTTACTTCATCAACAATTAGAGCTTCGTGGTCTGTCTGATATAGTTCCGAAGCTATTTCGGCCCACTTGAACTCATTGAGATCTTCAAAGCCGACTGTCCAGCTATTCTCAGGTTTGAGAAGGGCCGTAATTATTGTGCTATCCAACCCTCCGCTGAGATAACTGCCAACATTAACATCTGCGATTGCCCTGTATGATACTGAACTAGACAGCAAAGCAAAAAGCTCAGAATCTGATGGCTCTTCTTTAAAACTCAAATCAATATCCCAATATCTTCTGGGTTCCTCTCCACTATACATGTAGTGTGCTGCAGGAAATTGCTTGATTTCTTTAAAAAAAGTGTCATTATTAACGCACATCCGAAGTTTTTCATATTGGCGAACAGAAAAAGAATCTATCGATGTTGAAATCAAAGCTTTAATCGAGCAAACTTCACTCGAAAAAATATCTTTACAGTAAGAGTCATGATGCCAATACAAGGGCTTTATTCCTAATCTATCTCTAGCTACAAAATACTTCTTGGTAGTAGTGTTGTAAATGACAAATGAAAACATTCCATTAAAAAAAGCCAGACATTTTTCTTTGTATTTTTGGTACATCAACAAAACAACCTCTGTATCTGAGGTTGTAGTTAAATCCAAATGATGTTCTTTGGCAAGCTCTTCATAATTATATATTTCACCATTGAAAATTATAACTTCATTAGCAATCTTGAAAGGTTGATTTGAACGTGGATTTAAATCTATGATTGACAATCTCTTATGACCTAAAAAAACATCCTCTTTTTGCCATATTCCAGTATTGTCAGGACCTCTATGGTTTTGAAGATGTAAAGAATCCTCTGCATTAATGAAATTGAAACCAAAAATTCCTAAGATTCCACACATAATAATTTTAGTTGTACTATTTTGAAACAAGGTGATAGGATATATATCTATATGTTAGTAAAACTAGACAGATTAAAATAGACTTGTACACATTAATTATTAGTGATAAAAGAAACGGGTTTTGCATTTAGGGATTGGATATTTAATGGATTTGTAAGCCTCAGAAGCTTATCTAAAGTAAAAAATGATAAGATCACCGTTGGATTCGTCTCAGGAACCAAAACCGGACTTTCTGGATCTTCAAAAATTCTATTCGAAGCAATGACTGATGATTCGAGATTCTTTACATACTTAGTTTACCAAGAATCTAGCATAAGAAAAGCATGGCAAAATACTACTGGCAATGCATATTATAGACGAGCTTTTACAAAAATAGGTTTATTTCTAAAAACTGATATTTGGATTACTACTCACGGAGATTTTGGAATACCTATCGATTATAAAAAATACAGCCAAGAACGTATGGAATTGTGGCATGGAATACCTTTCAAAGGCTTTCTTGAAGAAAATAGAAAAAAAATATCGGATGATTTTAATAAGGCTTCAACTGTAGTAATAACTTCTAATTTTTTTAAAAAAATTTTCTCTGAAAAATGGAGCGTGAAAAAGAAGATCCTAAAAGATTTAGGACAACCTAGAACTGATATGCTAATAAAAAAACCTATTCCTGTAGAGAAAATAAAACAAAATTTAGGAATATCTCAAGAAAAAGTTATCTTCTATGCGCCAACACATGATCAAGACGAAAATAAAGAAAAAGAATTATTTCCATGGAAATCGGATGAGACTTTTAACAAAATTATGAGTAATATTGATGACGAAACTGCGTTAATAATACGCCCTCATCCTTATTGGAAAGAACTTATCACTCCATTTGTAGCTGATAAAATTAAAAATGATAGCCGGGTCTACTACATGCCCTCAAGTGTTGTAAATGAAACTGAAGAACT
>JBJLCC010000018.1:0-7865 GCA_045567855.1 Candidatus Poseidoniales archaeon | reverse complement strand
TAAGTTATGCTTCCATAATTCTCCGAACATTTCTCTTGCTAAAGCTAGAGCGCTAGTGGTTTTCCCTATACCTGCAGGCCCTGCAAACAGCAAATGAGGCATGGAACTTTCTTTTACATAATTCTTCAATCGAGTTGTAACAGCCTCCTGGCCGACGACTTCAGAGAGGTTGTTTGGTCTATATTTTTCAATCCAAATCTGTTCCATTATGCACCTATCAGCACGTTCTATATTTGGATTAACCCCTATAATGTAAAACATATATATCCCTTCTTTAAGTACAAAACAATGTCAAAATATGAAGGTGTAGATTTTTACAATTTAGATCAACATTTAACCGAAGAAGAGTTAATGGTAAGAGACTTAGTAAGAGATTGGGTAGATGAAGAAGTACTGCCTATCATTGAAGATTACTATACAAAAGGTACTTTTCCTTTAGAATTATTACCAAAGATTGGAGAAATGGGATTGTTTGGCTGTAACCTTTCAGGCTATGAATGCGCAGGTTTGTCAAATGTAGCATATGGCGTTATTTGTCAAGAATTAGAAAGAGGAGATTCAGCAATTCGAAGTTGTGTTTCTGTACAAGGTTCTCTAACAATGTACCCTATACATGCTTTCGGAACCGAAGAACAGAAAAATAAATATTTACCGGGAATGGCTAAAGGTGAATTAATTGGTTGTTTTGGACTTACAGAACCAGATCATGGTTCAGATCCTGGAGGCATGGAGACTAAAGCCGTTGAAGACGGTGATTCTTATGTTATAAATGGAGCTAAGATGTGGATTACGAATGGAACAATTGCTGATTTGGCAATTGTTTGGGCTAAGTTGGATGGTAAAATTCGTGGTTTTATTGTTGAGAAAGATGATAAAGGATTTTCAGCACCAGAAATGAAAGGTAAGCATTCCTTAAGAGCTTCAATTACAAGTGAATTAGTATTCCAAGATTGCAGGATACCAAAAGACAGGATATTACCCGATGTGCAGGGTCTGAAAGGTCCCCTTAGTTGTTTGAACCAAGCTCGTTTTGGTATAGCCTGGGGTTCTTTGGGTGCAGCAATGGGTTGTTTCCATTCATCAGTAGATTATGCTAAATCCAGAATTATGTTCAAAAAGCCAATTGCTAGTTTTCAATTAGTCCAGAATAAATTAGCTTGGATGCTAAGAGAAATAACAAAAGGTCAATTGCTAGCTTATCACTTAGGTAGAGCGAAAGATAAAGGAGAAGCTACTCCAGAGATGATTTCGTTGGGTAAAATGAATAATGTTGATATTGCATTGCAAATATCTAGAACTTCAAGAGATATTCATGGCGCTAATGGTATTTTGAATGAATATCCAATTATGAGACATATGGCTAATTTAGAAAGCGTATATACCTATGAAGGAACACATGATATTCATAATCTTATACTAGGAAGATGGATAACCGGTCTCCAAGCTTTTGAATAATTAGAGTATGCCTGGGCTTGAATTAGCTTCATTCCACTCAGTACAATCGTAACAATTTCTGGTTAGTGTTTTACCATTACCATTAGCTCCATCATCAGAGGTATAGCTAAAAGCATCGCTATACGAACTTTTTGACAAAACTAAATTCTCAGTAGTTCCGAGACCATTTCCTATCGCAACGTCCTCAACAGAAAATACGTATTTGTAGTCTACATACGTCTCCCTAAAAGTAGAAGGTGACGATGTGAATATTCCCACCGTTTTTGCAGGAATTGTAATTATTTCGTTATCATTAGAAATAATAATATCTTTTTGGTCTTCATCAGCTATAGTCCAACCGTTAAAAAATACGGCAGCATCATTAGGATTGTAAAATTCTACCCATTCGTAATCAAAGCCATTATTTTGAGGGCTATGCATTACTTCAGTAAGGTAAAGGTTGTCAGCAGGAGGCTCACCTTCATAAATTGTAACTGTGAGTAAAGCAGGAACTGTACTAGTTCCATTATTGTATAGCAAGTATCTTTGCGATTCAAAGCTTACTGTAGAAGTGTTTGGATTTCCACCCCAAAGACAGACAGTTTCTTTAGGAACCAATGTTTGAACTTCTATCCTCAATTGTTCAATAACTCCTAGTTCTTCTTTTAGTGGATAATATGGAAATTTACTTAATGAATTGCATTTATCGGAATTAATTTCTCCGTTACTATTCAAAATTCCCACGGTCGTACCGTTGCGTAGTTGGATATTTCCTGTTCCATAGTCGTTATTTTCCCATTCCACAGAATTTCCACTTAATCCTTGTGATCCTGTCAATTCAGAAATTACTTCTCTTGCCATTACAATATTATTATCATTCTTGTTTAAATCAATACCAATTCTGAAATTCATCGATGAAGTAAAAGCTTGTAAAATTATCACAAATACTGTTAGAGCGATTGTGAATTCAATTACGTGAGTCACAGCATTTTCTTCAATAATATTCCTTCTTTTCATCCTTTGACTTCCCTCTTGAAAAGCTTAGTTGCAATTCTAAGACAGGTAATAGGCCATAGGACTAGTGCCAATAAAATTAACCATCCAGGTATTCCCTCTAAATCTATTGCTAAAGTTCGATGTGTTAATAATCCTACTGCAAATTGATACACGTATCCTGGATTCAGCATTCCCATGTGCGATGCTATACTTTGAAATTGAGGGTCATTTTCAAAATCCTCAGCAGTGACATCAATACCTAATGCGAACGAGATTGCATAAATTAATAAATTCCAAACAACAGCAAAAAGTAACCACATTCCCAGTCCATACATTACTACATCAGTTCCGCTTCTAGCTGAGATAGCAAAGCACAATTGGAAGCAAACAAGCGTGAAAATCATTATTTGGCCACATACAATAAATGCGATTAGCCCACTAAGAGACGGAGTGTCTCCTGAATTGATCATAAAAATTAATCCCAGAATTTGAGCTACAAGAGCTGGAATTCCTACAACCAAAGAAAGTCCAACAGCTTTTCCAATAACAATAGTTTCACGATTTATCGGTTTGGCTAATAAAATATTTAGAGTATTTGCTTGTCTTTCTTTATGAAATGAGTCTACAGAGACGCCTATTGCAGCTAGTGATACTACAAAAAATACAAAGAAGCATAATTGCTGAAGTGCCCCGTTAGCATTCTGTACGAAGAAAGCAGATTCAGGGTCGCCATTTTGCAAATCACCTAATAGCCACCCCATACCAATTATGAATAGTGTAAATATAACGCCAAGTACTATCATTCTTGGCGATTTTATGCCTTGTTGAAGTTCAAACTTTGCTAAGTGCCAAACTAAATTAGCTTGCTTTCTCAAACCTTTAACTTGTTTTAAAGAAAAGTAAAGTCCAGCAATAAAAAGCAATAATTCAGCAGTAAAAAAATAATTATCTTTTGAGGAAGACAGTTGAATATCTTTAGTTTCAGCAACCCAGCCTTCTCTTTCTAGAGTAATTATTTCACCATTATTTTCAAATGTTGAAATATTTGTCACTAAAGTAGCTTTTATTGTAATAATTTCGCTGACGAAGAATGTTTTGGATAAATCATCATTTACAAGAATCCTCATACCACTCACATTTAGCATTGTCTTACCGTATAAATCTTCTGAATATATTAGCCCCTCACCTTCAGAAAATTTCCCTGGAACAAAGGTATCATTTCTAAAAACTTCGAATTTTGGAGCTGTTCGTAAAACACCTTTAAATGTGATACTATCTCCTACATTCTCATCAAAACTAATTGTCCAGTTATTCCCGTTCTTAGTTAACTGCTTATTTCCCCATATTTCATCGGGATTCGTTTCGGTAGTTCCTATCCAATAGGCCTTGTGTACTACAGCTAAGCACAATATTAATGCAATGGAAATAATCAACGGTTGCCAAGATTTATTTTTATTCCATTTATCTCTTGATTTTAGAATGTAATTTTCCTTTACAACCATATTATTCGCCTCCTGTTTCCTTCAGGAATATATCTTCAAGTGAATTCTTTTGAGGTTCAATGGAGAATATTTGTATTCCTTTTGCCACTAAAAAGTCAGTTACCCACGGTATATTTTCTTCCTTTAGTTCCAGTACGAGTACATCATGCTTCCCATTATTATTTTGTTGAATGTTCTTTATTTTATTATCTTTTGATAATTCTTTAGCTAGCTCATCAGAGAAATTTTTAACTTTTAGTAAAAGTTTAATTGATTTTTTTTCAATTTCTCTACGGATTCCGTGGATTGATTCTTCCCGAATCAACTTGCCCCTGTTTATGATTCCGACATGAGTGCATATTTCTTGAACTTCCGTTAATACGTGGGAGCTGAGTATGATTGTTAATCCTTGTTTGTTTAATTCTCTAAGAACTATTCTTAAAGCTTTAACTCCCCTAGGATCTAGTCCTGAGGTAGGTTCATCCAGAACTAATATTTCGGGATTATTCAGCAATGCTATGCACAATGCCAATCTTTTTTTCATTCCAAGTGAGTATTCGGCCACTTTTCTGTCAGAGTCCTTTTCCAAACCTAATCTAGCAAGTAAAGTTTCACCTCTTTTCTTAGTTTGTTCTTTCTTTAAATTATAGAAACCGCCGTAGAAAAGTAGAGTTTCCTTTGCAGTTAATCTTCCGTAAAGGCCTACTTGTTCAGGTAGAAATCCTATCTTATTTTTAAAATATAAGCTATTTCCTTTAATATTTTTTCCATCTATAGTAATTTTGCCACTGTCGGCTTCTAAAATTCCAATTATGCACTTAATTGTGGTGGTTTTACCAGCTCCATTTGGGCCTAAAAAACCATATATTTGCCCCTTTTCAACGCTCAGATTAAGTCCATTAAGTGCGGAGAATCTTGAAATCTCTTTACCAAAAAGATTATACTTTTTGTATGCTTTTTTGACATTCTCAATTTTCAAGAGATTTTGAGCCACGTTATCTTACCACTGATTGATGTTATAAAACCACATCGTCTTACATAATTGTGGTTGAATACTGGAGATATCCATTTTTGCCATCTGCCAATGCCTACCTAGAAGGTTTAACTCTAGATTCACTTCTCGAGGATTATTTTTATTCTGAAGCTAGGGCTCTAGCAGTTGTACGTCTGGAAACGTCAGCTACTACTGGACTTATCGATGTTGAAGGCCCTCCAGTTAATGATGAAGCTGATATAGTTCTCGGGTATGTTATCTCTAGATTAATTCTAGCTGCAGCAGATAATCAAGCCCTCATAAATTATGTAGCATTGTCAGAAGCTAGAAGGGCTGAGAAATTCTTTGATTCCGAGACTGATGAAGATTTAGTTAAAGTGGTAAATTCACTAGAACTAATTACTATAGCTTTAGAGGGTAAAAAATTCAGTATGAATTTTGTAGATTATGTTAAAGCAGCTTCAAAACTAAGAGAAGGCAATTGGAAATTGGCAAACAGAGGCGTCCAAAAGGGCATAGTCACTTTAGATCGTGAAACCTTAGTGAGATTGATGCGGGAAGTTATTCGTCAACATCTTGAAGAATTACCAGAAGCGCCAGTTGAAATTAAAAAGCAATTTGAGGGTCCAATAACTGAATTAATAGGTAGCGTTTCCAAAGCATTCGTTGAGAGAATTGGTAATTTAGAGAATGTAGTAGGTGAACGTCAAGCTGAAGCAATGAAAGAATTAGGTCGTTTTGATTTAGCTAAGGCCCCTCCATGCTTTAACATGAATTTGTTGGATTTACAAGCTGGTGTAAATTTGCCACACCCTTCACGTTTCTTCATAACCACCTTTCTTTCCTCCCTTAATCAAGATTCAGAATCCGTAATGAGGTTATTTGCTACAGCTCCAGATTTTAAAGAATCTTTTACAAGGTACCAAGTTGAGCACATTTCAGGCAAGACATCAGGAACTCAGTACAACGCTCCAAAATGTGATACTCTTGTTTCTACTGGAGTATGTCCAGGTCCAAACGCCCTCTGCAGATTAATTAAGCATCCTTTGAGCTACTACAGAGTTATGGCTGAAGCAGAGAGACCTAATGCCTCCAGGCTCGAAAGAGTTTTACTTGCAGCTCTCGATAAGGAGTCGTATCCGAAAAAATTAATAGAAGAGAATTTGAACAAGTTAAAAGAGTTTGATTTTACTTATCCTGATGATTTAAAGAAAACTAAATTATCATTAGCGATTAAAGGAAATAAGCCTAGTTTTGTTGAGGTTAAAATTTCGTA
The DNA here is from genome assembly GCA_045567855.1 of Candidatus Poseidoniales archaeon. Lineage (GTDB taxonomy): Archaea > Thermoplasmatota > Poseidoniia > MGIII > CG-Epi1 > CG-Epi1. Next base: position 1,684 of record JBJLCC010000018.1, on the reverse strand, counting down.
TTTTAATGGTAGAACTTATTCAGTTAATCTTCCTGGCGGAGAAAAGAAATTGTGGATTACGAAAGCAGCGATGAGTATTACTGACAGTAACGTAGATTACGAATGCCTTCCTTTGACAGATTGGAAGGTAGCCCTTCCTATAGAAGAAAGTCATTTTAAATCAAATAAAATAAAGTTAATAGTTCAGCCTTTAGAAATTAAATATGATATGAATGAGACTAGGCGGAGTTTAATTATTTTGGATACAGTTAAAGAGGATTAAACTCTAATTCTTCTACCACAACTACAAATAAATTTGGTTGTATTTTCATCAACATTATGAGTTTTACCGCATGAAGGGCATTTTGCAGATATCATGCCTTTTGGTACGGTCATTTCAGGTTGATTTGTATCGGTTCTAGTTGAAGGTCTCTTTACAACTTTTTTAGGAACACCTTTCTTTGCCACACGCTTCTTTACAGCTCTTTTCTTAACTGGTGCGGCAGCTATTGATTTTCCGTCCTCATCAGATTCTTCATCCTCTTTATCAGGCTGTGAGCCAATTGAATGGGTTCCAGTTAGTTCGTCTAGAATTTTTCTTTCATCAAAGTCACTGTCATCTTCTTCATAATCCAATTCATCCTCATAATCTTCGTCATCATCTTCCTTCTCTTCCTCGTCAGAAACATTTCCAGTTCCTTCCAAACGTTTCAGCTTTTTAGATTCACTTGGTAACTCAGATTTATGACCAACTCCAGTTAAACTTTTCTTTAAAGGATCTATAGATTCAACTGGTTTGTACAAATCAGCAGTAGTATCTTCAGGAGCTAATACGAAGCTGTAAATTCCTACTGAAAGAAGTACGATTACTAACAAGCCCACAACAATTATGATTAAATTGTCCTCTACAACGGGCGGTAGTTCAGGTATTGAGAATCCTCCAGAATCACTAGTCTGTGTGCTCTGTCTCTCTAAAGAGACTCTAATTGAATCAGACCATACTAGATCACCGCTGTTATTTTTTAGTGTTACAGAAAATATAACAATACCATCATAACCTTTGAAACGGTCGTCATTTCCCCTGAATTTTGACAAATATTCATCAAAGTCGGTAGCTTCGCACGTGTCACACAGAGGTTGGTATTCAGGATACCCTATGAGAGAATCTCTTTGGTCATCAAGGTTAGAAAAACTAACTTCTATCATTATTCCAGTCACATATTTTTCAGGATTTGCAGGATTATCGCCTTCCATCCTTGCATAGTCACTCTTTGAATTAATGTTAACATAGAAATTTAGATTAGTTCCTTCTTGGAACGCTATATCATCTTCGCTGACGAGCAAATCATCAGAGTCGTTTATTGATAATTCAACAAGCCCTGCGCTAGAAAAAGGTAATAAAAAAATGGCTATCACAAACGCTAGAAAAACCTGAATTCTCCAGTTATTGTTTAGCAACATCAAACGTACACCTTAGATTTCCAATTTAAAACTTCCTATTTATTATATTGCGAATGTTCACTAAATCTATTAATTGGTCCTCTTTTAGCCAATAGATGGTTAGTAAGAAAAGTGTTGATAAAAAGCTAGGAAAAGGAACAAAAGCAGTTCATTCAGGTACTTCATCTAGTAAAAATTCATTGAATACTCCAGTCTACCAAACTTCTACATTTTATTTAGATGACAATGGTTACAAAATGTGGAT
>JBJLCC010000017.1:0-8543 GCA_045567855.1 Candidatus Poseidoniales archaeon | reverse complement strand
GGGAAAGTAGATGGTACAATTCGTGTAACTCCCTCACGGCTATTGTTCTTTGATGAGAATGGTAAGCTTAGATTAAGTATCAATAATGCAGACATTAATGAAATAAAGTTACATGAACATGAGAGTGAATTTTCTATATTTTACAATGAAATAATTACTGACAAAGAAGTTTTTGAAATAACTACTGGAGTGGATAAAGTCCAATCTGAACAAAATCATAAAGATTTAGAAGCAGCTATTTCAGGAGATTACGAAGAATCACTCAAGGAAATAATAGATTTACAGATAGTAACATCAAACAATGGTAAAATTAAAGAATTTACAGATATTTTTGGTAAAACTCATTTTAATCCAGTTAAGACAAATATGGACTATCCCGAAATTCAAGCATCTAGTTTAGAGGAAGTAGTAGATTTTGGTTTATCTTGGCTCCATGGAAAAATTAAACCTCCTTTTGTGATAGATGATTCTGGAGTTTTCATCAGTAATTTTAACGGTTTTCCAGGAGTTTATACACGATATATTTATGATACAATTGGTCTCAAAGGAGTTCTTAGGCAAATGGAAGATGTCGACGACAGAGAATGCACTTTCAGATGTGTATTAGGTTTACTTACAGAATCTGGCGAAAAACGAAAGTTTACGGGAGAGTGCCATGGAACTCTGATTAATGAGATGAGGGGCGATGGAGGTTTTGGGTATGATCCTATTTTCATTCCACAAGGATTTGACAAAACATTTGCAGAGTTAGCGCCTGAAGAGAAAAATAGTATTAGTCACAGAGGAAAAGCAATGCGAAAGTTAATAGACTTTTTATTGCAATAGAATAACTATGGAATACTGTAAGCGTTGTTCTAAGCCAATTTTATCGGATTTAGAAAATCAAATATATTGTAGTAGTGAATGTTGGCGCGCTTCAAAATCAGAATTAAATGATGAGGAAGATGAAATAATCGTTGAAACAAAATCTACACTTTATGTTTGGTCTTCGATTATTTCTATGTTTGTTGGTCTTTTTTTACTACTAATGGTTACAGCAACTGTTGTTAACAGTGAAGAAGTATTTCTTCCTGTATTTACAATCTCGGCAGGTGTCTTAGTTCTATTTGTTCTTCAAAATATACTTCCAAAAGATGAGATTAATAGATTGTTATCATTTGAAAATAATATAGATATGTGGAAACTAATTGGATGGGTTCTTTTACTTGATATTTTTGTTATACTGCCACTTCATGCAGCATTCACACTTCTAGTATTTCCAGATGCAGAACAGCAGGAAGTAATTAACTTATTCAAAGAATCCTCCGGATTTTCTCTTATAGTTTTGGCATTAACAGTTTCTGTATTTACTCCATTTGCGGAAGAATTTTTGTTTAGAGGCTTTATTTTAACGATGCTATTGAAACGCTACAGCCCTATTGTATCAATAGTAATATCTTCATTTGTTTTCTCTATAGCTCACGAACCTATTGCTATGGCTTTAGCATTTGGTGGCGGATGTCTATACGGTTGGTTAAGAGTCAAAACCGGAAGTATTTATCCAAGTATGATAGCTCATGCAATCTGGAATGGATTTATTACGTTAGTAGTTATTTTTGCATAATCTATTATAACAGCATGAAATTTGTATAATTGTGAAGCACGTCTTAGTATGTGTGGCATGGCCGTATGCGAATGGTCCTTTGCATTTGGGACATATGGCTGGATGTTATTTGCCACCAGACATATTTGCAAGATACCATCGTCTAAAAGGCAACAAAGTCTTGATGGTTAGCGGAAGCGATATGCATGGTACACCAATCACAGTTACAGCTCAACAAGAAGGCAAAACTCCTGAACAAGTGGCAATGGAATATCATAAGCTTAATAGTGATTCAATTGAGCGAATGGGAATTTCTTTTGATCTATTTAGCCATACCCATACCGAGGAGCATGCTGAAGTTGCTCTATCAATTCTAAAAAAGTTAGATGATAACGGTTACATCGAGCCCAGAATCTCAGAGGAGCCTTACGATCCTATTGCAAGTCAATTTTTACCTGACAGATATGTAGAAGGAACTTGCCCTCATTGTAACTATGACTCAGCAAGGGGAGATCAGTGTGATGATTGCGGTAAAACTTTAGATTCTAAAGAACTAATTAATCCACGTTCTAAGTTGAATCCAGAAGCTAAGATTGAATTTAGAGAGACTGAACATTTATTTTTCAAATTATCTGAATTTAGAGACACCTTGCTAGAATGGTTATCAGAAGGGAAGGAGCATTGGCGCTCTTCAGTTATTAATTTCACGAGAAATTGGCTCAAAGAGGGATTAATTGATAGGGCAGTTACAAGAGATTTAGATTGGGGGATCGAAATACCAAGGGATGGTTATGAAAATAAGAGGATGTACGTTTGGTTTGAAGCCGTAATGGGCTATTATTCAGCTTCAGTACACTGGGCAAAAAACCAAGGGAAGCCAGATGAGTGGAAAAAATGGTGGGAAAATGAAGATTCAGAGCATTACTACTTCATGGCTAAAGATAACATTCCTTTCCATACAATAATTTGGCCAGCTATGCTTTCAGGCTGTGGTTATAAGTTACCTTACGATGTTCCAGCTAACGAATATTTATTGTTGGATTCTTCTCAGTTCTCTAAATCAAGAAGGCACGCAATTTGGATTCCAGATTACCTTGATAGATATGATCCTGAATTATTACGATTTTACCTGGCATCTATCATGCCTGAACAAAAAGATGCTAATTTCACATGGGAAGATTATGTAACTCGCATAAATACTGAATTGATAGGTAATTATGGTAATTTAATGTATAGAGTAATGTCATTTGCGAATAAAAATTTTCCAGAAGGATTATCGTCGAAAAATCCAGTCAATAATGAATTAAACGAAAAAACAAAAATAGCTTTTGATAAAGTATCTAAAGCATTAGAAGCTTGTAAATTTAAGAAAGCTTTACAGGCCATAATGGAATTGTCCCAAGCAGGAAATATAGCTTTAAACGATGCAGCCCCATGGAAACAAGTTAAGGCAGATAGGGAAGCTTGTGAAACTACCTTAGTTCAATTCTTAAATTTTTCTAGTAGTTTATCTGTTTTAATGTCGCCGTTTTTGCCAGAATCATCCCAGAAAGCGTGGGATTTCTTGGGTAAAGACTCTAAAATTGAAGATTTAGGTTGGAATTCAGCACTTGACTTTCAAGACAGCTTTGAATTAAATCAACCCCTTCCCTTGTTTACAAAATTAAATATGGAAGAAATATTGGAGAAAGAAATGCCACCAGAAGAAACAAACGAGCTAGCTAATGTCAAAGCTGAAGTCACTTTTGATGATTTTAAGAAATTAGACATACGAATTGGAACAGTTGAGAAGGTTGAAGAACATCCTAATGCTGATAAGCTATGGCTTCTTGATGTTAATTTCGGAGGTCCGGTCAAAAGAATTGTAACTGGGCTCAGAGGTATTTACGAACACAAAGAGTTATTAGGCAAAAAAATTGCAGTTTTAGTTAACTTAGCTCCTGCAAAATTTAGAGGTGAGCAATCAAATGGCATGTTACTTGCTGCGGAAGGAGAAGGAATAGTTAGCTTACTAGAACCAGATAAAGACATAGAAGACGGTAGCGAAGTCCATTAATTTTTTTTAAATGAAAATAGGGGTAGTCGGAGCAGGAATTTCAGGCTTAGCTATTTCATTGGCTGCAGAAAAAGCAGGACATGAAGTAGTTATTTTTGAATCTGAGAGTGATATTGGAGGTAGAATGTCTTCTATACGTTTCGGCCCTTACATAATCGATATTGGTTTTCATGTTTTACATACGGCTTATCCATCATTACATCGATGGATTGATTTAAGTAAACTCGAATTTAAAGAAATGGAAAAATGCACAGAAAGTATTGATCCTGATACAGGGAGGAGAAAATTATTTGCAGATGCAATAAGCATGCCTCTCAAGCTTTTGCCAACATTGAGATCAACAGGTTTACGCGATGGCCTTAGACTTTTGAGATGGAGGTTAGCCTCAAACAGAAGAGATATCGAGTCACCCCTTGATTTTAAATCCAAAAATATTATGGATGGATTTAAACAAAGAGGTTTCTCAAATAATCTTATTCAGAATATTCTTCGTCCATTATTTGCAGGAATAACTCTTGACCCTGATTTGGAAGAACGTATGAGTTTTGCTTCCTTCACTTGGGCAGCAATGAGCTTGGGTTCAATGATTATGTTAAAGGGCGGTATTCAAGCCGTACCTAATCAATTAGCTAACAAGCTAATTAGTACGCAGTTACGCTTTAATTCTAAAGTTGACGCAGTATCACCAACAACTATTACTTGTAATGGGCAAACAGAGAAATTCGATAAAGTAGTCTTGGCTACTCCGCAAAATGCTAGCTTTCAGCTTTTAAATCGTAAGCCGTTGAAAAAGGTAAAGAAAACCGCAACAATTGTGTTTAATTCATCTAAAAATCCATTACCTAGGCATAGATTATTAATTAATGAGAAATATGGTTTAAATGGAAATAAAATTCTCCATGCCCATTCACATCCCTTTCATCCTCAATTAGTAATTGCCACAGTTATCGGTGAAGATGCAGATTCATTAAAAGATAATCAGGACGAGATTTTATTAGAGTTCGAGACTTGGTTTGGTAATCAAGTTAGAGGATGGGAATTTGTAACAGTGACTAAAGTCGATAATGCATTACCTTTGATAGATACTGAACATACTGGGAGAATCAGAGAGCCAATTACTGAGAAAGGAATTCTGCTTGCTGGCGATTATACGACTCATCCTTCAGTTCAAGGGGCTTTATTTTCAGCTGAAAGAGTAATTGATCATCTAAATATCCCAATTCCTGACAAAACAATAAATGCAACCTCTTCTCAAACGTAATTAGGGCCTGTAGCCTAGCCTGGAAGGGCGTCTGGCTTCTAACCAGAAGATCCAGGGTTCGAATCCCTGCAGGCCCGCCACGTATTTTAGAAAGGCAATTTTGACAAATCTACGTTTCCACCTGTCAAAATAATTCCAATAGTTTCTATATTTTCTAATTCACGGAATTTAGGTGTTAAAACTGCTGCAAGAGGAGTTGCACAACTTGGCTCAATAATAATTTTCATTCTTTCCCAAATTAGTTTCATAGCAGTTACAACTTCTTCATCACTAACAGTAATAATATCTTCAAGGTGATCCTTCAATATATTCCAAGTATTTTCTCCCATGCTAGTCAATAGCCCATCACAAATAGTATTTGGGTTCTCTTGGGGAATTAATTTTCCTTTCTTTAGTGATTGATATGCGTCGTCAGCACCTTTTGGTTCAGCTCCAAATAATCGGACATTTGGCAGCATACTTCTTGCAGCTATACACGTCCCTGACATCAGTCCTCCACCTCCAATAGGTGCACATATTGCGTCTAGATCGCCAATATCCTCTATCATTTCCATTGCGGAAGTACCTTGTCCTGCTATTACCTTAGGTTCGTTGAAAGGATGTACAATATATGCTCCAGTTTTTTTGGCAATATTTTCAAGTGTTTCTCTTCTAGCTTTCAATGTCGGCTCACAAAGTGTAATTTTTGCATTATATCCTTCTACAGCTTGAATTTTCACTTTTGGAGCATTTCTTGGCATAACTATGTATGCAGGAATATTGCGTTTCATTGCTGCATATGCTACAGCTTGTGCATGATTTCCACTGCTGTGTGTACAAACTCCGTTGGAAGCTTCTTCTTCACTAAGAGAAGAGATGGTATTCCATCCTCCTCTAAATTTGAAGGCACCTATTTTTTGAAAGTTTTCACACTTAAAAAATATTTTTTTTCCGGTTAAATTATCTATTGTTTTGTTTGTGAGGATAGGTGTTCTATGCCCATGTCCTTCTATTCTTTTTGACGCCGCAATTACATCATCCATTGATGCAGCATATTTTGTCATTATCTAGTTTACGTACATGGCTTGTAAAAAAGGTTGATATGTCTATTCTCCGTCATGTTTTTGATTAATATCTATCTTTCTTTCTTTTAAACAGAGTATTTAAACCTTTAAATAGGCCCTTTATATACACAGTTCTCCGAGGAGGAACTATGGCAGAAATTATAGTAGTAAACGTGGTAGCCAGTGCGTCAATTGGTAAAGAATTGATGCTCCAAGATATAGCTTTTCAGTTAGAAGGTGCAGAATATGATCAAGATAGATTTCCAGGTTTGATTTACAAACTAGCAGAACCTAAAACTGCAGTATTGATATTCAGAAGTGGTAAAGTGGTCTGTACAGGTGCAAGATCAATTCCGGATGTTCATGTTGCAATAAATAAAGTAGTTGATGAACTAAGAGTTTTAGATATGCCAGTTAAGGATGAACCTGATATTGTCATACAGAATATTGTAGCTACAACTAATTTGGAATCAACACTTAATTTGATTCAGATTGCAATGTCATTAGGTTTTGAAAATGTAGAATACGAGCCTGAAGCCTTCCCTGGATTAGTTTATCGTATGGATGATCCAAAAGTTGTTCTTTTATTGTTCGGCAGTGGTAAAATGGTGTGCGTCGGAGCTAGAGAAGTTAATAACATCAAAGACGCAGTTCGAAACATTAAAGAAGAGTTATCGACAGCAGGTTTAATGAGAACATAAGTCCATGATTAGCATAGAACAATTGATTCAAAGACTAGAGGTCTTACAGGAAGAAAATAATGATGAAGCTTTAGAAGTATCAATAGATATTTTTAATCGTTTAAGGCGCAATATTTCGGGACGCAATACTCTTTATGGGTATCTCTCAGATGACATGTGGCGCGATTTGGAGTGGTGAATAAATGAGTCAAACATCAATACAAGAAATTAGGACTTTGAAAGTAGGAAGATACATTGTCATAGACGATGAACCATGTAAATTAGTTGAATACGTTACATCAAAACCAGGAAAACACGGAGAAGCCAAAGCCCGTATGGTTGCTATTGGTCTCTTCGATGGTCAGAAAAGGTCATTGGTACATCCTGTAAAGCATAAGGTTCATGTTCCTCAGGTAGACCGCCGTAAAGCTCAAGTCTTGGCTAATCTAGGATCTGAAATTCAGATGATGGATTTAGAAGATTACAATACATTCAATGTGCCTTTATCAGTTATTCCTGAAAAATTCCATGGAAACATGGAACCTGGAAATGAAATAGTGTATCTATCTGCTATGGGTAGAGTTCTGGTAACAGACTAACGTGACAGAATTCTTTGCAGACGCAGAGTCATCATTTGACAATTCGAAATTTGTATATTATGGCTATCCTTATGATGGAACAGCTTGTTTCAGAAAGGGAGCTTCTTTAGCCCCTGATGAGATACGCAAACATAGTTATAATTTTGAAACTTATTTACTAGAGTTAGGAGTAGATATTACAGATGTTTCTATGAATGATTGGGGAAATATTGTTGTTTCCTCAGATCAAGAAAAAAATGAAACTGCAGTTGAAGATTTAGTCTCTGAAATTGTTAACGCAAATAAATTCCCTATAGGTTTAGGGGGCGAGCATTCGTTGACTCCTCCTGCAGTTAAAGCGTTACATGCAAAATATCCTACTTTATCGGTTGTAATTTTAGATGCTCATTTAGATTTCCGAAAAGAATACGAGGGCAATCCTCTTTCTCATGCCACAGTAACTAGGAGAGTTAGCGAAATAGTAGGTATTGAAAAAGTACGCCCAGTGGGTATTCGCTCGGTGTCTCAATCTGAAATTTCAGAGGCCAGGTCAGTTGGACTGAATTTCTTGGAATCTGGTTGGACTGAACTGAGAGAATATTTATCAGATGTTATTGAAGATTTAGAAGGGCCGATTTATTTGAGTTTAGATATGGATGCTGTAGATCCTGCATTTGCACCAGGAGTAGGAACCCCTGAACCTTTGGGTATGACGCCTTATGAAGTAATTCAGACAATTAACTTTTTTGCCGATAGAATAGTAGGTTTTGACTGTGTTGAAGTTTGTCCACCTCATGACAACGGAAATACTTCTGCGCTTGCAGCAAGGCTAATTCGTCATTTAGTAGGCGCAGTATGGCAATCTCAGCAAAGATTCAAATAAATTCAGTATTCAACAGGCACAGGATCTAAACTTCTCCACATATACCAAGTTGCTATAGAGCACCATGGGCTCCACTTTTCCTTGAATTTCATTAATTCTTCTTTACTGAGCTTTTCCTTATTATTATAATGTAAGTTTATTGCATTCACTAATCCAATATCTCCGAGAGGTAAAATATTAGTTCTACCTAATCTAAAAATGAGGAACATATCGGCCGTCCAAGGGCCAATTCCTTTAATTTTACACAATTCATTACTTACTTCCTCATCGCTCATATCTTCCCAATCTAATTCAGATAAGTTAGCATTTACAATATTCATTATGTAATTCGACTTAGTATTGGAAAGTCCAGTCTTTCGCATGTCCTCAATACTCAACTGTAGTAGATTTTCCTCAGTTATTGAATTGTTACATGCATCATCTAGTCTGTTCCAAATTGCATCTGCAGCCCTTACTGAAA
>JBJLCC010000016.1:0-8102 GCA_045567855.1 Candidatus Poseidoniales archaeon | reverse complement strand
TGGGATTCTTTTGAAGAAATGTACGAAAAAACAAAAGAATTTGCAACAAATTGGGGAACTGATAACGACCCAAGAAAAGATTTACATCAATAAACTACTTCTCTTTGTAAGCATATTCTTGTAACTTTTCTAAAGACACCATCTCTAAAGCTGATTCATGAGTAGATTCGAGAATTACGTAAGGTGCCATTCCTGAATCGAATGCTTCTATCCACCTTGAAAGGCAAAGGCACCATCTATCACCTTCCTTCAATCCTGAGAAACCTGGCCCTGGAGAACTGAGGTCATTCCCAGCTCCTTTTGAAAAGGCCAAGAAAACATCAGTCATAACTGCACATACAACATGCCTACCATGATCACGTTTGTCTGTATTACAACAACCATCTCTAAACCAACCAGTCATAGGATCGGTTGAGCAAGATTCTAACTTACTTCCTAAGACATTTATTGATTCTTCCATTTTACTTATCTCTATTTTCTCTTAAATTATCTATTATTGTAAAGGCAAGTGCAGCTCTTTCATTTCTAGAAAAATCGGATTCTAAATCTTTGATCATTGATTTAATTTTAGTTGATGACTCTGGATTTTCTTCAGCTAACTGCTTAGCTTGATTCATTTGCGCTTCATTAATGCAATAAACCGAATCACCTCCAAGTATTGATACTGGACTCAGAACCATTTTTACACCGTGAAGCTTACGTCAACATTAGGTGCAGGATCGCCAGTACTAAAACTGGAACCGCAACCACATGATCCTTTAGCATTGGAATTTGTTAGTCTGAAACCAGGTTCTATTAAGTCGTTAGAAAAATCAACGGTCAGTCCGTCTAGAAAAACTGAACTTACTTTATCAGAAACTATCCTAAGATTCCCATCTGAGAAATAAACTTCATCTACTTCGCCCATATTATCATCGAGTATTGCGTCGTAAGTATTTCCTGAGCAACCACCAGACTTTACTCCGATACGTAAAAACGTTTCTTCAGATACGCCCATCTCGTAAAGTTTCGATTTAGCATTCTCTGTAACCTTAATGTCCATACAATTCTAGCTTTAAAGGACATTTAATAGTTACTGTATACTAAACCGCTATAAACTAGCCAAAAATACGTGTCCTGTGAGAATTACCATCTTTCTCTTGATATTGATGCTTTTTGTTCCAAACGGGAGCTCTGAGGCAAGCCCTATGGAACAATCTTACCAAGGAAATCCTATAGTTGTTATTAGTCTAACATATGATGCAGGAATTGGTGGTGGGGATGACATTCAGGGAGATATTGTAATTGAATTATTTCATAACTGGGCTCCCGTGACAGTTAACAATTTTATTAAGTTAGTAAATCAATCATTCTATGATGGAATTTTCTTTCATCGCGTTATTGATGATTTTGTCATTCAAACAGGCGATCCAACTTGTACTGCAGTTGGAGCTTATCCTGCAAGCGACCCCTCATGCGGAAGTAATGGATCAGATGAAAATATTCCATTCGAAGCAAATGCAAATCTTACTCACATAAATGGAGCTGTGGGGATGGCTAGAAGTGTAGATCCAGACTCAGCTTCAAGTCAATTTTACATTTGTGATGGGGCACAGCATGGATTAGACAATGGTAATCGCTCACAGGATGACGACCCTGGATATGCTGTATTTGGAGTTGTAAGAGAGGGTATGGAACTAGTGAAAGCTGCAGCCCAAGTTCCTACATCCAATGACCCTCTGAATAGGCCTCTCTATGAAGTTCACGTGAATTCTATAACTTTACAGGGCTTCGTTAGTCCCCCTACAAATGAAAAAGAAAATGAAAGAACACCAAGTATTAGCTTTAGCCTCTCAATAGTATCAATAGGATTATTAACACTACTACGTAGAAATTGATTATGGATTCAATAATATTTCAAGGAAATGTAATCGGAATGCTGGCATACATAGTACCTGCCATGCTTTTTTTTTCTTGGATTATTAAGGAAGTTGAAGAGAATTTAGTTGAGAGAAAATTATACATTGCTTGTGGATTAGGAGTCGTTCTCGGTACAGGTGCAGACATTATTATGATTCTTGGAGGAATTAATACTTACAATGAAGACATTGGTTATGCATCAAAGATTTTAGTATCTCCTATTATTATTTTAATTTTCCTATTTATCGGAGTCAATAGAAAAACTTTCAAAGAGGAGAGGGGAGCACCATACTATTGTGCAGGATTTGGACTTTTTTATGGAGGTGCGATTGAATTTTGGAAATTACTAGTGACTGAAGAAGTACATGACTTGTCTGTATTTGATTTCTTCATTCTTGCGTCGTTCGGATTCTCTACTGTTCTATTTCTTGGAGGTGCTGCAATGTGGATTTCATACGGAATAAAGAAAGGTGAAGGGGCTAGAATTGCAAGCAGATTCGCTATTCTCTACTTGATTATGTCATTCTTAAATACGCTTGCCCTCGAGGAAATACATTATGATATTTATGATACAATAATTATTCCACTCATTTCACTTTTGGGATTTTTAGTTGTATCTTTTGCTGTTTTCCATCAAGCTAAATTAAAACTACCTCCCATAACTCAAACAAAAAAGAAATCGGTAAAAACCTAGGTTTATTTTGTGTAATAATGGATGAGCGAAGTTTTACAATAATTACTGTTGCAATTTTAATCATATCGCCAATATTATTATACATGAATAGCGATGAAACTCTAGAACAAGATTCAACAATATATGATAATGGGCTTGTCCCTGTTTGGGAAAGAGTGAATCAAAATTTCAATACAACTGGATCCTATAGCTATACATTAGAACCTGGTCAGTATGATACACTAGGTCCTGAAAGTGTATTCATTGACGTTGATCTACCAAGTAGTGAACTAGGATGTACAATAACTGACGACTGCCAAGTTCATCTTGGACTTTGGCTACCAGATGTCCCTAATGGAACTAAGATTCCTGTAATTGCCGACGTTGGGCCTTACTATGACGACGGAGATGTGGATGCGTTAACACCTGCAAACCGCCTTGGCAAATTCTTGATTGAAAATATGGTGCCACATGGATATGCTGTAGCCCAAGTTTCAGTTTTTGGAACTGGAGAATCTAATCACTGTATGGATTTTATGGGCTTAAGTGAACAATTAGGTATTGATGCTGCCGTAACTTGGCTAGGAACCCAAGAATGGAGTAATGGTAACGTAGGAATTGTTGGAAAATCATACGATGGAACGACGCCCTGGCAGGCTGCCATGTTTGGTAATCCGCATCTAAAAACTATAATCCCTATATCTGGATTAATCGGTGTTCATGATTTAATGTGGAGGAATGGATCTATGGAAGCCAGAGGCTTAGCCATGCATAATGGAGTGTATGGCTCATTTGGGTGGGATGGAGACAGCGAGGATTGGCAAACTGTGTGCAGAGGATATGCAGAAGGCTACGCAAATGGTCCTGCTGCATACTTAGCTGGTGATGAGGTAAACTACGCAGGCAACACTTACTGGACTGACAGACACTTTCTGGAACGAACGATACAAAATTATAACGGTTCAATTTATTTTATTCATGGAATGCAAGATTGGAATGTTGATCCCCATATGGCATTTCCAGCCTATAAACAATTGCAACAATCTGGATTTGAAATTAAAGGACTATTTGGCCAATGGGGACATCATTACCCTGATAGGCCCGGAGATCATAATGGGATGTCTGCCGGCAGAGGTGCTGAAGCATACCCTATGTCTGTGAGATATGATTGGGCTCAAGACTTGTTAGAATGGTTTGATTATTATTTGTATGAAGGCAATATGAAACCTGCACTGCATGTTGAAATGCAAGATAATATGGGAGGATGGAGAATTGAACAAACTTGGCCAGCAAATGACAGAAAATTCTTACAATTACCGATAGGTGAAGGATTGAATGTTGTTTCTGGAAGCGGGCTGGTTGGACCTACAAACACTTTAACACTTGAAACTGAATTTTTTGAAAATGAAACTCGGATTTCAGGAATGCCCACTTTCCATGTAGATGTAACAATACCTCCAGGGCAAACTTCAGGACATTTATACATTGAACTAGCAATTGCTGGAGGAATTCATTTGGGACACGGGGTAATGGACCTTAGGTATCACGAAGGCGGAAGAGAGTGTGGACAGCCTTGTACAGTTACTGGTACTGTAAACGCAAAAATGGAAATGTTTGCAATGGACGTTGTTGTGCCTGCCGGGAGTGCGCTAGAACTTGTTATTAGCCAAACTGGCGATGATTACATACCTTCAACTGTAAGTAGCGGATATGTTACAGTTGGAACTAATCAAAATAGTATTTTAAGTTTACCAATAATAGATAGAGAGTCGGAAGACCTATTCACACCACCTATTTGGTATGATGAAGAAATATAAATTAATCAGAATTACGTGATTCAATTTCTTTGATTAGTCTCTGAGCTTCGTCTAATTCTGCATTTTCTTCTTTTGCCATACGTTTTTCTTCTTCTTTTTCCATACGCTCTTCTTCTTTGGCAATGCGCTCTTCTTCTAAATTTTGATTATTCTTTAAAATATTAATTTCTTCTTTTAAAGACTCTAATTGTTCATTCTCATTATCCTTGAACTGCTCTGCCATTTCTGATATCTGATTTTTAAGAGAATTTATTTCTTCATCATCTGATAATTGATTACTTTCATTGATAGTATTCATTTCTTGCCTAAGAAGCTTAAGCTCGTCCATGAGTGCAGTCATAGCCATATTTTCTTCATCCTTGTCTATGTCTAGATTAACATCTTCATCTAAAATATCGGGTAAATCTTCGACTAGTTCAGATACTTCATTAGGCTTATCTGATGTTGAAGCTACAACAACCACTTCCTGACGTTCTTCAACATTTGTATTTATTTTTTTTTCTTCCGATTTAGGCTGAGAATCTCCCTCGTGAAATAAATGAACATCTCTCTGTGGAAAGGCAATTACTATATTTTTAGCCCTAAGCTTTGCAAATACTTCATGATGGAGATCGGAATTTATTTGCCTCATTTTAATGACATTTTTAATCCATGCGACTAATGCAAAGTTCAATGTTGAATCGCCAAAATTTTGGAATCTAACTAGAGGCTTTCTAGTAGGATCATCATGCTCAATACTTGAATTTTCTTTGGCAACTTCTAACAATGCAGCTTCTACTTCATCGGGATTAGAATCATAAGAGACTCCAACTTCAATTCTCAGTCTGTAATATCTGTCTGGCTTTGTAAGATTTAATATGTTCTGATTTGCTAGAGCATTATTTGGAATTATAATTATTACGTGGTTTACAATGTCATAAATTTTTGTAGAACGAAGGCCTATCTCCCTAATTAAACAATAGGTATCATTAAAATAAATCATATCTCCTGTCTTGAAGCCTTGATCAAGCAAAAGAAGAATTCCTGAGAAGAAATTACTAAGGGTGTCTTGAGCCGCTAACGCTATAACTAAACCAACAACACCTACTCCTGCAACTAAAACTCCAAATTCAACATTAAATGTTGATAAGAAATTTGTAATACCAAAAACTATTATCAAAATTGAACCAAGAATATCTAACAATGGCCCATACTGCGTATCTGATTTGCCAACATTTATCCAATCAGAAATCAATGGAACTAGATAATTACTGTAAGCTCGTAAAATAAAGACAGTCATAAATACTACAAAAGAGCCATCTGATATTTTTGTTAAAACTAAAAACAAAGGTTTAACTGAGGCGTTTGTTTCAGCTATTTCCGTGAAGAAAAATGATAAACTCCAAGTAATTATTAACCAGAATACCACTGTTGTAGGATCCCATTCCCATCGGCTTAAACCACGAAAATAGAGCACTATCGGAATAATGAATGTAAGTGTAAGAAAAATAACAAATGACATTAAAATTAACATCCAAATAGCATCGTCTGTAAAAATTATGTAATCTTCTCCAGTATTTCTGTTTGTTATAGAATAATAAGGACTTGGAACTATTTTATCGATCGTAGATCGCATTACTGTCATTGTAAATAAAGACAAAATGAATCCAAATATTCTGACAAATGGAAAGTCCTGACGAAGTCCAAATGCCTTTGGTGAAGAAGTACTCACAAATATACACTTAAAAATATGTTTATAAATCAATTAGGTGAAACAGTATATAGCATCTTATTATCTGATGTATAATGAGCGCAGTATTGAAAGATAGTGATGTCGCTAACTCCATAAAAGGTATGGACGGATGGGAATATGATGATGTCTACAGATGTTTGCGCAAAGAATTTGCTTTCGATAGCTTTGAATCCGCCGCAACATTTGTTCAACATGTTGCTAAATTAGCTAGCGAAGTTGGTCATTATCCAGAAATTTTAATTTACAATAAAGGCGCAGTTAGAATCACTTCAACTACTTCTGATGAAGGTGGAGTCACAGAAAGCGATATCGGACTTATTGAAAGCGTAGAAATATTAGTTAGTTAAAAGCGTAGAAATATTAGTTATTTAAGTGTAAAAAAACTTAAGAAATTGTTAATTCTTTTACGAGATACTCATCCGAGTGTTTATCAATATATTCAATTAAATCTGAAACGTGTGGAGATTCTAGCAAAATTTCATTTGACTCATGGTCTATAATTCGAAATGGCATTCAATACACACTGCACTAAATTATATATACTTTTCTAAAAGAAATAAGCCTTTATTGGGCCACTTTAATGGGAGTCAGTGAAACAATATCTTGACTTAGTTAACGAAGTACTCAAGCGGGGAACTAGAAAGGAAAATCGTACGGGGGTGGACACTATTTCAGCTTTTAATATTAATTATTCTATCGACCTGAACAAAGGATTTCCACTACTAACCACTAAAGAAATTTCTTGGAAGAATATTGTAATAGAAAATCTATGGTTTTTGTCAGGTGATTTGCATATCGGCCTATTAAAAAAGCACGGTTGTAAATTTTGGGATCACTGGGCAGATGAAGAAGGATTTGTACCCAGTGCTTATGGTAATTTTTGGCGAAAATATCCGGTCCATGGAAACGAGGAATATAACGATCAAGTAAAGTATGTTTTGAATACTTTAAAGGCAAATCCAAACAGCAGAAGGATGGTGATTAGTGCTTGGGCGCCAGGAAATGCTCAAACTAGTGGTTTACCTCCATGTCATTTGCTCTTCATTTTTAATGTTCAATATGATAAAGATGGAGAACCCAGACTATGTGTGCATTTAACTCAAAGGAGTTGTGACGTGGCGTTAGGCGTTCCTTACAATATTGCAGGCTATTCATTCTTGTTACACCTTTTTGCTCATTTATCAGATATGAAAGTTGGTACCTTCGGACACACTTTAGTTGATGCTCATATATACACTAAAAAAGCCGATGGAACTATGCAAGAATACGACCATATCCCTGGACTTATAGAACAAACAAAAAGGAAGATAAAAAATCTACCTGAACTTAAAATTGATACCAGCATAAAAACCTTAGATGACGTAATGAACTTATTAGATAAAGATACTGAAACGATAATGTCAAAATTTGAATTGAAAAATTACAATCCTGAGCCATTTATACCTTTCAAAGTTGCCGTATGAGAGGAATACTAGTAGCAACGTCACCTGAGGGAGTTATTGGAAAAGATAACACGATTCCTTGGTATTATTCTGAAGATTTAAAGAGGTTTAAGAGACTGACTATTGGAAAAACTGTAATTATGGGCAGGAATACTTGGGAATCTTTGCCAATAAAGCCCTTACCAGAAAGAAGAAATATAGTAATAACAAAAAGTTCACTTGAAGGCGTAGAATGCTTCACAAGCATAGATAAGGCTGTAGATTCTTGTGAAGGTGATATTTGGTTTATAGGAGGTGCTGGCATTTACAAAGAGGCTATGGATTTAGCTGATTGTATTGATATGACCTTAGTCCCAGATAATGTAAGTGGAGATAGTTGCATATATTTTCCTGAAATAGGAAATGAATGGGAAAATAATGGGGAAAAACCCTTAGAAAAGGGCTCAAAATTAATGCATAAAATTTACACCCGTAGGGTGTAACACACCTTTATATCTGTACTGCCTAGGCAACCGCGGAGAAAAATGTCTCGTAAAATA
>JBJLCC010000015.1:0-9372 GCA_045567855.1 Candidatus Poseidoniales archaeon | reverse complement strand
AAAGGACTGTAAAGCGTGCCCCCACCTTGCACAAATTTTGTAAAGAATTCAACATATTGCAACCTTAGTGAGTTAATTCCGGTTCCAATAATACCAAGTGTAAATACAGTCAAATGTCCTATTAACATTACAAAGACTGCTGCGATTATGCCTGCTGGACCTGAAGGCCAGAGAAGTGAAAATGAAATAAAGTTTACAGTGTAAGCCAGACCATAATCACTCAGACCTATAGCTCCTATACGTGCATATGAAATGACATTCGAGAATATTGTAGGGAATTCTAAAAGCCCAACTACACCTTCCCCAATTATGGCCAAGCCCAGCCCCGTAAGCATCACAACCAAACCTGCGGTTTGGAAAGATTCGGGTAATAAGCCAACCAGAGATACTAGTGAGAGAAGTCCTCCCCATAAAATCATGAAAAATGACAACTTAGCATAGATTGCATGTTTTAAATCATGATGTTTCCACTCGTTTAAAAATCCTAAAATTAAACCTAACGAAATGTGAACAACACCTATTAATATCGAAGATAAAAGCATTAATTGAGCACCGTGAGGATCGAACTTATGTATTGGAAGGTGCCAGCTAAAACCTTCGGCTTTTTCAATCAAGGGTATATCAAAACTAGGTCCGTAATATTTCGCAAATAAAGCTGAAGTATAACCAAGTGTGTTTCCTATATTGTAGAATGATTGACCAAAAGCTTCCGCATAAATGAAAGTTCCAAACAAGAAGGTATAGATACCTGCTGTTCTCAATATCTTACCTAAGTTAGCTAAAGCTTCATTGTGTGCAAACTTGGTTAGTATGTAATGTCCGAATAAAATATAAGCAAAACCATAACCTGCATCCCCAACCATTAGACCGAAAAATAATGGATAAGTGATAAAAATAATCATTGTGGGATCATATTCCCAGTGCTTAGGTGTGCTATACAATTTAGTAAATAATTCAAAAGGTTTCGCAACTTCTGGATTATCTAACTTGATAGGCGGTTCGTCACTTGAATTATTGTCTACCTCATAGTAAATGTCTAAACCCTGCAAAGACTGTTGAAGGTCTGAAACCGAGTCTGAAGGAACCCACCCATCCAAAACAAACATATTTTCAGAAGTCGCTAATTTCAGTGGGAGACTAGATTTTTCTGAAAGAGCTGCATAATGCTCCTCACAAGCGACTAACCAATCACCATGTCTTGTTGCAAGTATTTCAATTTCTTGCAGTAATCCAGCTTTTTCATGCTCAAGTTTTAGAAGTTGACTCGACAATGAAGTTAACATTACCTTAGGTAAACCTTCACCCTCTGGCACGTCCATTGATCTAAAACCAATGTTTAACAAGTCTTTTTCAATTTCTGTTGAAATTTCACTTGCACAAAAAACAACAACATTATCATCTTTCTGAATAAAATCTATATTTTTATTGGATGCTAAAGCTGAACTATCAGAATCTGATGGAAGATGACCTGCGAATACTACAACGCTAGAATAGCCTGATAGATACTTAACGTCTATGTTAAATTCTTCAAACTCTTTAAGCTGCTCAATACTGCTACTAACTTCATCAATTTTCCTGTCACAATCACGTTCTTTCGCCTTAAAGCCATGAGCTTGAGATATAATCTCATCTAATTCAGATATTTCTGACTCTATTTCTGAGCCTAACTTAATCGTTGAGGGAGGACTCGATTCAACATCGAGAAGTTTAATTACAGAACGAAGCTTTATAAGAAAATCTGAAGACTTTTCGCCATAATCTAAAGACTTACCTAAACTAAAACCATCGTCTTCATTGTTGTAGTCAACAACATGAACTAAATTTTGATCATTTAGCAACTTTGATAAAGCGGCTAGATCTTTTTTGTGACCACTAATGGTCATTCTTGACATTTTTTCAGGCTTTAGCATTAAGATAAACTCTCCAAGAACTCTTTGATGAATTTATCTGCCGCAGCATCAACCTTACCTTCAGCCTTTTTTTTCATATCAGAATTACTCTTTTTACCTTTCTTTAGAATATCACTTTTCTGAGATTCTACATCACTTGTTGCAGCATCTATCTCTTTCTGAGACTTAGACGTAGCTGAATCTTTAGCTTTCTCCAACAAATTCTCTTGGTCTATAGGCACTTTGTTTCTTGCAGAAACTTGTTCCTTCTCAGCAGCTTCAATATCACTAGCAGCTGTAGCTTCAGCTTTCTTAATCTTCTCCAATAAGGCTTCTCTGGACATGGTTAAATCAAATAGTGAAGTATCAGTAAAATAGGCCTATAAATATTTAAGCTAGGATTTTAGATAAAAAGCAATTTAAATTAAAAAAAACAAGTGCAATATTAAATCCCCTAGTCTGGTAGCAAAATAATTGGGCCCGTAGCTTAGCCTGGTTGGAGCACCCGGCTGATAACCGGGAGGCCATCGGTTCAAATCCGATCGGGCCCACCACTAATTGTTAAGATATAACAAAAACTATAATTCCACAACAGTAATAGGCAATTATGTCAAAATATGTAAACTCGAATATTAGCGAACGTATAATGCATATCAAATTGGACAGAACACATAAAAAAAATGCTTTAACAGAAGATATGTACTTTGAATTAAAGAATTTAATCGATAAAGCCTCCCAAAATAAGAAAGTGAGAGTAATACTAATTTCAGGAGGAGACGACTTTACAGCAGGTAACGATCTAAGAGATTTCATTGAAAACCCTCCTGAAGACAAAAGCTCACCTGTCTTTAAATTCATGATTGCTTTGACTGAATGTCCTTTACCTGTAATATCTGCTGTAAATGGATTTGCAGTTGGAATAGGCACCACAATGTTACTTCATTGTGACTTGGTTTATGCTTCAAAAAACAGCTTATTTATGATGCCCTTTATCAATCTGGGATTAGTTCCTGAATTTGCTTCATCTCTGCTATTGCAAAAAAGAACGGGTTATCTAAAAGCTGCAGAGATGCTAATGTTAGGAGAAAAGTTTGACGCAAAAACGGCTTTAGAATACAGATTAATTAATCAAATTTGCGAGGAAAGTGAACTAACAAATGTTGCACTTAATTCTGCTAAAAAATTATCTGCTAAGCCTCGAGAATTATTAATTACCACTAAAGCATTAATTAGAAGGGAATCTGAAACAATAAAAGGCAGAATCGAACTTGAAGCTGACTATTTCATAGAACAACTTGGAAACCCTGAAACAATAGAAATACTCACTAAATTAAATAAAAAATAATAAAATTAGAAAAATTTTTCAAACTTTTTATTCATTTCACTATCAATTTTAAACTTACTACCATCGTTATAGTTAATCATAACAATAACGCTGCTCCCTTCAAAGACTAAACGATTTCCATTGTTTTTTGAAAAAATCTCATGTTCAATACCAAATGATGAGTTGCCAATGTGGCTTACTCTTGTTTTAACATTAATTTCATCAGGATACTTAACCGGAAACTTGTAATTACAATTAAAATTAGCTAAAATAGGTCCTATGCCTGTCCCCAATTGGGTATTTTCTGTGTCTAGTGTTTTTACTTTCCACATCTCACGAAATAATTCAACTCGAGAGGTTTCACACCATTTTAGATAAATTATGTTATTGACATGACCGAAAGAATCCATGTCTCCCCATAAAACGGGTATTTGTGTTTCAATAGGCCAATTCTTATCACTCATCGAAGAACTTTTTCCCAATTTGGTAGAAATTGTTTCCAACTAACCATTCGCCTCCATCAGCGATAAGCATGTCACCAGTAATCACGCTTGCGGCTGGAGAACATAAATAAAGCACTTGCTGAGCCATCTTTTCCGCATCAGTTATACCTCCTGCAGGAATATTTGATTCAAACATTTTAACTACACTATCATCAAGCATTAGATTCTTTTTAACATTTTCAGTCAAAACTACACCAGGACACATTGCATTAACTCTAATTTTGTCATTAGACCACTCAAGAGCAAGCGTTCTGGTAAGATTAAGGACTCCTGCTTTTGCTGCACCTGAATGTGCTACAAATGGAGCTGCACCCCATGCATAATTTGCTATAATATTAACAATAGAAGAACCGTCCTCACTTTTCCTAAGAAGAGGATAGCAAGCCTTTGAAACTCTGAAAGTACCATCCAAAACAATGTCTACTACTGCTCTCCATGCATTTTCGCTCATTGCTGCGGCAGGAGTAACAAAGTTACCAGCTGCATTGTTTACTAAAACATCTAAATGCCCCCAAGTATCTTTGATATAGTTTGCAATTTCATTAACTGTTCCGGAATCTCTCACATCCATAGTCTTCCAATGCAAAGTCTTACCGGTTTGTTTCTCCATGTCAGCGGCTGCCTTAACCAAATTTTCTTCCTTCCTAGAAGCTATAATCACGTCGGCTCCGTGTTCAAGAAAGGCTTTTGCAAAACCAAAACCCATACCCGTTGCACCACCAGTAACAAATACCTTCTTCCCTTCGAAAAGATTATCCTTGAACACACTACTTTCAGACATTAATTTGCTGCTCCAGTAAACTTGTGAACACTGTCAAATCCTTCATCGGGTAGGGACATCATAGTTTTTGATCCTGATCCTATTGCTATTGCTCTAGATAAGGTCTCAGGCAAAATCCGCTCAAAGAAAAATCTAGCTGTCATTATCTTGTGTTCATAATAAGAGTCTTCATCCTTTTTAGCAAAGGCTACTTCCAACATTAACAACCACATGTAACCCATTGCAACCAAACCAAACTGTCTTAGATAATCTGTGGCTGCTGCACCTATTTCATAAGGATTAGAGAGGCCCTTTTGGGCCATATACATTGAAGTTTTTTGCAACCCCTTGAGTGCCTTTGCAAAAGGTTCGATAAATTCTTTTAATTCCTCATCATCTTTATTGTTCTCAATGAAATTTAATGCAGGATGGAAGAATCTTCTAAGCAAACGACCCATGTGCTGAGGCATCTTTCTTCCTGCCAAGTCGAGGGCTTGGATTCCGTTTGTCCCTTCCCATATAGGCGCTATTCGAACATCTCGGTAAAATTGTTCCATTCCATATTCCTTAATGTATCCGTGACCACCGAAAATTTGTAACATTTCGGATGTAATTTCAACACCGTAATCAGTCAGCAATGCCTTGATTATAGGCGTCATTAGTTCTACTAAATCATTATTTTCTTTTCGTACTTTGGGATCTGGATCTTTTTCATATCTATCAATTGCCAGAGCAGTCCAACAGGCTAGCATTCTGCCTGAATCGATAAGAGATTTAGATCGCATAAGCATCCTTCTAACATCAGGGTGAACAATCAGAGGGTCGGCTTCGTCGTCTGGATTTCGAGCACCTTTTAGATCCCTGCCTTGAATTCTATCTTTAGAATAAGCTAAAGCATTTTGATATGCTATTTCAGCTTGGCCAAGTCCCTGAAGACCCACAGCTATTCTTTCTGTATTCATCATTGAAAACATTGCTGCAAGACCGTCGTTTAATTCTCCAATTAAATAACCCTCAGAACCTTCGAAGCTCATGACGCAAGTTGCAGACCCATGAACTCCCATTTTTTCCTCGATTGAAACACAATTAACGTTGTTAAAATCTCCTAAAGAACCATCATCTTTCACTTTAAATTTTGGAATCAAAAACAGACTTATTCCTTTAACGCCCTTAGGTGCGTCAGGTAGTCTTGCCAAAACTAAATGTATTATGTTTTCTCCCATATCGTGCTCTCCACAAGATATGAAGATTTTTTGACCACTAACGGAATAACTGTCTCCTTCTGGCTTTGCAGTGGTCCTGATTAATCCCAGGTCAGTTCCACAGTGAGCTTCAGTCAAACACATAGTCCCAAACCATTCACCAGACAAAAACTTAGGAAGATATCTTTGCCTTATTTCTTGACTGCCATGCTTGTGAATGCAATGATAAGCTCCTTTAGTTAATCCCAAATATATTCCAAGTGACATATTAGCTGCGCAGGACATTTCGTCTGACAATACACTTATTACATTTGGAAATTCCATTCCACCATATTCTTGGTGTCCAAATAATTGAGTTAATCCTGCTTCAATTACAACTTTTGTAGCCTCTTTCATGGAATCTGGTACAACAACATTGCCATCTTCAAACTTAACGCCAACTTCATCTCCCTCTTTAGCTGAAGGAAGCCAGTAATCTTCATTCATTTTTGCAAATTGTTCACTAATCATCTCAATCATATCCCATGTAGCTTCGCTATACTCAGGATAAGAGCCTAGCTCTTTCTCAATACCCAAAACTTCACGCAAAATGAATTCATACTCTCTAAGTGGTGCTTTGTATTTTACCATTTTAATTCCTCAGTGGCTTACCCTTGGTAAGCATGTGTTCAAATCTATCTAATGTAGCTTCAGTCTTTACTAAATCAACGAAGCTTTCTCTCTCCATTTCCAACAGCTTGTCTTCTGAAACTTTATCCAAAAAATCTGTATCTCCTCCGGTTAAGATGTAAGCTAGTTTATCTGTTACAACAACGTCATGAGGAGTTGCATGGCCTGATTTAACTAGGTCAGAAACTGCCAAATCTAATGCTGCTTTACCTGAAAGGCCTGGTAGGTGATATTCATTAATTTCAGGAGGCACATAGCCATCTGCCAATCGTAGGCAAGTTTGCTTAGCATCGTAAAGAACTCTCGAACGATTCATTGTAATATCATCACCCTCTAACAAGAATTTCATATCTCTTGCTTCCTGAGCACTACTTGCTACTTTAGCAGTACCTAGATTTTCAAAAATCTTAACAATACTGCCCATAGGCCCCTTTGGTGATTTTGAATCTGCGTTCCATCTTCGTATCATCTCTTTACAACCACCCCACGCAGGAACAACTCCAACCCCCACCTCAACCAGTCCAATGTAAGTTTCTGAATGGGCTTGAATTCTATCGCAAGCAAGGAGAACTTCGCATCCGCCGCCTAGTGCAAGTCCAGATGATGCACCAACTACTGGAAAACTACCATGTTTAAGACTCATAAATGTTAATTGACCTCCCTCAACAAATTTATCAACTTCACCCCAAGCCCCTACGTTGCATATGAAACTGGCAAGTCCCAAATTAGCACCTGCTGAAAAATTGGTCCCGTCGTTACCTATTACAAGTCCCTTAAATTTGCCAGATTCACACAAAGAAGCAGCTTCAGAAAGACCTTCCATGATCAGAGGATCAATTGAATTCATTTTGCTTACAAACTCAGCAAGAAGAATTTCATCACCCATATCCCATAGCTTGATCGATGGATTTCTGAAAATTGCCGTTTTACCTCTGCTAATATCTGAAACTGAAAGATAACCCTCTGGCTTTGGAACCTTTTCGTATTTGCCACCTATTGTAAAGTAATTAAGATTATTTTCATTTTCCGAATAGAAATATCCGTCACCTACACTCTCTAAAATTTTAGGTACATCTAAACCCTCACTTTTTAGCTTATTTACAAACCATGAAGGTCCTAATGCATCTAACATCTCAAAAGGTCCTTTTTTCCACAAAAAACCATTTTTCATTGCTATGTCTACATTAACAACGTTTTGCGTAATTTCAGGAACTAAAGATGCTGCATATGACAAAGTTTTAGAAAGAACTTGCCAAGCAAACTTGCCTCCTTTGTCATCATACTCAACCAAAGTTCTAAGACCCTTCTTAGCAGCTTTAACACTTCGTAAATTTTTAGGTTTAATCGATCTAGAATAATTGCCAGTCTTCAAATCTCTTGATTCTTTAACTTTAGATCCTGAAGACAAATTAAGCCTGTAGAATCCACCCTTACCTTTTCTACCAGTATAACCAGAATCTACCATATCAGAAAATAGTTGGCTGATACCTAACTTTTCCTGTTCTGAGTAGGCAATACAGTATGGATCAGTCTTTGGTAAGTTTGAAATCATACTACTTGTCACATGCGGAATTAAATCTATGCCAACTACATCAGCTAAACCGAACAATCCAGTCTTTGGAGCTCCAATAGGTCGACTCATGACTGCATCTGCTTCTTCTACAGTTAAACCGGACTTTACAGCTTCAACCATCCCTACTAAAGTCCAATAAGTACCTATTCGGTTTCCAATAAAGCCTGGAGTGTCATTGCATACAACTACTTCTTTTCCAAGAGTTATATCGCAAAAATCTGAAACAATTTGAATTTTTTCTTGACTAACTTCATTACCTGAGACTATCTCAAGTAATCGAAGATATCTTGGAGGATTAAAAAAATGAGTAATCATAAAATCCTTGGCAAAAGATTCTGCCATCCCTTCCAAGAGCTGTTCTCTAGGTATAGTAGAAGTGTTTGATGTAATTATTGAACCTTTCTTTCTAAACTTATCAATTTTTCTAAAGACATCATGCTTTACATCTAGCCTTTCCAAAACTACTTCAATAATCAAGTCTGCATCTTTTATGAAATCTAAATTATCCTCGATGTTCCCAGTTGTTATAAGTTTAGCATTACTTCGATGCATTAAAGGAGTTGGACTTCCCAACTTAACTGGCTTAAGCATTTTACTAACTGCACTTTCGGCTATTACATTACGATTAATTGCGCCATCTGGTACAATATCTAATAGCGTTACTGGAAAGCCTGCGTTAGCAACCTGTGCAGCAATACCACTGCCCATGAGACCTGCACCGATTACTGCTACTTTTTTAATTTCCATTCAAACCCTTTCTAGAACTGTTGCACAGCCTTGTCCGCCGCCTACACACATAGTTGAGAGAGCATACCGCTTTCCGGTTTCTTTCAACAGATAAGCAGCTTTACCAGTAATCCTAGCGCCGCTAGCACCTAAAGGATGTCCCATCGAAATTGCCCCGCCGTGAATGTTTAACTTGGACATATCAACACCTAACTCTTTCACGCAGGCTAAGCTCTGTGCAGCAAATGCTTCATTCATTTCAATAACATCTATGTCTTCTAACTTGATTCCAGCACGCTCGAGAGCTTTCTGAGATGATAACACTGGTCCAATGCCCATTACCTCTGGACTGCAACCAGATATGGCCATTCCTCTAATGAATGCTAATATGTCTAAATTATTTTTCTTTGCGTAATCCTCAGAACAAACAATAACTGCTGCGGCACCGTCAGTAAGTGGGGATGAAGTTGCGGCCGTAACTACGCCATCTTTATCGAAAGCTGGCTTTAGGCCAGACATAGACTCAAGAGAAGTTTCAGGTCTAATGCATCCATCCTTGCTAACTCCGTTAATTGAAACAATTTCATCTTCGAACTTATTTTGATCGATAGCACTAGCTGCTTTTTGATGACTTTCTAACGCCATCTTCTCTTGCTCGTCTCGAGTAATCGAATGCAGTTTGGCTAAATTTTCAGCGGTGTGCCCCATTCCGATATACGCATCTAC
>JBJLCC010000014.1:0-9527 GCA_045567855.1 Candidatus Poseidoniales archaeon | reverse complement strand
TACCAGTGAGACCAAATACTATTGATTTCAAAATATTCTCAGAAATCTGAGCCCTCTCTGTATTCACCAAAAACACCTCTCAGAACATCACACATTTCACCAAGAGTCGCTTTAGCTTTTGCAGCTTCAATAAAATGAGGCATAAGGTTCTCATCGCCTTCTGCAGCCTTCTCAATTGCTCTGAGGCTAGCTGAATGCCTACTCTTGTCTCTGTTAGAACGAAGAGCTTTCAACCTTTTACATTGCCTTTCAAAACCCTCAGGATCCATTTCCAATATGGGTATTTCTACAGGCTCATCTGAGGTAAATTCATTGACTCCAACAACTACTCTTTCATCATTATCTATTTCTTGCTGATATTTGTATGCAGCTATTGCAATTTCTTTTTGGAAAAAGCCTTTCTCTATTGCTTGAACTACGCCTCCTAGAGATTCTATTCGATCAAAGTATTCTCGAGCCTGCCTTTCCATATCATCTGTTAACCATTCTAAGTAGTAACTTCCTCCCAAAGGATCTGCTACATTAGCTACACCAGATTCATGTGCTATAATTTGCTGAGTTCTTAAAGCAATTTGAACTGCTTTTTCTGATGGTAAAGCAAGAGCTTCATCCATTGAATCTGTATGTAATGATTGAGTACCTCCCAAAACTCCGGCCATTGCTTGAATAGCTACACGGACTATATTAATTTCAGGCTGTTGTGCAGTCAAACTACAGCCAGCAGTTTGTGTATGAAATCTAAGTGTTAAACTTCGTGGATCTTTAGCTCCATATTTGTATTTCATATCTCGAGCCCAAATCCTTCTAGCTGCCCTATATTTTGCTATTTCTTCAAAAAAATCATTATGCGCATTAAAAAAGAAACTGAACCTAGGAGCAAAATCGTCAATGTTCAAACCTCTTTCAATTGCCCAATCAGCATAAGCGTAACCATCTGCTAAAGTAAAAGCAAGTTCTTGTACTGCTGTTGAACCTGCTTCTCTAATGTGATATCCAGAAATTGATATGGTATTCCACTTAGGCATGTTTTTAGTTCCATATTCAACCGTATCTGTGACTAATCTCATAGAAGGATTAGGTGGGAAAATGTATTCCTTCTGTGCAATGTATTCCTTAAGAATATCATTTTGAATTGTACCTCCAAGATTAGACTTAGGAATGCCTCGATTTTCGGCATTAGCAATGTACATAGCCCATGTCATAGCAGCTGGTGAATTAATCGTCATTGAGGTAGTAACCTTGTCAAGTGGAATATCCTTAAACAAAATAGACATGTCTTCAATGCTACTAACTCCTACGCCACATTCACCAAATTCTCCTGCAGCCATAGGAGAATCACTATCATATCCATAGAGAGTCGGTAAATCAAAGGCCGTACTCAAACCTGCGTTACCCTGCTCCAATAAGTACTTGAATCTCTCGTTTGTCTCTTCAGCTGACCCAAATCCTGCAAACATTCGCATAGTCCATAAACGGCCACGGTACATTGTTGAGTGGATACCCCGTGTGTATGGGAATTGACCTGGAAAAGAAATATCATTTTCAAAATCAATACCCGAATTATCTAATGGTGTGTATAATCTATCTACTTTTTGACTGGAGGTCGTCATAAATTTTTTATTTCTTTCAGGATGCTTTGCTAGAGCTGGCTCCAAGACATCTTTGACCCATTTATCATAAGCTTGTTTGTACTCAGAATCGTTTTCGTTTAGATTTGCAGAAGCCTCTTCATCCTTTGGCATTAATTGCGATTATGTCCAGTAAATAAGGGTTTACCGTAACAGTGAACTATATATGCTAATGTATCAATAAAACATTGTCAGGAGATGGAGGGCGACCGACGGCCTTAGGCTGAGGAAAGTCCCCTCTCCATGAGCAAGGCAGCCGTAAGGAATCCGAGAGGATTGGCAATGCAACAGAAACGACACAGCCCCACTATAGGAATGATCGTCAAGGACGTGACGTCAGTGGAGGATTTGATGAAACGAGTATCCCTGCCGGAGCAATTCCAAGTAACCGCTTAGACCTGCTCGGGAGCGGTAGGTAGGAAGCAAAGCTGAATGTCGCCAACCTTTTAGGTTAACAGAAAGGGGCTTACTCCCATCACCTGACATAAAAACATACACTAGTTTTAAATAACCATTTTGCAGGCCGCGAAGTATCATGGCAGCAGATTACACTGACGAACCAAGTTGCACGCAAAAAGGTACAGGATGGATTTCCTTTGATGCCAAACCTAAAACTAGAAAAGTAGTGAAGTTAAAAAGAAAAGTTAAAAAAATTAAAAAAAGTTTTTATAATTAAGAAAACTCAAGAATACTCCTAAAAAATCAAATAATAAATCTTCTACCGAACAAACTCGTCCTTGAATAAAACTCTGATGTAGTTCATCGAGACAAGCGATTGAAAAACCAAAAATAACCGTCATAAACACAACTGCTTTTTGGCTGGAAATTTCTCTTTCATATAACGTGAATTGAATTAATAAGCCTAAAATGAAAAACTCAGCGAAATGAAAAATTTTATCTATACTAGAAAAACCATTATCTGATTCTGGAAGACTATTATTAGGGATATGACTAAGCATACTAATCATTAAAATGTAGATGATTGTGAGTTGGACATATTTTAGTTTGTACACTACAACTTACCTTGTCTCATCATATTTAAATCATCTAAATCGTAAGAATCAAAATTATTTGGAGGTTCCCCGTCCAATTGATTGTAGAAGTCCTGACTTTCAACTGCCCAGTACATAACAGACTCTTCATTATTGGAATGATGTGGATGTTCAGGATCTTCATGATCGTGAGGCGATGTATATCCCATGTTAACTAATCCCAAAAGATGACCATATTCATGCACTAAAACTGCTTTTTCAATGTCCTGAGCTGATATAAATAAGAAGGATGCATCTTCAATTTTCTCTTGGAACATAGCAAATGAAGAACCTTTGTAAGCTAAACCTAACGTATTTTCATTATCCTCAAACTCACCATTAAGATACAAAATGTGAATTACAAACTCATCGCCACTCTTAAATTTTGTACGTTGGGAAGCCTCAATATCTAATATTTCTTGAAGTGAATAACTATTATCGGTACTCCCAAAACTATCTTGACTGATAGTTACAGAATCTTTATCTGTGACTTCATTAATTCTCTGCCTAAGTAGGTCAATAGCCTCGGAACTTGGCTCATAGCCTGAAACATAGTCAATTTCGATATGTAATTTAGAGTATTTGCTGCCTTGAAGAATTTCATATCTACATTCCCCAACACTATTTTCACATGAAATCAATTCATCTTTTAGGCTGTCAAGACAGCCAGATGAAACCAAAATCATTGATAACGTAAGGAAAACTATACTTCGCATAATAATGTATAAAACATACCCAATTAAAAAGTTGTTAACTCAGTAAATGGGACCAAGTACAAACCTAGGATCAGGATATAATTTGAGAGCAATAGCACTCTCTTCAATTGAAACTACTCCCGGCAAATCATGTGTTTCAGGCTTAACCGTGGATAATTGAAAGTGTAAATGAGGCTCCCAACCACCATTTTCACTTTCATTACCAAAATATCCTATTGTTTGCCCTTTTGTGACTGATTGACCCTTTGATTTACCAATCACTGACGTAGAATCCAAGTGCCCATAGAGAGCCCAAACCTTTGAACCTGAAATTTCATGCTCTGTGATCACTACATTACCATAATCCCCAGCTTCTGGATTGTATCCAAAATTGTGGATTTTTCCGTTCATAAAAGCCATGCAAGGAGTTCCAACTGGCCCTCCTATGTCTATTCCAACATGTAAACTACGAACTCCTTCGAATAAATCTGTAGTATATACATTAGGTCTATGTTCATTATATCTGCCAATTGAGTATTCACTTTCACCTGAATCCCATGAACCTTTGGTTAAATCTAAAACTTTATAATTTTCAGGTAAATTAACTACGGGATGAAAGGATTCTGAGTCCCAATCAATCATTGCAGATGAACCTCATCTGTCAAAAAAATTAATTCACCCAAGGAATCTCTAACAACGAGACGACCATCCTCTGCAAGTTTAACTACCTGACCATTACCCTCTTTCCAAGAGACATGCTCACCAATCAAGCAATCATAAATTAGAAACTGTTCTATTATATCTTCATTGCTGTCTTCCATGGCACTATTAATTTTTTCATTAAATTTGCTAATAAAATCTAATTTATCAATACTAAAACCTAAGGCAGATAGACTAATAGATTTTTCTAAACTAGATTTGTTATCCATATTAATTCCCAATCCTACAATTACTTTTTCACCTTTCATTTGGCAAAGTACCCCTCCTAATTTCTTACCTTCAACTAATATATCGTTTGGCCATTTGACCTTAGCAATTATCCCATTTTCATAAAGAACTTCAGCTACAGAAATGCCAACAATAATCGGTAATAAATCATTGTTAGGCAAAACTACCGAATAGTAAAAACCACCTTCATGTGATTCCCATGATCTTCCTTGCCTTCCACGCCCTTCAGATTGTTTTAAAGATATTATTGAATCAAAAAAATCTAAATTGAATTGAGCTAGCCAACTATTAGTCGAATCTATGTTATCTATTACATTTATCAAAGGAAAGCTCCCAAGTCCATTTGCTTAATTTGTTCGTTTTCCAACGTCTCTTCAATCGCACTGAAAGCTAACTCTAACCTTTGACGAATGAATTTTCTCGAACCGTATGTCTCAGCGATCTCACCTGCAATTTGTCTATATTTCGCAACTGAAGCTGGAGAAATATTTAATTGCAAGGAACCTCCGCAAGAGCAAGTATCATTCAAAGGAGGCCTACGATACTTCATGTTACACTTCTTACATCTCACACCCTGTGTTGAAAATGAACGTAAATTTCCTATAATATCACGAATAAAGTGCTTCTCAATAGTTTGTTCTGCAACATAACTTGCATCAGAAGCTCTAGTTTTTTTGGCTAATTCTAATGAAGCTATAGCTTTACTTTTCATTGAATCTAAAGTAACATAACGAGATTCATTCGGACCCAGATTAATACTTGAAGACGAATGCGTAAAAGAATAGCCTTCATACTGCTCAGGGCTCTCTAACCTCTTTGAAACTATATCAAGATACTCTAGAACTTCAATAGGATTAGAAAATTTTTCTGTATGCTCATAAAATTCTAAAGGATATTCTGAATTTAATTCAACATTGTGAGCTTCACTATCTATCTCCATAGGATCAATTCTTGTTGATAAAACTCTGGGAATATCCATAGTTCCGCCCCTAGTTGTTGGTACAAAACTATCTGAAAAATTGAGAAGCCCATCAAGTAAAAGCATAATGGAATCTTCATCTCCATCGCAATTTCTTCTCTTAGCTGCATGGAAGAAAGGATGACCATATTGAGCTTTAGCTGAAGTAAAACCAATCAACCTGCCTAGGACTCCCGCTGAAGTGTGAGGACTCAAGCATATTAGAAGACTCCCAATTAAATCATGCATTCCTGAATTAGCTGTTACGTTGTAGAAAGGCTCAGAGTCGTAAAGTTTAACTAACTCGTCATTAACAAAGTTTGCTACCTTAACTAGCCAAGGGCCTGCATTTTTTGAAACAATTAAGTCCTGTACTTTTAATTCTAATAATTGGTCTTCAGATTCCAATTTCTTACCATCAATATCTTTACTATAACCTAACTCCAAAGCTTTCTCAACCGATAATCCGATCTCTTTCGGATAAAAATGTGTAATTGGTAAATCTATCATATCATACCTAAGTGTCCCATCCTTGTAAACTCTTAGATCATATTTTGAACGTAGTATTCCTTTTTCTAAAGATTCAGGAATCTTAGGACCTGATTTTAATTCTTTGATTCCTTTTACTTTAGGTAGTATGCCCACTTTTGTATTATTCATTGCTTTTGTTACTATTTCTGAGACATCGACTATTCTCTTCTTAGCGTCCTCTTTAACCATAGTTAAAGATTTACAACATCTTAACGAAATGGTTTCTTTGTTACAATTCTTGCAATATCTTAATTGTGTTACCATTTCTATCGAACCTAGCTTGCCTTGAGTAAATCCTCTTCGATAAGGACGCTCTTTAAGAGCGGTATTAATCAATCGTTGATTTCCTCCAGAATCACCAAGAGGAAATAATACATGTGGAGGTGGCTTGAGCCTGCGCTCGTTAGCTTTCTCAGGACGACCCATACTAGCGCCAATTCGTGTTGGAGATTTACATTTTATCAAAACCTCTGATAACTCTGATAACAGAGTTAAAGAATCATCCGAGTAATTATCTAAATCACTTGCTAATAACTTAGCATCTATTTCTTTGATTCCCAACAATGTAATCAAGGGGCGATACCCATCGTCCAATACTATCACATTATCCTCAATTCTAAAGAACATGCCCAGTCTAATGAAGATCTCTTTGTAAATTTTTGAAAAACGATTCTTAACAACCTCTGAACCATTTATTATAAGCTGATTGCGAAGATCTAAAATTTCATTAGAGCCTAAATCTCCCCAGTTGTAAGTATACTTCGGATGCAAGGGCAAATTATTTTCTTTACAAAAGCCATATATGGAAGAAAAAGAATAATCTCCGCCATATTTTCCTATATTTTTTGACTCTAATAATGAATCCCACCACTCATCACACCAACCAGACGGCTGCAGGGGATGATTATTCTCCAAGAATTCTCCTACTGGAATCAATAGCTCACCTAAATCAACAATCTCCTTAACTTGACCAACAACTTCCAAAGCTAGATTATAATCATCAAGCCTAGTAAAAGTACCGTTTTGTAGTATAACTGAAGGCCCTTCAATTGTGTCACATGGAGTAGAAGCTGTCGCTTTACCAGGTAATTGAAGCTTCAATTGAGTGCCTATTGCAGCAAAAGAATCGACAATCAACATCGTAGAGGGATGCAAAGACATTGAAGCTAAGCCGGCTGTTCTGGAGCGTCCATACCTAAGTCTAAAGCTACCTGGTTTATCAGGAAAAGCAAAAATTGGCCGGCCTGCTAAAACATCTTTCAAATATTTGTGCTCTTTAACATCGCCAGAAGCTGATTTTCGCTTTTTCTCAGTATAAGTACGTAGAAAATCCCAACCACTTATTCCCAACTTGTCAACATGTTTTAGAACTTTAGCAGCTTTAAGACAAAGACCCTCAGCCAAAACTAGACATGCTCCTCCTCTCAAAGAATTCGTCTCAACACGAGGGAGATCTCGATTTCCTGCAACCTCTAACTTATCTGTGCGTTCTCCCGTAACACAAATAGGGCATGATGTCACAATTGTATGTATTTCATCTGGGCTTGGAACGTATTGTAAATTAACTGCTCTTTTGTAAAGAGGAATCTCTTCTTTATATCTTTCAATTTCAGCAGGAGTTGGAATATATGGATCTAAATCTAATTCTCTTCTAACTACGTCGGCAATTAAAACAGATAATGCTTGAGCGGTACCACCTGCAGCACGAATGGGCCCCGCATAGTATATTGAAGCACATTTAGTTTTATTACTGTTTTCAAGAGTGCTTACCTTTACAACTCCTTCTGTAGGGGCAACTAAAACCCCCTCTGTAAGTATGGATAACGATGTTCTAACTGCCTGTTCTAATGCTTTTTCTAACCCTAGCTCAGATTTTAATTTTCCTGCAAGCTCTTTAGCAATTATTAAAGCAGTAGATTCTCTATCATTATCTTCAGCTACTTCTCTTATTCTTGGAGCTATACCTTCTGGACCTACTTGCGCTTCTACTCTTTCCGCTAAATCTTTAGCTCTAGGTATCTCTGGCGAATCTGAAGGATCAAAACCCGCTTTTCGAACCTTCTCAACTAGAGTGTAACAAGTATCGGCTTTTTTTTCTAAATCTTCAAAATAAGCCTCCATCTCATTAGATGCTATCAATACCACACATACACATAGAACACCTATTATTATTCTATTTGCTGAAAATTTTAAGCGCCGTAACTATCAATAAATATTGTACGGTAAGCCGAAGAACTAGCTCTAATACCTACAAACATTATTGCAAACGATAAAAGAACAAATATTCCGCCTGCTAAAAGACCTATATTATGATTGTAAAGCATTACTGAAGCTGGTAAGATAAGTAATATTGAAGAAAAAAATGCTGACGTTCCCATAAGCATGAACTGTACTAGAATATCTGGATTACCACGATCACTTTCATCAAAATTAGCAAAAGCGCTTCCTGCCCATATACCCAACCCCGTATTAACAAACAATAAAATTAAAACGCATTGCCCAAAAAATAAAGTTACCTCAAAAGGAAACTTAGCTAAGAGGCATATTGGAAGCCAAATGGATAAAAGTCCTGGTAATGCCATAAACAAGAGAGCAAAAGCTTTTCCTCTCATAAT
Organism: Candidatus Poseidoniales archaeon; assembly: GCA_045567855.1. Lineage (GTDB taxonomy): Archaea > Thermoplasmatota > Poseidoniia > MGIII > CG-Epi1 > CG-Epi1. The sequence continues at coordinate 1,121 of JBJLCC010000014.1, read as the reverse complement.
TAATAATGACTCCACAGGATTAGACTTCATAATCCAAAGACGTTTTCCTTCCACGCCGAGCATTGTAGAACCAAGCATTGTACATTGTAATAAAGCCCCCAAATACAAACTAATTGCTAACATTCCAGGATAGTATAATTTTGGAGGGAGATCACCAACTGGCTCTGTGGGAATTCCTACTTTAAACCACCAAAAAATCATTAGTATTGAAATAGAAAAGGTAGAAAAAGCTGAACTCAAGACATCCTTTTCTCTAATAGAAGACGTCACCTCTTTAGAACAAATCGCTGAAGCTCTACGACCTACCAAAGGGCTTAACCACTGAAATTGTAATATTCTTACTGGGTTTTTGTGAGACGATGAATTGATTTTATAAGATTCTAAAGCTTCCACAAAAATATTATCCATGAAATAAAAGAAAATAAGTAGAAGCACTGCACAAACTAAAACAATAACTATAGCTAAATTAGGATCTTGGTGAGCTGCATTAGAGACTAGAAGAAGCGCAAAAAGAATAGGAAATAAAACTACTAAAAAACTAAATTTCCTAGAAAAAGGATGTAAAGAGCCAATTAATGAAAACATAAATCCGCTTAAAACAGATAAAAAAGAAAACAAATACAATAATATTAAAAACTCCATTTCAACATTTATGTTTGTTTTAGTAACAATATTCCCTGTAAAAAATATTAAAAGAATACCTGAGGTTAGTACTAAATTTGGAATCAAAACAGAAAAAAATTGACCTAGCATAATAGATCTGGGGAATAAAGGTTGAACAAGATACATATCCATAATTCTTGACTTAACAATTTTTCTATAGGTTATACCGGCTGACCTAAGAGTAAAAAGTGAAAAATAAACTAATAAAATTGTCCCGTAACCCTCATTAGAACCTTCTGGAAAAAGGTCAGGATTCTGAATTACAAAATTCATCAATCTAATGCAGGCAAATGAAAAAATAATACCTAAAATTGAAATAAAGAATGTAGATGCAAAGCGCTTCTTGAATGATTGAAAAGAACTTCGTAATGACGTTCGAAATTCAGCTTCGAAGATTGCATAAGATGCATTCATCTACCAAATGACTCCATGTCTCTATCTTTCTTCGTGGACTTCTT
>JBJLCC010000013.1:0-9556 GCA_045567855.1 Candidatus Poseidoniales archaeon | reverse complement strand
CTTGCCACGGAGTAGAACCATCATAGGATTTCCCTATCATTCCTACATTTCCATTTGACCACTCTTGAGTTGCCAACCATTCAACGGCGGCATTGATTCCCTCTTGCTCAGCAAATCCCATTAAATCCATACAGTGGTTAGAGCTTCCAGTACCCGTTACAGAAACTTGCGCAAAGGCAAATCCATGAGGTAATAGATTTTGAATGACGCTTACACCTAACCAACTACCTGGTTGGGAGACGTCAGGCGTTGAGGCTGAAGTTTCCCCAAAGTAAGGTCCAAATTCAGCTATAACCGGAACTTTCATTCCCGAAGGCACTTTTGGCCTCCAATATGCTAAACTAATTTGTGGACATTCGCCGCCAAATTGGCATGTAGCTGCAGCACCACCTTCACTTAATGGTAAATCATAAGGAATCATTACATGAACAGATTCAAACTCATTGTCCGTTTCCAGCAATTCATAAGTTCCTTGATTTAGAACAAAGCTGTAAGGTTGTGAAGTATCATAGTTCAGTTGCCCTCTGGCCCAAACAGGAACTCTCATATCATATTCTTCATCCAAAGCATCTTCAATTAGAAGAAGATATGAAGCAGAAACAAATATTAAGGCAACAACTACAGAAAAAACTTGCTCAGATAGTGTATTTTGTTTCATTTAACTAGCAGGAATTGTCGGAGCCACAATTACATTGGCCTTTAACGCCTTCAGGTACAGGATTAGGATTATTCACTCTAAAGCCTTCACCCATTTCGCTTACGATGTAATCAATTTCAGTTCCACTGACTTTTTCAACATCTTCAGTTTTGACAATCATTTCTAATCCGTTTGATTTGAATAGGGAATCAGAATCGCTTTTCATATCAAATCCTAAAGCGTATTGATAACCGCCGCTACAACCAGCAGAGAACACACCTATGCGGAGCATTTTACCAGCCATATCTTCCCCTTCCTGGGCCTTTGAGAGTTTCTCAGCTGCCATATCGGTTACACTTATCATATTTTAGTACTTTTGACCCATATTTTATAGTTTACTGAGGGTTAAAGGGCAGATGTTTCTTTAGTTGAAGCTCCAGAAATAGAGCTTTTATTCAAGGGATTATATGCATTAATAGTATTCTTAAGACCGTTTAGTAAAACTTTAGTCCAGGTTGGTTTAATTTTTAAGTCGTATACAATAAATGGATTTTTGTAAATTTCTTTTGCAGTCCATAGATACATATCAGAGGCAGTTTTGACAGCTATACGCATGTTTTTAGGTATAAATTTAAATCCTAACTCGGCACGTTTTTGCCACTTAAAGTAAAGGTGAATTTGAGATCTAACAAATGATTTGAATTGCTTGGGCTTTCTTCTGGCTTCTCCTCTAGTTAAGCCTGAAAGGCCAAAAGAGTCCAAATCTTCAACAGGGAAATAAGTTCTCTTTAAATCTAAGTCTTCGTCAATATCTCTTATGAAATTTATAAATTGCATAGCTTTTCCCAGGTATCTTGCAGATTCATCAGCACTTGCGTTGATGTTCATTACTTTGTTCATCATCAAGCCTATCACTTCTGCAGATCCGTAAAGGTATGTATTCAATTCATCCAAATTTTTGTAAGTAGATTTTCTTGTGTCCATTTCCATAGAGTACAAGAAAGCATCAACCCATTCGTTTTCGAATTTTCTTTTTTGGGAAAGTTTTACGAAGTCTGTAATTACTTCATTCTCGGAGCTTTTACCGGAGAGAACACGATAGTATTCATCTTTAAAGTTCATGAAGCCCTCTGTATTCTGAGGTACTGAGTCTACATAATCATCAGCTACTCTAACGAAATTGTACAGCTGGGTTACTTCTTTCCTAACATTAGCAGGAAACAACTTTGTGCTGTAGTAGTAGGTTGTACTACCTTTTCTGAAAATTTCATCAGGATTTGTAGTGGAAGTTCGGTTTCCATAGGTCTCTGATGAGTAGACGTTTTTAGCCATGCTAGAATCTACTTCAGATTTGTAGGTATTTAAAGGAGCTAGGTTGGTGCCTAATTTAGATTTCATAGCTTATTCAGTGTCCTTAGAGTGTCTTTATTCGCTAAATGAATTCCTTCTTGTAATTCACCATCTACGATACCTCTTGTGCCTAACCCTCCTAAGAAAATTTTAGTATTAGGTAATTCTTTAACTAATTCTCGAGCGATCATTTTTGCATTAAACAAATATCTTGCTATAGTAACTGAGATAAAAACAATATCTGGTCTGGCATGAGTCACAAAGTCAATAATGGCTTTGTTTGTTACAGCTCTTTTGTCTCCCATGTACCATGCACCACCTATGTTAGTCACTCGGTATTTTCTAGTTTTTAGGAGTCCTTCAAGAACCAAATTGGACATACTATGATCGTCTCCTTCAGGATTACAGATGACTGCCAAGCCTTCAACTAGCCCTTTCATCTCAATTTTGGCATTATATTGTTGAATTATTTTTCTCATAATGTTGGTAATCATATGTTCTTGAGCAATTCCAATTTCCCCGTCAACCCATAGCTTCCCAGTTTCTCTCATTACTCCGGTCACAGAGTCAACATAGAACCGTTGTAAACCAACCAATTCAATTAATTCTTCAGCCTTTTCAAAAGACATTTCTTCGTCACCAGTTTGCAAGCATCTAGCTAACAAAATTTCTAACTCTTTTTGTCTTTCAACAACTTTATCATCAAGTTTCGTTTGATTTTTAACGAAGAATTTTCTGACAGATCCAGAATGATATTCTTTTGGTACGTCATCAATAGTTAAGTTCTCTACAGAACCTAGATACTCAATAACTTTTTGTTTTGATGTTTTCTTTTCGCTATCCCATTTACTTTCAACAAGATAAGCGTATTTTTTGCCTTTTATATTTTTTGTTCTTACGTATACTATGTTAACACCCCCTCCTTTTTCATTTCATTAACTAAAATTTGGGAAGAAATAACAGTGGTTGGAACTCCAACGCCAGGATGATTATATTGTCCTGTGTAGTATAGATTTTTAACTTTTGAACTTTTGTGCTTTGGCCTAAATACAGCAGTTTGCCACAAGGTATGAGCCATTCCTAATCCAGTTCCTTTGTAAGCATTATATCTGCTTTTGAAATCTCGATGAGTGAATAGTGACTTTACAACAATATCATCCTTTATTTTTTCACCAGTCCAAGTTTCAAACCTATCCAGTATTTTATCAAAATAAGCCTCACGAATGCGGTCAGAATCTTCTAAATCAGACGCAACTGGAACTAAAAAGAATAAGTTTTCCATCCCTTTCGGTGCAACATTATCATCAATTCGGGAAGGGCAACAAACGTAAAAGTTAGGATTATCTGGCCACTTAGGAGTTTTAAAAATTTGATCGAAATGATTATTCCAATTTTCGTTGAAAAAGTAATTGTGATGTGTTAGACTATCAATTTTACGATTAACTCCAATGTAAGCTAAGTGCATAGAGATAGCCATGGTCTTCTTATTCCAGTAACTGGATTTATAAGTCTGGTTCTTTTCTTCTAATAATTGAGTTTCACCATGGTGGTAATCAGCGTTATTTACTACCAAATCAGCAAGGTATTCACTATTTTCAGTTACTACGTTATTTACTAATTTCCCTTCGACATTAATCTTTGTTACAGCTTCATTAAATTTGAATTTAACTCCGTTTTCTAGAGCAATCTCGTAAATTTTTTGAGCGAGCCCATTCATTCCGCCTTTGGGATAATAAATTCCGTGATGATGATCTAAATAAGACATCATACAATACATGCCAGGTACATTTCTTGGATCGCCCCCTAAGAATACAGTAATCCATTCAAGCAATTTTTGAGCCTTATGATTTTTAAAATATTTTTGGACTCCTTTATGATAGTTTGAAAAAGCTTTCAGCCTCAATCCGTTGACTACCATGCTTGGGGTGAAAAAATCAAATATCGAATTATAAGTACGATAAACAAATCCATCCATTGCAATATCATACTGTTTCTTGCATACTTCTAGATACAGGCGAAGTTTTTCAGCACCATTTTCTTCTAATCTCTCAAAAATCTCGTAATTCTTCTCTATATCACTTGAAATATCAATAATATCACCGTCGTCAAAGAAAACTCGATATGAAGGGTCAAGTTGTTTTAGTTCTAAAAAGTCTGAAGCATTTTCTCCAAATTCCTCAAAAAATTTTTCAAATGCTTGAGGCCACATGTACCACGAAGGCCCCATGTCAAACTGGAATCCATCTTTTTCAAGTAAGCTAGCTTTTCCGCCAGGTTGTTCGTTCTTTTCTATTACCGTAACATTATGCCCTTCTTTAGCCAGTAAAGCTGAAGCAACTAAACCGCCATATCCTGCACCAATAACTACAATGTCTTTCATTGTAATTCCTCCGCAGTTCTTTTACCCAGTAAATGTCTGAAGCAATCCTCTAAATCTTCGAATCTAAATTTATACCCTGAGTTTATTAATTTCGAAGAATCTACTCTAATGCTTGATAACGCTAAAACATCGCCAAACTCTCCCAAGACAGTTTTCAAAGCAAATCCAGGAATTGGAATTATTCCAGTTAGCTTTCCAAATCTTCCCCAAATTACTTTTGCAAGTGTTGAAGCCCACTCACCTTGCCTGACTGGGTTCGGAGAGGCTACGTTGACTGGCCCAGATAATTTATCGTTGACAATAGAATGGTAGATTACGTCTACAACATCATCTACTGAGACCCATGACCACCATTGTTTGCCTCCGGCCACAGGTGGACTTGACCCTAATTTGGCAGCATTTCCTAGTACCTGCAATGCTCCACCCAATGGAGACATAACTGGAGCAATCCTCAGGAAAACTACACGAACGCCAGCATCAATAGCTGGTTGGGCTGCTTTTTCCCATTCACTAACTACATGTGAAAAGTAATCATTTCCACTTTCTTCATCTTCACTAAGTAAGTCTTCTCCCCGGTCTCCATAGTATCCTACTGCAGATGCACAGATCAAAACTTTCGGAGGATTATTCAATGAAGCTATGTGCTCAGCAATAAGTTTTGTTCCATTAACTCGACTTTCTAAAATTTCTTTACGTTTCCAGCTAGTCCAAGGTAAAGGAACCATTCCACCTAGTGGCTTGCTGATTGGTTCTCCAGCCAAATGAACTACAACATCTTTACCAGAGAGGTTACTTAGTGTATTATTATCTAAATCCCATCCAATTTCTCCCTTTTGAGGTCTGCCTCTGACAATATTCACTACCGAGTGTCCTGCAGTAGTTAAGAACGGCTTGAGCTGTGAGCCAATTAATCCAGATCCTCCAGTCATTGCAATATCAAGAGATTTACCACTGTAATTTGATTGGGCAGTTAAGTCATTCTTGGTAATGTTCCTTCGGTAGGCAAACATTTGTTTTATCTTTTGTTTTGCAAATGCACCTCCAAAAGTTTTACCCAATATTCCTAAAGGTAATTGATAATCTATTTTGTCAGTTACTTTGGATGATTTGGAGTCTATTTTTTCAAATAGATGTTTATGATTCCACGAGGCAAATGGCCCGCTTACTTGCTCATCAAAAAATTGTTCATTCTTAATATAATCGTGATGTTTAGCTACCCAAGTCAGAGGAATTGGCCCTAAGTTCATCTGAATATGAACTTCTCCGCCGTCTATTCCTCCATTTCTTTTCTTGATACTAACAGGATCGAATGGAGGCGTTAATCTTTCGAAAGCACCAGGATTCTCGTGCCAACTGAAAAGTTGGTCAACAGGAACTGGGACTTCAAGTTCAGATTTGTACGTACTAGTGGCCATGGTAGTGCTATATATCGTCTAGTGCACAAAATAGTATATAAAAGACTCAGGCTAGTGCCTAATATTAGTTTAAGTTGAAAGCTAGTGCTTAACGGGTCTTTTCAGCACGATAAAGTTGCGCCAATTAGTGAGAAATTAGGAGTTTTATTATTCTTGCAAAAGTAAACAACTCTTACAAGTGATATCCAAACATTTCAGCGTAGCGCCATGTAAATTTGTCAGAGCAGGGATAGTGTTTTTTGTATTAAACTATTCAGACATCCATCCTAGCATCTTATCAACTTCTCTACTTATTAATATTAAAGTTGGAGCCCATAGACCTACAAAAATACCTAATGATTGATCTTCATTTACAAAATATATGTACAATGATCCAAAAATAGATATGAAACTAGCCCCTAGTCCTAATTGCGAAATCATTCCTCCGTCGTATTGACCCATATCTTCATTTCCCTTTGATAAGATATAAAGGATTACTAAGCACTAGTGCACAGCTCTAAAGGGTTATTAAGCGCTAGTGCACAGCTCTAACACAAAGCATTAATGCCCACTTTTTAAATTATATGTATGGCTAAAGAATTAAATTCTAAAATTCAATCAAAAATTACAGAATATTTAGAGGCAAGATCAGAACAAAGTTCGATTACGGAAATCTCTCGAGACTTAGACATAGGTAGAAATACGGTAGCAAAGTATCTTGAACTTTTAAAATTTCAAGGACTAGTTGAACAGAGATCTATAGGCCAAGCTAAATTATGGTCATTGACTCATACTCCTTTTAATTCAGAAAAATATGGAGTTTCAATTAGAGACAAGAAAGGCAGGCACATTTATTCATATGGAGCTAAGGCACTTTCTAGGTTCGGATTTAATGAACATACATTTTATGGTAAAACAACGTCAGAAGCATTGGGGGAGAATTATGCAGATGTTGATACAAAAGCCTTGGAAAGTATAAAAACTAAACAGCCTACAGTATCACACAAAGTATACAAAACTAGCAAGCATAGCTCTAAAGTTACGCAATATTTTTTTCCTAATTTTAATGACAATAATAGAGTAACGGGGACAATTAGTTTTGCAGTAGTATCAGATATCAAATAATGAGTAAAAAGCACGCACCTTCTTTAATGCGCCATATACGCAGAGAATTAAAGGAAGGTAGAAGCCCAGACAGTTTATTTCCAAAAGTAAAATCAATTTCAGATTCTTACTATCGAAGCCTTTCGTTTTATCTGCTAATACCTTATTTATCTCCAAAAAGTAAACAATTCAAAGAAGCTATCAATTTAGCTAGTAAAGATATAGAAAAAGTGCAGCAACCGTGGAGAAGAATTGAATTACTAGGTAGCATTTCTAAGTCGTTAAAAGCAATTCAGGATACAGATATTATGTATGATTCTTATTCAACAATATTGGAAAAATTGGATAGGGAAAGAAATAAAGACATTAAGGACTTTTTGATAAAATATTCGAAAAATTTCCCGGAGTTTTGTTTGGGTACTTTATTAGCGATATCTAGCAAATTAAAGGGACATGAATTTGAAACAGGTAAAGCAATTGTTAGACATGGAGTAAAGCTCGGCTTTAAGTCTCGTTTGATTGATATTTTGCTTAAATTTGATAGTACTTCAAGAACTAAATTGCTTGGATACTTGCATCTACAATTGTTTAAATTGAATAAGAGCGAAGATTCAAAGGCACTTCTCAAAGCACTTGAGAATGCTAAGGACCAAGAATCATTACTTTATCTTGTTAGAGTGTGCAGTAATAAATCAGATTTTATTTTGTTTGAAGAATACATATCAGACTTACCAACTGATGATAAAGTCTTTCTTTTGATTTCATTAACCTCCAGAGCCGATAGAAAAAAATTAAAAGAATTGGCAAGACAATTATATGATAAATGTGAAGAGCAATACAGTCTTATTTCAGAATCTAAAATAAAAATTAAATTAAGAGCTAAATTAGATTTAACGCTAGAACGTTTGGGTGTAACTCAGATTTCTAAGAAGTCTAAAGTAGTTAAAGAGTTAAATGAAGTAGCCGAAACAGGAAATCATACCTTAGCACTTTACAACACGTACGGAGGTAATTGGAATCATCCACATTTTAAATCAGTTTTTAAAGCATCAAATCTCTGCGCCTCTTTTGATCTTGACTTGGCTTTGGTTAACTTCCCAGAAATATCTTCAAAAAAGTTAGTTAAAGAAATTAAGAAAGAAATGCGTCTTCCAAATGATGGTTACATCAAGTCTCTCATAGATAAAAATAGGGTAAAATTTTTCAAAAAAGAAATTGATGAATCCTGGTCTGGAACAGTGGTTGCTACTACAGAGAATCCAGATTTTTCTAAATCGTCTTTACCAAAGGGAAGATTATGCATGGTAATGGGATTAGGCCCTAAAGGCCTTCCAATATCGTTTATTAGTAAATCTAAGTATAATTTTGAACTAACAGGTTCTAATGTAGGTTTTGAAACAGGAACTGCTATGGGCGCAATCTCTGCACATTTGAACGCATTAAGTTAAAATATTAAATATTCCTACTTTATGCCCTCTTTATGGGCCAAAAGTACTTGAGTGCGTTACTAGCATTGCTATTTGTATTATCAATATTCACTTACACAGTAGAAGCTGAAGATGATGAAGAAGATTTTCCAGAATGCAGTTGGAACAACCCTTGTCTCATTAGTTTAACGGATGGAGACTTAGATAATCCTGAAACCGATAATACAGACGAAAGCGGCAGTAATGTAGGATTTAATGTCGAGGATCCCAATGGAGGTAATACACAAAAAGGTCATTTACTAGATTGGTTGATTCCTGAAGATTATTGTGGTTTGTATGATTGTTATTATGCCTATTATTATCAAGCTACCAGAGATTATTTCAACAAAAGTGGAGTGGGTATGCAATTCACCAACATGAGTGGGATGTATAATTTTAGGGCAGCTCTTGAAGAATACGGTTATGATATTTCAGATGTAACTGTAACCAATACTCCAAGAACGCTTGGAAATGATGAGCGGGGAAATGATGACGGCATAATAGAAGAAGGAGAAGATTGGGAGTACGATTCAGATACTTGTATAGAGTGGAGAATTTACTCAGGAGGCGATTACGTTGTAAGGGTTGGCGGAAGTGCGATTGTCAGTACAAATCCAGATCGCTATGTTCATTATCAAGATTATTCTGAAATGAATGGGGCGTCTGACTGTGAGGCCAATAACGGCCAAGGTGATGATAATATTACAATGTGGGGAGAGGGAGATTTCTCAGATATGGAGATAGTTGCTGATGAAGATGACGAAGTAGCTTCAGCATTAGCTTACGCTTATCAATTAGATGTTGGGAATTATCAAGTAAAATACTCTTATGATTCTCAGACAGTCCATACTAAAATGGATGAAGAAATTAGAAGGGCTGACGTTGAAGAAGAGGGAAGCAATTACAAAGAAGTAGCACTTGATTACTTGGATGATGATGGCTGCGAATCTAATTGTGACTATATCTTGATGGGATACTATACAATAAACGTTACAGCAGATTATCCGGCAGATTGCGAGTTTGGTAATGAAGACGGTTCACCTTGTAATTTAATGGATCCCGGAGAAGCTTGTGAAGATCCAAACAGCGGTTCTTGTTTTGAAGTAGTTTTAGAATTTTGTGAAGATGATGGAGGACAAGCTTGTCAAGAATTTTTGTTAGCTTGGTATGATTCGCTTTTAACATTTGTCTGTGGTTTGGATGAAAGTCTAATTCCTTTCTATTT
>JBJLCC010000012.1:0-10096 GCA_045567855.1 Candidatus Poseidoniales archaeon | reverse complement strand
GGGATTTGCTGAGCAAGAGGGAATCAATGCCGCCGTTGAATGGTTGGCAACTCAAGAGTGGTCAAATGGAAATGTAGGAATGATAGGGAAATCCTATGATGGTTCTACTCCGTGGCAAGCTGCAATGTATGGAAATGAATATCTAAAGACTATAGTGCCAATTTCAGGACTTATTGGAGTAAGAGAACTAATGTGGAAGAATGGATCCTCTGAAGCTCGTGCACCTTTCATGCACAATGTTGTTTATGGCTCATATGGTTATGAGGCTGACAAAGAAGAACAGAATTTACAAAACGCTTGTCCCGACTATTTAGCTTCTAGTTTGTACGGAGGCGAAGCCTACGTATTCGGAGGAAGTGAGGTTAGTGGATATTGGGATGAAAGATACTTCCTTGGCCGTGTTTTAGAGAACTATAGAGGGTCTGTCTACATTGTACAAGGATTCCATGATTGGAATGTTGATCCTCATATGGCAGTTCCTGTAATTAATACACTACTAGACACTGGAATAGAAGCAAAGGTTTTGATGGGACAATGGGATCATGATTATCCTGACAGGCCCGACTATCAAAAGCAACGATCTGATCCTGGAAGAGGGTCTGAAGCTTATCCTCAAATGGTTCGATTTGATTGGATGCAAGATTTGCTAGAATGGTTTACTTACTATTTGCAAGAAAAAGGACCTAAACCAAGCTTATACTTAGAAATACAAAATAATCGTGGGGAATGGAGAGTTGAGGAACGTTATCCTGCTAAAGATTCTAACGTAATAGAAATGCCATTAGGGGGAAATAATCTAACCTTAGTTGGGGAAAGTGCATTGGGTACTGCAGTCTACCCTGGTATGGAAGCCGCTGAAGATTGGCTAATCTTTGAAACTGAAACATATAACTCTGATTTCCGATTTGGAGGATTGCCTCAATTACACATGGATGTTACGCCGTTGACTAGTCCTGGCGGTTCAATCTATGCGTTAATGGAAGATTGTGATGGATCTGGAGAATGTATACACATTGGACATGCAATAATGGATTTGAGATATCATGAAGGAGGAACTGAATATCAAAATATTGTGCCTGGCCAAACGATAAGGGCGAAAATGGAGTTTTTCGCAATGGATGTCTTGGTACCTGAAGGACATAAAATACGTCTTTCACTCAGAGATATAGGTGAAGACTATTTACCTCCAAGTATAGAAACTGCTATTGAAATCGATATTTCAGGAAATAGTGTTTTAAGATTACATGAAATAAATACAGACGAAAAAATCTTTTTTGAACCTCCTGTATGTATGCATGAAGATTGTTTATCTGAATAACCAAACTATATATTCTAGTAATAATAGTATGCAATAATGCGTAGAAACTTGTATAAGAACAAAATGCTAAACATTTCTGTAATTGCATTGTTTTTAGCAGTATCTTTCGCAGGATGTCTAGAGAATGATGAAGAGGATATTATTTCTCCAAATGATGTTATAGTCAACCCAGTTACTCTGGTTGCAGGAGAATTCCAACCTTTGGTGATTTCTGCAAAGCGTGATGTTTCTGTTTTCATTCCTCATATGGTAGTTGATCCTGCATCAAATTACCTTCAAAATGGAACTATTCTAGACATGCGAACAGGGGAAACAAAGCAACTTACAATTCTTGCCCCGCCTAGGATAGATACTGCATTTATCTTTCTGTCTAAATATGGAACCGAGGTGTGGCCAATTAGAAATCCAAGTGAAAGCTGGAAGGACTGGGTGGAGAGAGGTGGAATGAATCAAGAAGGCCTAGCTGTATCAAGAATTGAACCCGAAGAATACACCTCATTTTATACTTTAAACTCAACTGAAGAAAAAGCAGGCAAAAGTGTTCCTATCAAATTGATCTAAAACGTGAAGTCTCTGCAGCTTATACTGTAGACGAAGGAAGTCTATTTTCAAGAGGATTTGTTGATGGACGAACTGTGTTCAACAGTATAGCTCGTATTTCTGACGAAACTCCAGATATTTTAGACCCTGCCGATGGAGCTGTTGGATATTTAGATAGATGGGCAGGACAAGGAAACTTAGCTTACGAAGATGCAGCTCAATTTTTGATTGCCGAGATGACTTCATATGGACTCAGGGTAGAAGTTCAGAGATTCGCAATAGAAGACGTACTAGGAAATGTTAATCCAGAAGCTTACAATGTATGTGGATACCGAGATGGAACATTATATCCAAATGAATGGTTAGTATTTGGAGCTCATTTTGATATTGCTCCTCCAATAAATGGAGGGCTAGTGGATCCTCACATAACGGGATCTAGAACCTATGGGACTCGAGTTGGAGCTTATGATAACACTGCAGGAACATCAATGGTTCTTGCTGCAGGAGAGGCAATGGCGGCTATGCCATATGATACTCGAAGAACAATGGTCTATTGCTTGTGGTCTGGTGAAGAAGGAGGATTACGTGGCAGTGATTACTGGACAGATACGCTAGCCGATAGATATCCTGATGTGACTGTTATGAATTATATTAATTTGGATATGGCGGGTGTTAACTGGCCAGGGGGTGGCGGAGCTCCTTGTGGTGGTGAACATGGAGGTGGTGATGGAGATTGCGATCCAGATCCACAGCCTGATACTGATGGGTATCCTAAAGATAGTGAAGTTTGGCCAATGAGAATATACATTGGACCTTCTCTTAACTATAATAAAATCGATCAACCTGATTTAGTATATCTCAGTCAGTGGATTGGTGCTGACGCTATAAATGTCTCGATGCAGCAAGATATATTAGTTGGATCTGACAATAACTCAGATGAAACGTGGAAGTATGATGTTTGGGTTGAGCGAGATAGGCCTGAGATAATAATTTACGAAGATACTACAGCGAGAAGTGATCACGCCTCTTTTCAAGATAATCTAGAAACTGTAACTCTTGGATTTGGGGGTCTAGTTGATGGCTATTGGTGCTATCACCAAACCTGTGATACTGTTCAAGAAATGATCGATTGGATGGATAACGAAGCCAGAGGGTATGGAAATAATGCTACTGGAATGAATAACCTAGTAAATGCCTTAGATATGATTACTTGGTGGGCCACCTACAGCTTCTTCCATATGGATGAAAAGCCTGTAATTAGTGCTTATCTTTAAGAAAGGGATTGGCAATAACGGTGAGGACTTAGGATAAAAAATGAATATTCTAGCAGTAGATGCGATGAATGATAAAGGTAAATTATGGCTAATAACTAAAAGTTCAAAAAATATGTGCTCAATATCTGTGAAAGATAACGGTAGTGGAATGGATGAAGCTACTCAAAAGAAGATTTTCGACCCTTTTTTTACCACTAAAGAACCTGGTAAAGGTACTGGGTTAGGATTGCACGTAGTTAGGAAAATTATTGAAAAACACGACGCAGAATTAGAACTTGAATCTAAATTAGGCGAGGGAACTACTTTTACCATAATTTTTCCAACTATGAAAAAATAAGTAAAATTACATTACCGTTCATCTTTTCAAACCCAGCCGAATTGCAAAATAGGAAGTTAATCCCTATGAACCCATATCTTGCGCTAACGAGACCCGGAAATGTTGTACTGACTGCAGTTGCTGTAGTTGCTGGGTCTTTTATTGCAACTGGAGACAATATAGTAGATTTTCAAGTAGAAATATTAATTGCATCAATTTCAGCAATGATGCTTGTTGGTGGAGGTAATGCCCTAAATGATTATAATGATCGAGAATCTGATAAAGAAAATCATCCAAATAGACCTATTCCCGCAGGATTGATCAGTGCTGAAGATACTCTGCTTTACTCACGAATCCTGTTGGCAGGAGGATTGTTGGTTGTTCTTTTTGGGTTAGCTAATAAGCTACCATTTATCATAGCACTCATAGGAACTATAACGCTAATTTCATACGAAAATAGGCTGAAAGCCCTAGGTATCTCTGGAAATATTGCTGTTGGATTTATGTCCGGTGCAGTTTTCCTTTTTGCTGGAATGGTTGTTAATGATCCTGGTCCAACTTTATGGATGTTTGGACTTGCTTTTTTTGCAACTATTTCTCGTGAGATAATTAAAGACATTCAAGATCTCGAAGGCGATAAGGATAGATTTACTCTGCCTGCAAGGATAGGAATTTCAAATTCTTTAATCGTAGCTGGCACTATTTTGATCACAGCGGTTTCACTAAGTTATACTGCCGCCCCTCAATTTAGTGGAATGGCCTTGAATGCTTATTTAATTGGAATCTCTGCAGCCAATATATTGATGTTAATTGGTTTTCAAAATGCTAGGAATGAAAATTATTTTTCAGGACAAAAGAGTATAAAACAAGGAATGGGAATTGCGATGCTAGCATTTATCGCTTCTGCAGGCCTTTAGATATATTAATATATGTACATTTATACATGTATTTATGGACGCAGTTATTTTCAAAGCCTTAGGAAATGTTACGAGATTGAAAATAATTGAAATGCTGATGATTAAAGAACATAACGTTTCCGACTTAACTAAAATATCTGGAAAAGATCAAACTACCGTATCGAGACATCTTGCAAATCTGAAAGAAGCAAATATAATTTCCCAAAAACGAATTGGAAGAAATAAAATTTATGCTATCAAAGGCTCAATCATGAAAGCTTGGTTGAATATGGCCGTAAGAAACAATAATAAACCTGAGGAAAATACTCCACTTAGAGACAAAATAAAGGACTTTTTGACTAGTCAAAAGAAATAATTATGAATGATGAAGAGAAAGAAATTCTAGATGAGAAGCTTGTTCGATTAAGGCAACTAAGTAAAAATCTAGATGAAAGCTTTACAATTCCTGGAACTAGAATTAAATTTGGAATGGATGCACTACTTGGACTGGTGCCTGGAGGTGGAGACATAGTAAGTGGAATCTTTTCACTATACATGCTAAGAGCTGCCATCAAAATGAACCTGCCTAAACGAGCTGTATTCTCAATGTTTCTAAATATTATATTAGATACCACTGTAGGGGCCATCCCCGTTGCTGGAGACATATTTGATATCTTTTGGAAATCAAATAAAAGAAATTTAAAAATTATAGAAAAAAATTTGGATAAGCAATCTAAAGATTAATCGATGCAATTATTAGGGCAATCTGCCCATGCTTAATGTTTAAATTTGGAGTGTAGCTACTAATTTATTGGCTAATTTTGTTTTAGCTACTAAATTATGCTTTACCGAGTATGCGGTACATTCCAGTGCCACAAGTTCCACATGATCCTTTCATTGCCTTACGACCATTCTTCATTGTGACTTCTTGTCCGTTACCTATTTCTCTTTTGGCTTTACACTTTACACAGTATCCTTCCATACATGCACATCGAGAGAGATAGCATATAAAACAAGCGGCCGTAGAAGGCACTATATAAAGATTAGTATTCTATTATTTTTCTATTACTAGAGTAATATTTTTCTATTATTTTCCTATTATTTGCCTATTCTTTTTCTATTAGGTTTTATATAGTATATTCAACAATTGTATTCAGATAATAATGAGCGAAAGCAAGAAAAAGGAAATAAGACGAGTGCCGGTTACTGTTTTAACTGGATTTTTGGGCTCTGGTAAGACTACTCTCCTAAATCATATTCTGTCAAGTACCGAACATAAAATGAAATTCGCTATTGTTGAAAATGAATTTGGTGACATTGGTATTGATGAGAATATATTAGTTGAGACTTCAGAAGAAGAAATTATTGAAGTCGTTAATGGCTGTCTTTGCTGTAACGTAAGAGGAGACCTTACCGAGTTACTTTATGACATGTATGATAGAATCAAGGACTTTGATGGATTGATAATTGAAACCACAGGACTAGCCGATCCTGCTCCTGTTGCACAAACATTCTTCGTTGATGATAAAATTTCAGAACGTTATGAACTTGATGGAATTATAACTGTAGTAGATGCAAAGAATATTATTCAGCATATAGAGGAAGAAAAGCCTGAAGGAATAGAAAATGAGTCTGTTGAACAGATTGCTTTTGCAGATAAAATCCTACTTAACAAGACTGATCTCGTAGATGAAGAAGAGCTGTTGAATGTTGAAAAACAGATAAAGGTAATCAATGGGTTTGCACCAATCTTTAGAACTGAGCACGGAATCATAGATCCTAAAAATTTAATTAATATCGGCTCTTTTGATTTGAAGAGAACTCTTGAAATGGATCCTGAATTTCTTGATACTGATGCTGAACACGAACATGACCAGCGTGTAACATCTATAAGTTCGAAATTTGAAGGGTCTCTTAATGTTAATAAATTGAATAAATGGATCGGAGAAATAATCGAGAAAAAAGCCGTCGATTTCTTTAGATACAAAGGAATACTTTCAGTAAAAGGTATGGATCACAAATTTGTATTTCAGGGCGTTCACATGCTCTTTGGAGGGGCGTACAGCCAAGATCTTATGTGGGAAAAGGATGAGAAACGTGAATGCACTTTCGTTTTCATAGGAAGAGACCTGGACCACGAAGCACTAGAAGCTGGATTCATGGAATGTAAGGCTGAAGAACTACGTTTTAACGTAGGAGACATGATTTACGCAAATGTAGGAGAATTTACGAAAGGTAAAATTTTAAAATGTTGGGATGAAGGAAATCCATATCGTGTTGAGCTCCAAGATAAAGAAAAGAAAAATGTATGGGTGCCAATAGATAATGACGAGTACATTCGTGAAAAAAATTAAGATAAATTACACGAATTGGTTTACCAAAAAATGAAGAAAGCAGATAGCTTGGCTTCCATGTACGTCTGTGATGGATGTTGTTGCGGTCGTGTTGAAAAAGGACATAATGAAGTGCCCATAGATTTCTTGAAATCTGCGTGGAAAAAAAAGGAATTAGATAATAAAATAAATCTTACAATTTCAAATTGTCTTGGATATTGTAGTTTGCATAACGTAACGTTGTTAAAAAATAATAAAAAGAAAACTTGGATAGGAAAATTAAGTAGCGAAGAACATTACAAAGCTGTTATTGAATGGGCAGAAAGTGTTGCTTTGGATGGAGCTAGCGCAAAAGTGCCAAATATTCTCGTTCCACACCTTTTTTTACCTAGTGAAATTTAAAAAAAATTAATTTAAATTTTCGGATGAGAAAAATAAGGGCCTTACTGCAAATTGGAATATTGCTACACACCCAAAAATTATTGCTGAAACTAGAGCAATCATAGCACCGCTTCCCGCTTCCAATTCTGCTGAATAATAAAGCCCCAAAAAAACTGAGCTAAATCCGAAAAATTGTGACCACATAAATGAAGAACGAAAGCTAGTACTTACCAACTGAGAAGTGGCTGAAGGTGTAACTAATAATGCAGTTACTAGTAAAGCACCCATCACTTGAACCATACTAACAACAGTGGCTGCTGTAATTACACTAAAAGCAAGCCCGGTCATTCTTACTGGAATACCTTGAACTTGTGCTGCAAGCGGATCAATACTAGTAATAAGCAAAATTTTATAAGACATAAGAAGGAAAATTAATGATATGATCGAAACAATACAAATTAAATTAAAACTTTCTTTATCAATAAGTAATAAATTCCCAAATAAATAGCTTTCAACGTCAGTTGTTACACCTCCTCCCCACACTCTTAGAGAAACTAAACCTAAAGCTAACATTCCGGTTAAAAATATAGCAATTGAAGCATCTCCTGAAAGTATTTCTCGTACTTGTAACTCATAAATTATTATTGCTGAGATAATGCTTAAGAAAAGAGCAAAATGTAACTCTGATGCAAGACCAAAAGTAATAGACAGAGCAACTCCGCCAAACGAAACATGAGCTAAACCGTCACCCAGTAATGCAAGATTTCTAATTAATAAAAATATTCCAAGAAAACCTGAAACAAGTGTAACTATTAACGCTGCAATTAATGATCTCTGAAGCATTTCCATTGTAAAAAAATAAGGGAAAATTTCACCTGGAATTATAGGTGCAAGAGCCTCCAAGAATGGAACGACTAATTTCAATATAATTTCGCCTACGTCTATCATTTCTCTGCAGTGTCCTTTAACTGGTATAATTTTTCTCCTATACCAACGCTTTCATGGATACGCTCTAGTCCTCGTAAATTGGCTAATTCATCTAAACTAGGAAAACAATCTGAGGCTCCGTCATATCTAATTCTTTCCTCTAGATATATCATCCTATGCGAAGTTCGTTGAATAGCAGCTATGTCATGAGATACCATCAAAATAGTTTTTTGAGATTCATGGCAAAGCCTATCTAAAAATTTAAGTAAATAATTTCTAGAATTACGATCTACTCCAACAAGAGGCTCATCTAAAATTATAAATTCAGCTTCAGAAGCTAAAACTCGTGCAATTACCGCACGTTGTCGTTGTCCTCCAGATAGGGTGTGAATGCTCCTGCTTTGCACATCTTGTAAATCTGCCTGCCTGATAGCGCGATCTACTCTAGCATTCTGATCGGCGTTATATCTCCAAAACATGTTACCTGAATTTAGAGTACCTAGTTGAACAAGTTCCCTAACAGTTAATTTCACATTTTTTGGAATATTAGATGCATGTTGAGAAACCCAACCTAATTTCCTAAGTATAGAATTAGAAGGTGTTCTACTCCCATAAAATTCAACATGTCCCTGATTTGACTTAAGTATACCTAAAATCGTGAGGAGGAAGGTAGTTTTACCTCCTCCGTTTGGACCTACGAGTCCAACGAACTCTCCACGTTTAATAGTTAGGGACACTTCATCTAAAACCACTTTTTTTGAGCGACTTACAGATAAATTTTCGACTACGAGTAGAGAGTCCGTATGCATATTAAATTATTAGACAATGTCTAAAATCTCCTACGCGTACTTTTCTGCGTCAGCTTTCGAAAGAATTCTGAACATTTTGTGTTTTTCGCCGTCGATTGTGACAGATGCTTTTGCTGCAGGTCTGCCGTTTTTCATAGTAACTATTTGAAAATCTTTTTCTTCGACTTCGACTGATTTTTTTAGTTTTACATTATAGAATTGCATGTTTACCTCCTTTTATTTTTTTGTTGGTACTCGGAGCACCATATAAATTAGCACCCTATGCCTGTAACAAGGCTGTCAAGGTTCTTATTCATCAATGTCAGATAATTGTCCTCTGAGTCTTTAGGTGGCATTTCCATGGTATACAGTACTTCTACTGATACTGTAATGCCGTCGTCAGCTGCTTGTTGGACAATGCTATCTACAGTTGCAGTATTTGTATATTCTTCAATGTATAATACAGTTATTTGTTTTTCTTTGATTATATTAACAACTTCTACTATATCACCAGGCGCGGCAGTTCCTTCAGGATCCAATCCGTGTACTGTTACTATGTCAATGTCATACCTTTGAGCAATGTAAGAGTAAGCATTGTGATTGGCTACAACTGTCTTGTCAGCATTTGCTACATCACAAGAACCACCCTCACCGAATGCTGCAGTGTAATCTAAGTCTATTTTATCAAGACTTGCTGAAAAATTTTCTGCATTTGCTTTGAAATCTGCTTCACCTTCAGGGAATTTTGCAATAAAGGCTTCTAGAACAACGTTTACTTGAGCCTTGTAAGCAACTGGACTTAGCCAACTGTGTGGATCATAGTCAAAAGCTTCTTCGTCTGAATCTGCAACTATTTCACTGCCATCGTCGGAGTGATCTTCATCGTCTGAATGGTCTTCATCATCTGAATGATCGCTGTGATCGTCTCCATGGTCATCGTGGTCGTCATGGTCATCGTGATCATCATGGCCGCCTGCTCCCATCAAAATGAAATATTCGATGCCCGAAGGTAAAGCAAAACCATAGTCTCCTTCTTCTTCAACGTGAAGAGTAGCGAAAGCGACGTGATGGTCATCATGATTGTCGTCATCATCTTCTTCCCAAGCATGCCAGAATTCATCAAAGGAAATTAAAGAGTCGTTATTGGCGTCAGAAAAATTTAATGCATCTTGAGGAGTTGGTATTTCATTGCCTTCTATGTCATCATCGTGCGTTTCATTGTCATCGTGATCATCGTGCGTTTCATTGTCATCGTGATCATCATCCCCATGGTCTTCATTCTCTTCGTCGTACTCGGCTACTGCAGGAATGAAAGACTCAAGT
>JBJLCC010000011.1:0-86009 GCA_045567855.1 Candidatus Poseidoniales archaeon | reverse complement strand
CCACTAATTTACTTAGATAACGCTTCAACGACTCAAAAGCCAAAATCAGTAATAGATGTGATACAAAATTATTACGAATCCACAAACTCTAACATCCATAGAGGTGTGCATCATTTGAGCCAGAAAGCTACAGAAGAATATGAAAAATCACGAGAAACTATTCAACATTTCATAGGTGCTGATTCATCAAAAGAAATTATATTTGTTAAAGGTGCAACTGAAGCTGTGAACTTGGTAGCTAATAGTTACGTAAAGCCTTTACTTTCTGAAGGTGATAATATTATTATTTCTCAAATGGAACACCATGCAAATATTGTACCTTGGCAAATAATGTCAAAAGATAAAGGAACTGACATCCGCGTCATTCCGATTAATAATGCTGGTGAACTAATAATAGAAGAAATTGATAGTTTAATTGATGAAAAGACGAAATTTATATCTTTAAATCACGTTTCAAATTCGCTGGGTACAATCAATCCAGTCCATGACTTAATACAGAAAGCTCACAAAAATGACATCCGAATAATGATAGATGGAGCTCAAGCTGTTCAACACATGAAAGTTAATGTTACTGAATTAGATGTTGATTTTTATTGCTTTTCAGGTCACAAAATGTATGGACCTACTGGTATTGGTATACTGTATGGGAAAAAAGAAATTTTAGAGAAGATGGAACCATATCAGGGTGGTGGAGATATGATTAAATCGGTTACATTTGAAAAAACAATATACAATGACGTTCCCCATATTTTTGAAGCTGGAACTCCAAATATAGTTGGAGCAATTGGACTAGGTAAGGCTGTAGAGTTTATAGAGGATATAACTGTTGAAAGAATTGAGAAACACGAACTAGATTTGCTTAATTATGCAACCGATAAGATTAATCAAATCGAAGGTGTTCAAATAATTGGTAATTCAGAAGAGAAAGCAAGTGTTATTTCATTTGTAATGGAAGGAATTCATCCCCATGATATTGGAACTATTATGGATAACTTGGGAATTGCCATAAGGGCTGGACACCATTGCACTCAACCGGTTATGGATTTTTATGATATACCTGCTACTGCAAGGGCTTCGTTTGCAATTTATAATACGAAAGAAGACGTGGATAAACTAATTGATGGAATTCAAAAAACTAAGGAGGTGTTTGCGTGAGTGAGTTTAATGAACTATACATGGAAGTAATATTAGACCATAACAAGAATCCTAGAAACAAAGGAGTTATCGAGGACCATACTAATCATGCCGACGGACATAACCCCCTATGTGGTGACAAAATTTCGTTGGATCTTATTATTGAAAATGATATTGTAGAAGATATCAAGTTCACAGGATCTGGATGTGCCATTTCCACAGCATCTTCTAGTCTTCTAACGGAATACATTGTTGGAAAGAAGACCTCTGAAATACGCCATTTATTCGAAGAATTTCATGACTTAGTGACTAAAGATGAATCAAAAAGTGATGGTTTAGGTAAATTGTCTGTTTTTGAAGGCGTTAAAAAGTATCCCGCAAGGGTTAAATGTGCTACACTTGCATGGCATACCTTAATTGCTGCTATTGATGGTGATAAGGAGGTTAGTACCGAATGAGCGACATGAAAGAAAAAATTGTTGAGTCTATAAAAAAAGTATTTGATCCTGAAATTCCAGTTAACATATATGAACTCGGACTAATTTATGATATCAAAATTGATGAAGGAGATGTTGAAGTAACTATGACCTTAACATCGCCGTTTTGCCCAGTTGCTGGAAGTATGCCGAAGGAAGTAGCTGCAAGAGTCTCCGAAGTTGAGGGGGTAAAGAAAGCAAACGTAGAATTAGTTTTTGAGCCTCCATGGACTATGGATTTGATGTCTAATGAAGCCAAATTAGAACTAAATATGACTGATAGTTTTACCATATAAATAATATGAAAAAAATTAATGTAGAAGGGTTGCAATGTACGCAAGCAGTTATGGCAGTTCTTAGAGAAATGGTTTCCATGAAAGAGGGCGAAGAAATACATATTACCTACAAGGAACCAAACGCACGAAGAGACATCATGGCTATGGTCAAGAGACGTGACTATAATTTAGTCAATGAAGAAGAAAAAGTAATAATATTAGCAAAATAATTATGCCAAAAATCAACGATTGTTTAGTAGACGCAAGAATGCCAACAAAATTCGGAACGTTCCGACTATATGCATTTCCCGGAGATGATCAAACTAAAGAAGACTTAGCATTAGTTATGGGGAAAGTCGAAGGAAGGATGCTTGTTAGAGTGCACTCTGAATGCTTTACAGGTGATGTATTACACTCAATGAGATGTGATTGTGGAGAACAATTGGACTTAGCTATGGAAAGAATTGCAAAAGAAGAAAAAGGTATAATTGTTTATTCAAGGCAAGAAGGAAGAGGAATAGGACTGGTAAATAAATTAAAAGCATATAATCTACAAGATGAAGGATTGGACACGGTAGAAGCAAACATTGCTCTAGGATTTAATGCCGAATTAAGAAATTACAAAAATGCTGCTAAAATATTAAAGAACTTAGGAGTCAAAAAAATAAACTTGATGACAAATAATCCATCTAAGGTTGAAGATTTAACCGAAGAAGGGTTTGATGTGACCCAAACAAAACACCTACCTGATCCTAACGAAGAAAATATAGAATATTTGAAAACTAAAGCCAAAAAGATGAGACACGATATTTCAATAGACTAACGAGTGTAATTTTTCTTTACACTTTTGTTTTCTGGCTTCCCTGCAATAGTCATTACCCACAAAACAAATACTCCCATTATCAATGCATATTGACCTGTATGCCACCAAAAATAATGAAACTTGTCCCAAGTACTGAAATCGTATATATTTATCAAATAATAACCTGAGAGAATTCTTATTAAATTCTCAACGAAGATGAAAATCGCTGCATATATCGCCCACTTAGCTCGAACCATGGGTTTAACTCCTCTGAAACAAAGGACTAAAAGACTCAAAAAAACAGTCTCGTGCAATCCGCTGCATTCAGCAACTATTTCCATATCAATTATGTCTGCATATGCTAAAATTGTTGAATTTTCGCCTCTTATGTAAACCTCAATCCCGAGAGAACTCTGAATAACGTAAAGAATCCAAGTTAGAAATTGCTGATATAGTAAAAGTGAATTTTCACCTCTAGTTAAGTGCTGAAATAAGAGATCTATAGGCAATACAAAGAGCATAACTAAAAGAAAATTGAATGCAACACCAACCAAGACTTTTTCAGATTTCTTTTTAGCATCAAAGGATTTACAAAGATAAGTCTCAGCATTATCAAGATAAAAACCAAAGTTATCAGAATACCTCTCAAATAAATAATTAGGTTCTACTGAAATTGGACCTTTGATGAATAATAAAATTAAGAATATTGTTGATATTAATAATGCAAAAATACCTGTTGTCCGGTCATTTGAACTGAATGCAAAAAAGATTAAAAAAATCGATATAATAAGTATGAAGCCTCTGAGAATATCGTCCCTTGACAAGGGCACCAACTTGACTTTTTCCTTTCCATCCACATTCATCTAAAGCTAAATGTAGATAAAACCTTTACATTATTTTTCTAAAAATATTTTGACTTCTGCTAAAACTTCTTTGGCATTGGTATAGGTTAACTTGTTGTATGCTAAATCATTATTTAACCAAACAAAGTTTTGATGCTCAGAACTTAGTTCAACATCTTTTGTATTAGACTCAGCTAAGAAGAATATGACTTCTTTTGCTACCGTTCTATTAGGCTTATGAAAATTATACTCTATTCTGTGCCTGAATCCATCTAACATTTTAAAATCTACTATCCCTGTTTCTTCGATCAATTCTCGTTTTGCAGTTTCCAACTCAGTTTCACTACCTTCAACATGGCCCTTGGGAAAATCCCAGTGACCTTCAGCACCATTTGATTTAGCAGGATGCTGAATAAGTAGAAACTCGTCTGAATAAAACAAAACTATTCCACAAGATTTCTCCATACTTAAAAGTCAACAATCTGCTATAACTAGATTTTCTACGAATAAACTAGACTTAATCCTTTCTTGCTCTCGACAATGCAGTCGCAACCATTCCTAGTGCAAATATTGTAAAGATAGGATCAAAGCCTGGCAGGAAAACACCGCGAACCCATAATGTTGCTGTAACTGATCTGGCTTCGGTTTCCCCTTGTAAAGTTGTTGCTACTTGCAAAATAACTGTATGATATTCATTACTCCAACCAACAACTGTACCTCTAGGTGTTGCAACTGTAAGTTGAACCGGTTGCTCACCAGATGCGTCAATCTGGTACTGTCCAGATGCCAACGCTACTGTGAAACCTGAATCTTCTAAATCTTCAGCATTTACTACTTCAACTGCAATTGTATCTTGATAATTACCATTATTTACTGCGATAAAATTCAAAACAAACTCTTTACCTGGGCCAATTTTCTGGAATGGCTGTGAAGCTTGAACTGACAATCGGGCATACTGTTGAACGATAACTGCAAAACCTGCATTTTTGTTAACTTGATTCAATTGAGTATTCGTTTCTCTTCCTGAAGCAAGAGCGTTAACTTGAACTGTTTTGTATGAAGAACGTGTTAATGCAAGCGCACAAACTGGAACTGTGATACTTCCTCCAGGAGATAAAGTAACTGAAACTGCACCTGGTGAAATTGTTACGCCACCACCTGAAAGCGAAATATCTACATCAATTGTTGCCTGTCCTTCATTAGAAATAACCATTTCTGTACAACCAATTCCGCTAGCTCCAGGTCTAACGTCCAACTGAACTTGACCGTTAGTAAAACTTATAGAATATGCAACTGCTGCCTGAGCATCCGCTGGTGGTGCAAACATTACCAAAGATGTTCCTAACATGAGCATTGCGAGTAGTAGAGCTTTCGAAATTTTAGTCGCCATTATTTTTTCCTCCAAAGGGTGTATTGACTGACATACACAATTTCACACTTTAACAACCACATAAAAAGGCTTTCTTACTAAATAATAGGCCAAAAAAGAAATTAAATGATGAAAACTTAGCCTAATTTAGCAAGTAGTTCTTCACGATTAGGCTCTACCAAAATACTGTGATCCTCAAATACAATTACTGGAATTCTACGCATTCCATTGTTAAGCTCTATTGCTTTTTTTGTAGCGTCTTCATCATTTGAGATATCTATGTAATCATAATCTACATTTTTTTCAGCAAAAACTTGCTTTGCTAAAATGCAATCTCCACAAGTAGGCGTCCCATACATCAATATTTTACTCATTAATTGTCCTCAGAATATGCTTCAACATCTAGACATGAACATATTAAATTTCTGTCACCATGTGTATTGTCCACTCTACCAACTGAAGGCCAGAATTTGTTTATTCTTAACCATGATTTAGGATAGGCTGCCATTTCTCTAGAATACTCGTGATTCCAAATATCTGATGATACTTCAAGAGACGTATGAGGTGAACCACGTAATGGATTATCAGTGTTTGAAAATTCACCAGACTTGATTTTATCAATTTCACTTTTTATTGAAGACATTGATTCGCAGAATCGATCTATTTCCGCCTTAGACTCAGACTCCGTAGGTTCTATCATTAATGTATTGGCAACTGGCCATGACATTGTAGGTGCGTGAAAACCATAATCAATTAATCTTTTTGCGATATCATCTATAGTCAATCCTACTTCAGCAATTAGATTTCGAGTGTCTAAAATACACTCATGTGCAACAAGGCCCATTTTTCCCTTGTATAAAACGGTGTAATCTTTAGATAGTTTTTTAGCCATATAGTTGGCATTTAGTATTGCTATTTGTGTAGCATATTTTAGCCCTTCAGAACCCATCATCACAATGTATGCCCAAGAAATAGGCAAAATACTAGCACTTCCCCAATGTGTTGCAGATACCGGGCCAGTTTTATTTTGTGATTTGTAACTTGCTAACGGATTTGAAGGTAAAAAATCTGCTAAATGCGAAGCTACACCAATGGGCCCCATGCCTGGACCGCCTCCGCCGTGAGGGATACAGAAAGTTTTATGCAAATTAAGATGACACACATCGGCCCCTATGTCAGCAGGTTTACACAAACCTACCATTGCGTTCATATTCGCACCATCCATGTAAACTTGACCACCATGCTGATGTACCAATGAACATATTTCCTTAATTTCGTGTTCAAAAACTCCATGTGTTGATGGGTAAGTTACCATAGCTGCAGATAATGAATCTGAATGCTTATCAATTTTTGCTTTGAAATCTGCTAAGTCTATATTTCCTTCATCATCACAAGAAATTCCTACAACTTTCATACCTACCATTACTGCTGAAGCTGGATTTGTCCCATGAGCTGAAGTTGGAATTAAACATATATTACGATGAGAATTACCTCTATCTAAATGAAAGTCTCTAATCGCAAGCATTCCTGCATATTCACCTTGACTCCCAGCATTCGGTTGGAGGGATATTTTTGAAAAACCAGTAATATCGCAAAGCCAATTCTCTAAATCTTTGAATAAACTATAGTAACCTCGCGCTTGGTCTACAGGCGCATAAGGATGTAAATTGGAAAATTCAGGCCAAGTCACTGACTCCATTTCAGTGACTGAGTTTAATTTCATCGTGCACGACCCTAAAGGAATCATACTGAAATTTAGAGATAAGTCTTTAGTTTCAAGTCTGTGAATATATCTTAGCATTTCTGTTTCTGAATGATAGGAATTGAAAACTGGATGAGTTAGAAATGAGTCCTGGCGCTTAAGATCTGCAGGTATACTTTCATCCGAAGGCACTACTTCTGATGCTTCAAATATACTCAAGATAGCTTTGACATCTGCAGCCTGAACTGTTTCATCTAAAGATATACCTATGGAATCTTCATATTTCCATAAATTATAACCTTGCTTCAGTGCCAAATCTAATATTTTTGAAGAATCGCATTTAACGCGAATTGTATCAAAGTAATTATTTGAGTATAAATCAAAACCACTTCTTTGAAGACTTTCTCCAATAACTCTAGAAAAATAATTGATTCGTTTAGAAATCTGTTTTAGCTTTTCTGGACCGTGATATATTGCGTACATCGAAGACATAATCGCTAACAAAACTTGTGCTGTACAGATATTGCTTGTTGCCCTATCTCTTCGAATATGCTGCTCTCTTGTCTGTAAAGCTAATCTTAAAGCATTATTCCCATGAGAGTCTTTTGAAACTCCAATTAGCCTTCCAGGTAGATTTCTCTTTAACTTTTCTTTAGTCGAAATAAATGCTGCGTGAGGACCTCCGTAACCCATTGGAACTCCAAACCTTTGTGAATTACCAATAACTATGTCTGCGCCCCAACTTCCTGGAGATTTAAGAACGCAAAGTGACATCAAATCGGCAATGACAATTACCAAAGTACCATTCTTGTGGGCCTCTTCTACTAAACTAGAATAATCAGCAATTATGCCTGACTTGCTAGGATACTGAACCATTATCGCAAAAATATCTTCATTAAATGTAAAATCTGGTGCTGAATTCTCTAAAACTTTTATTTCTAACGGCTCAGCACGCGTCTTTACTACATTCACAGTTTGCTGATTAATATCATCGATTAGGGCGATTGATGAACGCTTACCTCTAAGTGTGTTGCACGCCATACTCATTGCTTCAGCTGCAGCTGTAGCCTCATCTAACAAAGAAGCATTAGCGATATCCATTCCTGTCAAATCTGAAATCATTGTCTGAAAGTTCAATAGAGCCTCTAAGCGGCCTTGAGCAATTTCAGCCTGATAGGGCGTGTACTGCGTATACCAGCCCGGATTTTCAAGAATATTTCTTTTAATGACACCAGGCGTAATTGTTCCATAATATCCGTTACCAAGATAACTCTTGAGAGTTTTATTATTAGAGGCATAGGATTTTAAAATCTTAAGTGCTTCTTGTTCACTAATACCATCTCCTATCTTTAAATCTGACTTGAATGCTATAGAATCAGGAATTACATCATTGATGAATTTGGACATTGAAGAATACCCTAATTCGTCCAACATTGAAACTATATCATCGTCAGAAGGGCCTACATGACGTTTAGTAAAAATGTCAGGATGTTTAGCATAATCATTCATAAAGGATGTATATTAATCTTGGATGGGCCATATGAGCGTTTCGCCTGAATTAGGCATCCGTTCCATTTATTTGCCCTTTCCTAGATAATGGCATCCATGGTAGTAACTGCCACTCGGCTTTTCACCGTGGATGAGGCAAATAGCCTTCTAGATTTAATCAATCCCATAATTATTGAATTATCTGACTATTCTGTAAAGCAAGAAATGCTTGAAGAGCAATTGGAGGAGATTATGGAAGAAGTAAAAGATGACTACCGAGCTGCACTAAGACCTGGGTGGGAAGAGTTACAAATTGAACTCGAAAATAACATTAACATGGTTAATAATCTAACGATAGAACTTGGAAAACTAGGTGTAGAAATTGATGATCCGACACTCGGAGTAGTAAACTTTCCATCCCTTAGAGGTATAGAGACAGTTTTCCTGTCGTATAGATTGGGGGAAAATAAAGTGAGACATTGGCATGATTTTGATGAGAATTATGAATCTAGAAGAACCCTAGAACAGGAATTAGACATCATAAGACAATAAACCCTTTTGAATAGGCTTGAAATGGTAGAATATGCTTAAAGCAAAAGAAGTAATTATTTTTTTACCCGGAGAAGGAGAAAAAGAAATATTTAAAAATGTTGAATTTCAATCAAACCCCGAAGCTGGACTGCTAGCTATATTCAAAAATGATGGGAAAGAATCACTCATGTTTTCAGGCCTCAGTTTTAAAATTGAAATGGATGAAAAAGATGCAAAAGAATCTTATGATATGGCTCAAAAAGCACACTTAATGTCTAAAGATCAAATGAAAATGATGTTGGAACGTGAAACTGGACCAACTGATAGATTTAGTTCATCTTTCGGATAATGTCACAAATAAAATTAGTCGTTTTCGACATGGATGGAACGATAATTGAACCTCGCTCATCTTGGGCCATGATTCATGAATATTTCGGAACAGATAATAGCGAAATGTTACAGATGTACATTGAACACAAAATTTCAGATAAAGAATTTGTAAAAGCTGATATTGAACTGTGGAATAGTAAAAGTGATAAACCTGTGAATGAAAAATACATTAATTCTATACTAGATAAAGCTAAACCAAGAGAAGGTGCTAAAGAATTAATTACAAGTTTACATGAAGCAAATATCAAAACCGTAATTCTCTCAGGAGGAATTCAGTACTTAGCAAATAAATGGGCTAAAGAATGGAATATGGATAAGGCTCTAGCTAATGATCTGATTGATGATGAAAGCGGAAATTTAACCGCTAAAATTAAATCAAGTGGACATAATAAAGGCCCTGTGATGGAAGAAATGATTAAGGAATATAACCTTAGAAAAAATGAAATAGCTGCAATTGGAGATACCGTAGTAGATATCCCTACCTTTGAAAGAGCAGGATTGTCTGTTGCTGTAAATACTGAAGATAAGAGAGTAATTAGTAAGGCAGACTATCATTTGAAAGGAAATCTTTCTGAATTGATAGAGTTAATTCTTAATTGGTAAAAAGTTATAAAAATATATAGACAGAGTGTTATCATGAAGCTTCAGCAAAATATAACTTTTTTACTAATATTTTTCCTTGCAGTTATTGTTGTTGGAAATGTGAAAGGTGATGAAAATATAAATATTTCTTCACTAAAATTTACGAACGAATTTGAAAATGGTGAGGAAGTTATTCTTGTTGCTAATGGAAAAGATTATGGGACTGAATATTTATATAAAATTTATGATGATGACGATGACCAATATAGAAATAATGACGATGAAGGAAATAATGACGATTGTGAGGTGCAAAACTGCCTCCCTGAGAATTGGTATACTCCAGACTTTGATGATTCTGAATGGGACACTGGAGCTGCACCTTTTGGAGATGAAGAAATGGATGGAATTAGTCCTAGAACCATATGGGAATCCGAAGATGGATCTGATCCCGGAGTTCTAAATGATAATCTTGTATTAAGACATTACTTTAACTATTCTAATGAAAATGAAATATTGAGTGCAACTCTAAAAATCGTTCATAACAATTACTATGTAGCCTACCTAAACGGACAGCTAATTAGGAACTGCTACTATTACAATTATCATGATGATTGTTATGAAAGAAATCCAGAGTACTGGAAAACAAATGGAGATAATTTTCTCACATATGATGGTAGCTCTGAATCTGGGCCAAATCCAGACTGGCTGATTGATGGAGAAAATTTACTCGCTATATTAGTATATGATCATTGTTGCTACCAAGGAGACCCTCACCAATGGATAGATGCTGAACTAGTAATCAATGTGCAGACTTGGAAAGAGAAACCTATTGTTTTGGGCGATAATCTTGCTCTCGGAGTAGACTTTTTTAATAATAATGAAGAAAATATAACTAATATCAATGTTAGTATTGAAATAGATGGTGAACTATTTGCAAATGAAACAATTGATATTCAAAATAAACAAACTTATGAGTGGATATTATACTGGACACCTACGAGATTAGGAGAAATTAACTTAACTGCCAAAGTTTCTGACAGAACATTTACAAGAAGCATACATATTGGATATTATGCATATAGTCTCGATTTCCTAACTAAGCAAAAAAGTTCTGAAGTAGACAATACCGTTCAATATCAATTCAATATTACAAATGAAGGTGATGTCAATGATAACTTTACTTTTGACTTAGGCAATCTCCCTAATAACTGGGATTATGCTTTTTCACCAATCATTGCTAACTTAAAACCAGGTGAATCGGCAGATATCAAATTAAATATTACTATTAGCAATGATGCTGAAGCAGGCAATTATAGTATTTTCCCACAAGTGTTCTCACAATATTACTCCCAAACTATAAGCACATTAATACGTTCTGGAGCAAGCAATTCTACTGAATATTCATATAAAATATGGAATAATAGTGAATTTCCTGATGACTTTTATGAGTTTGAGCATAATGATTCGAATTGGAACGTAGGAGCTGCTCCTTTTGGTAATGAAGAATTAAGAGGAATTGATCCTAACTCAATATGGACTACTGATGATGAAAATTATACACATGTCAGTGCTAGGCATTGGTTTAACTATACTGAAAGCTTAGATTTTAGTGAATTAAGAGTCAAAATTGCACATGATAATTATTATCGAGCATATCTTAATGGCAACTTGATAAGAGATTGCTTTAGTGGATGGGGATGCTATGGAAATGGGGACTATTGGGAAGATACCATCAATATCAATAAATCATGGCTAAATGGAGGAGAAAATTTATTTGCTATTGCTGCCAGAGACAATACCCAGGGATGGGGAGGTGGAGGTGGTGGAAGTGATGGCAGACAATGGCTTGATTCGGAATTAGAAATAGCAATTCTTAGATCGAAGCTTTGGAATTTTGAAGAGATTTACGATGAACTTGTCGTGTCAGTTAATGAAACATATAGGTATGAAATTTTAACTCCGATTGTAATAAAAGAAATAGATAACACTGAACCATATGAATTTACAGTATGGGTTCTAAATAGGGGAAATGTTGAAGACATATATAACATAACGATAAGTCTAAATGATACCGAAAATTTTAACATTATTAGTTATAAGAATCAAATAAAAGTTCCGTATGGCTCTGACGGAGATATTGAACTTGTCATCACTTTGAATGAAAACGTTAATGAATTTAACTTGGCCGAATTTAATATAACAATTACTTCATTAAACTCAACTGATAATGCAATAAAGCAAACTACGATATTTGCTAAGTTGTACGTTGCACCAGACCTAGTGGCTCCTGCAACATATGCAGTTAGTCCCGAATTAATTAACTCAACTTCGTTTGAAGTAGAGTGGTATGTTCAAGATTGGTACAAGAGTAATTTAGAATGGGGTAATGACACAAAATATGTGATAATCCAATATTCTAGTGACAATGGTACTAATGGACAGAATTGGAGTGACTGGAAAGTATGGGGCAACTTTAGTACTGAAAATAAAAAGGCTGTTTTTACAAATGCAGAAAATGGTTACCAATATCGATTCCGATCAATAGGTGGTGATGATGATGGTAGAATTGAAAACAAAGAAGATAAAATTGACAATATTACATTTGTTGACCTTAATTCACCCATAATAACAATTACAGAAATTACCTCTTCTATATCTGAAGATAATATTCAAAATAATTCCACCAATTCAAGAGCTCTTGAATTCGCCTGGGATGCCGAAGATAATAATGAAATAATTGTTGGCTTTAATTTTTATTATAAAATTAATAATAACTCATGGATTATTGAAAAAGAAAATTTCAATCTGAGAACCTTTGCATTTTATGCTGAAAGCGATGGTCTTTACCAATTTAAGATCTCTG
Source organism: Candidatus Poseidoniales archaeon (assembly GCA_045567855.1). Taxonomy (GTDB): domain Archaea; phylum Thermoplasmatota; class Poseidoniia; order MGIII; family CG-Epi1; genus CG-Epi1. Next base: position 73,555 of record JBJLCC010000011.1, on the reverse strand, counting down.
GTAAAGACTTAGCTGGAAATGAAGGATCTACCGTTACTAACACTATTGTAATTGATACTATTGGGCCAAATGTAACTATTTCTAAAATTCTTGATTTGACTAATGCAGAAAATATTATTTTAGATCTGGAAAAAATTGAAGATATTACAAATTTCACAATTTTTTACAAATTGAACAAAGAAGGTGAAAGTAATACTAACCTTGAATGGCAATACTATGGTGAATATTTGCCAGACAGTTTACCTGTAGATATAAATGTTGAAAATCAATATGAATATCAGTTTAGAATTTTGGCATTTGATTTAGTAGGCAACTATGGTGAAGATGTAGTATATACTTTGATTGATAGAGACAAACCTTCAAAAATAAGGAATTTACAAATTACACAAGGTAAAACTATTGTTAACTCAACTACTGATGTTTTAATCTCATTTGTATCCTCACAAGCTCAAGATTTAACTGAATATCGAATATATCGTTCTGAGTCTATAAATGATACTGGAGAAATTATTACTAAAATTCCTTCTGGAGAACAATATCTATCATACAAAGATTCAAATGTTCAAATGGGTCGAACATACTACTATAGAGTTGTAGCTGTAGACAGAATGAATTTTGAGTCTGACGACGAAAAAGGATTCCTTGATTTAAGTGTTGAACAAAAAACTATAGTTAAGAATGAAGAAGAGGAATCCAATATGGCCACTATTCTCATTGGTCTTGGAATCATTGGAGGAACTGCTGCAGTAATAGCAATTATTACTCGAAAATCAACTGAAGAAATTGTACAAGTCATTGCGGATTTGCCTGAAGAAATAGAGAAAGAAAGGTTTACTGAAGTAGATGGTGAATTACTATGCAACGCGTGTGGTGCAATGTTTGATCTTAGCGAAAATAGTTGCCCTTCATGCGGAATATTAAAGGAATAAAAATGAAAAATATAATCATAGAGAAGAAAAATCGTATTGGAATAGTGACAGTTAATAGGCCAAATGAACTTAATAGTATGAATTCTGAAACCAGAAATGAACTCGCAATTGCGTTTGAAGAATTAGATTTGGATGATGAGGTAAATGTTTCAATTCTGACTGGTTCACCAGGCAAGGCATTCATTGCTGGGGCTGACATAAAAGAATTTTCAAAAATGAAAATAAAGGATAGAAAAGCTATGAAAAGTGACTGGAGAGTTACAGATGTAATAGCTAATTCAAGCAAACCAGTTATTGCCATGATTAATGGATTCTGCCTTGGAGGTGGACTAGAAATTGCAATGGCATGTGATTTGAGAACTGCGAGTAATAGCTCTAAATTAGGACAACCTGAAATTAATATTGGAATTATCCCTGGCGCAGGTGGAACCCAAAGACTAACAAGGCTTATTGGTGAAGGAAGATCAATGGAACTCATCCTAACTGGAAATATGATTCCTGCTAAAAAGGCTGAAGAGTGGGGGTTAGTGAATATAGTAACTGACGAAGAAGAATTAGAGGATTTAACCATGAAAATGGCAGAATTGATTGCTGAAAAATCTCCTTTTGCAATTAAAAGGGCTAAGAAAAGCATAAAATTAGCTGCAAATACTTCTTTAAAGAAAGGCTTAAAAGAAGAACAGGAATTATTTTTAGAATGCTTTAAGTCAGAGGATGGCAAAGAAGGAATTAAAGCATTTATTGAGAAAAGAAAACCTGAGTTTAAGGGAAATTGAGATTAAAGCAAAAAATTGAATACATTACTTCTAAACTAGAGGAACTGTATCCTAACCCTGAAATTCCACTCGATCACGAGAATAATTTTACGTTTTTGATTGCTGTAATGTTAAGTGCACAAAGTACTGATAAAAAAGTGAATGAAATTACTCCTAAGTTATTTTCTAAAGCAAACACTCCAAGAAAAATGAAGAAATTAGAAGTAAGTCAAATAAGAGATTACATTAGAGAAATTGGTTTAGCTCCTACAAAAGCAAAAAATATTAAGAAAACTTCTCAAATACTAGTTGAAAAGCACGGGGGTATAGTACCTAATACATTTGAAGATTTAGAGGAATTACCTGGAGTTGGCCATAAAACGGCATCAGTAATTATGTCTCAAGCCTTTGGACAACCTGCTTTCCCTGTAGATACTCATATTCACAGGCTAGCGTTCCGGTGGAAACTATCTAATGGTAAAAATGTGCAAAATACCGAAATAGACCTTAAAAAAAAATTTGATGAAAATTTATGGAATAAACTACATTTGCAAATGATTTTCTACGGAAGAGAGTATTGCCAGGCTAGAAAGAAACAATGTGAATGCGAGATATGTCAAACTGTATCATAGGTAGATAGCTATATTGAGAGGTTTGCAGTATACATAATATGAGTAAATGGGATCGTAGATTTTTGGAGCTAGCCAAACAAATCTCTACATGGAGTAAAGACCCATCAACTCAAGTTGGATGTGTGGTTGTTGGCCCAGATAGAGAAATTAGAAGTACTGGATTTAATGGACTTCCTCGTGGAATTGATGACACTGATGAAAGATTGAATAATCGGGAGATAAAATACCCCATGATATGTCATGCCGAAGAAAATGCTATTATGCATGCTGCGAGAACTGGCATTTCACTGAAAAACTGTATCGCTTACGTAACTTGGCCACCATGTACGAGATGTGCGAGATCTCTAATTCAAGCTGGCGTATCTGAGATAGTATATCCTAAAGAAGTTGAAATTCCTGACAGATGGGAAGCTGACTTTGATATGTCTCTAAATATGTTTAAAGAGTCAAAAACACTCGTTCGTAGAGAATAAACTAATCTTCCGTTTCTTCCTTGCCTAATAATTCTTTTATCTGTTTAAGATGTTCAACACCAGTATCTGATTGAATATGCTCAGTAATCATATCTCTAACTTTAGAAGGTGAAGAAACGCCGAACAAACAATCGTGTGGATTGTGTCTGACACTCCTAGATGAATTACGTGATGCACCACCTAATCCAAAACTCATACCTTTAACTTCTGTGCCTGTTCCACCAACAACCATTGATTCGTCAGTACCTGTGCCTAAACCTGAACCGGTTAAAGGTAAAACGGTGCCATACCCAAAAATTGTTCCAAAAATGCCTTGCTCCATTTTTATATCTTCTATATGATTATAACGCACCTGACGCTCACTACGATTCATTAAAAAACTACTCTGAAGAACTATTCTATTGTCTGTCAAGTAATAAGTAAATGATCTTCTGTAAAAATCCACTGAAAATAGACCTACTAAACCAACTACTGCAGTTAATCCAGGAATAAACCAGCGACCAAAACCCATTGTATCGGTCATATCACTATAACCATGATAGGCCATTACAACTATACCGAAAAGTGCAACCCCTGAGTATAAACGGAAAATGCCTTGACCTCCCGAATCCAGAAAAAAATAGCGCGCTATAAATCCTACTAAGAAGAGACCGAAAGACCAAATAATCGCACCTGCCAAAACTTCACTATCTTGCACTAATGCCTCTATATTGTCGTAAAATGGAAAATCTGAAAATTTATCTGAATTAAAAAAATCATAAATTACGTACGACCAAATTAATAAGAAGAAAAATGTTAAATAAAGGTGAAAAAACGAAAACATGTGAGGCTTAAGTTGCATTTTTAGTTCTTCGCCTCTGAGTAAAGTAATGCCTGACATAATCTACACAAGTCAGGGGTAGTTAAAATATTTTTATATCATGCGAATCATATTTATTTACGCCTTTATTTGGATAAATATAAGATGCCGAAGATAAGAAAAATAATCAAGAAAAAAAAGAAAAATGAGGCTAAAGAAGCTTTAGCAAAAGCAAGCGGCGGGGAAGAATTAGAGTTTGCCGCAAAAATATTGGGCGAGCTTAGAGAAAGAAACAAAAGAAAAAGAATTATAGAGAATAAAAGTTAATTTGGTTCTTCGGCAAGTATTACTAGATAAAGTCCTGAAATTACAATTAAACCACCTAGAATTACACCAAAACTTGGTACCTCATGAAAAAATAACCAAGCAAGTAAGCCTGAACCTACTGGCTCGGCCAAAAGCGATATTGAAACTATGTAGGCAGGTAAGTAACCAATTGCCCAATTTTGCATAGTATGGCCTAATAAAGTTGGAATCAAAGCCATTAGCAAAAATAATTGTAGTTCATAAATAGGCAAATTTTCGTAGTTCAAATCCTGAACTAAGACAATTATAAACATTGAAATAAAACTAAATAAATATACAACAAAAGCGTATGTTGGTAAACTAATAATTTTTCGCAACTTCCTACCGCTTAGATAATATAAGCCTGCAAGAATTCCTGATATAAAAGCAAATATATTGCCCATAAAATTACCTGGATTATCAATTAAATCTCCCCCAAACAAAATAAATATACCACAAAGAGCCACCAAGGTCCCGAAAATCGCTTTTCTAGTTAGAGTCTCTCCAAAAAAAATCCAACCTAGTACAGCTACATAAACGACATGACAAGTTGCTAGAAGAACTGAAGCTGCCACTGATGTTTCTTTAACTGAAGTAATAAAAAAACTGAAGTGAGCGCCTAGCAATATTCCTGTAAATATCATTTCAAAGATAATTGAGTATGATTGTGAACGAATCTCAGCAGCCTTATCCTTCAAAATTAACGGCAAAAAAATCAGTGTTGCAAACGCTTGGCGGTAAGCGCCTATTACAAGCGGTTCACTATCACTATATCTAATTAATATTGCTGAAGTAGATATAGCAAACATCCCAATTAAGAGTGCCAAATAAGGTAGCTGAAGACTCTTTTTAATCTCTACACTGAATACTGACACATATGACTATGAATCAAGGTCTTAATCATTCTATCGCATTAAATCAATTGGCTTTGTAAGATGCCGTCGAGAGGATGCTGGAGGCTCAAACCAGTTTAAATCTAAATTAGGTGACTTAGGAATCAGGACAGGACGATCATATTTTTTTCCGCAACTTTTACATCTGTATTTGGAATTTTTACCAGAAGAATGTGTACGCTTACCACAAACACAAACTGGGTTTGGAGGCTTAGAGTAACGAGGTACTAAATTTATAATTTTTAATTTTTCAATATTAACTGTACTTTCGCTAACACTTCCACATACTGTTATTTCATCACCCACTTCTAATTTATCTACAACTGCTCTCAGGCTTTTAGAGGGTTCAAAAACTGCGCATTTCACTTCATTTTCTTCTGAATCTTTTACTCTGAAAAAACGATGGCCGCCTTTTATGATTTCAGCTTTAGAAGAAACACAGACATCTACCCACACTGAAGTAAAAGCCGTAAGCTCTAATATATCTGAAATACAAAAATGATCGTCTGTAGCTTGGTTTGTTTGATACAATAACCATCTTGATGGTTTTTCAGGGCCTAGCTTATGAAAATTATCGATAAGTATCTTATCATTCGTCCCCCTAAAACCCCATAGAACAGGACAAGGTGAATTTGGAACCATCGCTACTTTACCGTCATGATCATTACATGAAAACACCTCCTTAAGTTCAGAAACTTTAGAAACGGACTCAGATGAAATATCTCGCAAAGTCCCCCATATTGATTTATCTCTGTACGCTATTAATTCCCAAGTAAAATTTAATTCTCCTACTTTACTATGGTATCCTGACCAAGCCAATGCACATGCAGCGCCTATTAATCCTCTGGAACCTCTCATTCCAAAAGTTACACAGTTAGAAAGAATAGGGTCTAAATCTCCCTGAACAACTATACTCCGTACGCCTTGCCAATAGAGGCCTTCTGGCAAGTAAGTATCTGATATTACAATACCAGGTTGTGAATCCTGCTTAGAGTTGGCTTTAACAATCTTAACTACTCTTTCAAGAATATCTTTTTTATCAAATTTCCTATCTTTATAGTTCGGGTAGATGCTAATTTCTGAATTTTCTAAACTACCTATCTTTTTTTTGGAGCCAATGCCTTCACCAAACACAAGTGCAAGAGCTCCATTACCTCTTGTTTTCCAAGGTACATTTGGATTCAATCGTACTAGTCTGGGCGGTGCTATTAAGTCTAAATCTGATAATTCAGATATAATCTCGGTAATCAACCAAGTAGTACAACCTCCATCTAGTGAGTCTGTATCATCAATTCCTATATGCAACATAACTACCTATTCAAAGATGAAAACCTCACTAGCCCATGAAGGTTGTGTGCTATTGCTAGATAAATAGGCTAAATATATCTCCAAGTTAGAAGAAGTACCTGCCGGAATGTAAGGATAATCTCCAGATAGGCTGTAGAGCATAATTGTAAGCTGATCTCTTTTAATTAGATGATGCAACAAATCGACTATGTCTATACTGAAATCACTGTGTGATGCTTCAATTTTATCTGACCAATCAATTCCAATGACTATATCATCAGCAAAGTTTAAGGCATCATCTAACTCATTAAAACCCTGTAAATTTCTTAAAGGTAAAACTACTTTACCTCTATCAGCTAAAATCAAATCTATAATGTCTTCTCCCCAAATAAGGCCTGAGTCCACAAAAATCTCATTTTCAGGATTTGAGGGAAGTGTGTAAATTGATGGTCTATTCTTTATTATTCCGCCCATATCCCAAAATAGCTGTTTTTTGGCAGATTCAGTAAAGACAAATTTAGTATTTTTATCTTCAAAACTAAACTTTCCTTCACTCCAAATTGGCTTGACTTTTTTACCATTAAAGTAAGCCTCAGCTAGTTTGACCATACGTAATTAATAAACCTATAGATTTAGACTTTACTAAAGGTCCAATATTACTCTTAGGTGCGCAGGAGGGCCTTCTTTTACTACCAATTGATGATAGGATATAGCCTTAATTTCAACACCATAACCATGCTTGTCCTGATTGTAGGATTCACCAACTAACTTTCCAGCTAATTGGAAACTATTTTTTTTAGAAACTTCTAATTTTGCTGAACCAGCTATAAAATCGTCAGTATCGAACAATACGATTAAATAAGACAAAAAATCAACTAAAAGAGAATCAAGGTTGTCGGACTCCAAAAAAACTTCTTTAGAGGTTAAAACTTCAGGTAGACTACCGCCCGTAATTATTTCAGAGAAACTAAGTGATACTTCTTGAAAAGCCTCTGAAAGGGTCGGAGATTCAATCTCAATTCCGATGTCTGCAGTGTGTTCAAAGTTTTTTCTCAATGCCTTCCAAAAGAGCTTGCTAATAAAGTGGTAGCGGGGGATGGATTTGAACCATCGATCTCCGGGTTATGAGCCCGACGGGATTTCCTAGCTACCCCACCCCGCTACGTAATACTAGAATATATCAGGCTCCGGATTAACCTCTAAAATGGGCTTGATATAAAATCTTGTTAATTCCAAAAAAGCTATTTTTTACGTCCGTAAATAATTGAAATAAATGATAAAACACCAAGTGTTAATGGAAAAGTAGGACCAAAAAGTAACGCATCATCTGTGCTTTCACTATTTGATGATGATGTGCTCTTCTCACTTATTGTAAGTGGTAAGGTTAAAGTGTTATCTGCTCTTTTACTATTTGATTCATCGGTTTGCTGTTTGAAATCAACATATACTTTAAGTGTTTTCAAACCCTCTGAGGGAGTTTCCCAGTTTAGAATAACTGGTGCCGTACCAAATCCACCGATCCCTTGTTCAACAATAAACTCATCTACAATTCTAGAGCCCTCGTAAAGCGTTACTCCGAAACTACCTGTACTTTTTCCTCCGTTATTGTTGACTGTCAATTGAATTACTATTGGCATGCCTTCTTGAAGGTCTAATGGTTGCAAAATTGCAATAGGCTTATTATTTATTAATACTTCATCTATACTAACTGATAAATCTGATATTTTCTCTACAGGAACATCCACTATAATTTTTGAATTGACTGTTGCTGAACCATCGCCCGGAGAAATTGAATCTGCAGTCATTAAAAATGTGACTTCTTCACCTAAGCTATCTTCGAAGTTAACTGGCCTAACAACAATGTCTACTGCAACAGATTGAGATTTATCGATTGTAACTGCTGAAATATCATTACCCTGCACCTCTGCACGAATTGTCCAATCACTCCGCGAAGTGGTTACTCCCAAATCAAATGTATCCTTATCGCTGCCTGTATTCCTTAGATTAATTTTAAATTTATAATATCCATCAATGTCCAATTCTTCGGGATCAATGTTAATTCTATCCGGAACTGAGAGGAAGGCTACGCCGTATGTTCTTACAGTAGTAACTAGACTAACATCTTCAAAAATATTATCATTACTTGAAGAAGTTACTGTAATTGTCACCCTCTCTGATGAACCTCCCCTGGCTGAGACTGGAGCTTCTACTCTAATTAGAACATAAGATGATTGATCCATTTGAAGGTCTACCGATGAACCTGACTGAAGACTAACTTCCCAGCCTGAAGGAATGTCCGAATCATTAATTGTTATCATAAATATATCTCGGGTATTTCCTGTGTTCATTATCTTAAATGAATAATCTGTCTTTCCACCTTTTGGTAATTGCCCATTAGCACTATTACCTTCCTCAAATTCAACCTCTAAACCATATTGATCTACCTCCAAATAATAAGTCATAGATGATGTCCAAGTGTTACCAAAATTATCCTTTAATGAAAATTTAATTACATAATTGCCAGAGGTAATATCATTATCCTCTTGATACCACCATTTTCCCTGAATGTATTTAGCATAAGTGTGTTTATCCTTCAATTGTATTGTATCCTTAAATTTTCCTCCTCCACTAATGCCATCAATCATAATTTCTGCAGATGAAATATCAAAATTGTCTGCACCTAACGCATTAGTTACATTAACTTTGATAAATAATGAATCTTCATCTATGGATTCAACTCTGTCATTATCAAAGTAGTAATCATCATCTTCAATGTTAATATGTTTAAAATCTAACATAAAAGATGAAAGAAAATCAGAGTGGGCTGCTTTGACCCATACAGTTCTATTGTCAGTATCTGGAGCCCAGGTAACGCTTGTTTCCAATTTAATTCCTAAAGTAGTGTAAGCTGGAACTCCATCAGGAAATAAACTTTTATCAAGATCTGAGCCTTCTAATTCAATAGTATAATTCTCTGATAAAAACGAGCCAAAACCTGAGGACTTACTCACCTCATCAACTGATAAATTATTGAAACCATCTTGACTACGGATATATATGGTTGTCCTAAAACTAATTTCTTGAACATTTGTTGATTCTACCCATATAATGTAGCTATAAGACTCGCCTACTTCCAAAGGGCCTCCCATATTCATTTCCCAAGAAGCTAAAGGTAAGAAATTATTAGCTTGGTCGGGGTCGTCTCGACATTTCCAATATTTGGGTCTATCTCCTGAAGGTTCATCTATTGATAAATCATAAATATCGCCAATCCCAGATCTATCCAAAAAAAACTCGGTATTAGAATACTCTTCAGCGTCTGTTGGGGCTGACAATAATAATATTGAAAAACCCAGCAAAATTAAGGAATAGCCAAGACCTCGCATAATAGGTAATTGAAATAATGACAGTATTAAAGTTTCGTTAGAAAAAAATACTAGTCAAAAAGGTTTATTCCCCCTCCATTAGATACTACTTCTGAATTCTCAGATATTAATTTTCCTCGTCTAAATACTTTATGGGGAAATATAGCTTCCCGCCCTTCAAACGGCGTCCAATTCGCTCTTGAATGAAGATTATCAACCTTAATTTTCTCTGAATTATTTAAATCTACAAACATAAAATCTGCTGGTTGGCCTTCTTCTATACGTCCTCTATTAAGTCCAAGACGATCTGCTGGGGCTTCAGCCATACTATTTACTAATCTACTCAAATCTAAACGCTTTTCAACAACTTCTTGTAACATTAAAGGCACCATAGTTTCTACTCCTGGCATTCCAGAAGGCGGAGTATCTGATTTCTTTTCTTCAATTGTATGTGGCGCATGATCACTTGCTAAGATAGGTATTTTGCCATTCCTGTAAGCGTCATAAAGAATAGTATTGTCAGAAACTTTACGCAAAGGAGGATCTACCTTACAATCTAACGAACTACAATTATCTAAATTTAGTAATAAATGATGCGGGCAAACTTCTGTTGAAGATAGAAGTGGAAGATTTTTCAACCCATTGGCGGTCGAAAGATGTGCAACATGCAAATATTCAGATGAAGGCATTGATGCAAGACATTTTTCTTCAGCAACCAAACGGTTTTCAGTATGATCTGATAACTTTTCAAGTGGATTATTGTACATATAATCTGGATGCTCACAGTGCACTACCATTGGCTTTTTTGTTTTGTCTAAAACCTCTTTAGCCAATCTAAAATAATCATCTGAAGAGATGCCATAGGGATATAACTTCCAAAAGGCTGCTGGAACTGTACTAAACCAGTCTTGCTCAGTTAAATTTTCTTCAACATTAATTCCTATTCCAAAATCTACGATTGATTTACTTTTAGCAATTTGTTCTTTGTCCCTAAATGATGAAATATCAGAGGTAAATGGATTAGTATTTGGCATATCTACAACTGCGGTAACTCCACCGCAAGCCGCAGATTCAGAACCCGTTTTCCAGTCTTCCTTATGTGGATAGCCTGGATCTCTAAAATGAACATGCATATCAAGGGCTGCAGGTAAAATTAGACCCCGAGCTTTCTCTTCTTTTGGTTCAAAACTTGTCTTTTTAACTGAAGAAATGTAACCATTTTCTACTTCAATAGAAACATCTACTAGCCCCTGTTTAGATATCCATGCTTTACCTTCGAAAACTGACATTATTACTTATCTCTATTATACAAATAAAAGGTTGAACTATAAACATCTTCTGTTCGGCTTTTAACGCTTAATACAAAGCTTGAGTCATCAAATGTCGAATTTTCTAAAGTTGTAATTGTTAATGTTAAATTAGCTGAATCTCCAGATGATAGATTCAAAAGCGTAGAATTAGTTTCTGAGTCGTAGAAAACATATTGGCTAAAATTATCTGATGTTTCATTTATACTTTGAGGTTCGGAAGAGAGGTTAATGAAATCTACCACAATGGAAATCGTAACATTATCTATGCTATTATCAAAATTTAGCGAAAGATTTTCCCATCCGTCTTCTTGACCATTATTCAATATTCTTATTGACGTTACATTAGTTTCACCCGGATATTGATAAAAATTATCTTCATCTGAATCAATGTCTAAAGAGAATGGCGAATCTACCGTAAAAATTGGTGAAGGTGTAAAAGTTGTAAACAAGATTAAACCAGTAATCAATCCTACAAATATTCTAGGAGAACCTAATGAGGATAGCTCCTCTGAAGGTGGTGGATGGTAAGTTCCTAAGAAATAAATCAAAAGTGCATAAATCGCCCATCCCATGTAAGGAGGTCCAAATCCGGGAATACCGTAAAAAGTCATGAAGACAAGTGAAATTATTACAACGAAAGATAAAAGATTTGCTTTTGGACCAAGCAGTGAACGTGCAATATGGCCTCCATCAAGCTGCCCAGCTGGCATTAAATTCAGGGCAGTAACAAAGAATCCGGTCCATCCAGCAAGAACAACTGGATGAGATAAATAGTCTCCAGATGAGGGATTTAAATTTTCAGAAATGGAAAAAAGTAATTCAAAGAAAAAAGATGAACCTAAAAACAACGAATCTCCTGAATCTACTGGAACCGGTCTCGCGTAAAATTCAGTTAGCCAAAAACCAAGAAGAGTTACTGGTATAGCTACCAAAAGACCTGCTATTGGCCCACTTGCACCAACATCCAGAAGAGCTTTTCGATTTGGTATTGGCTCTCTAATTGAAATAAAAGCACCCATTGTTCCAAATGGAAATATCATTGGAGGCATGGGTAGGAAGAACGGCAAGGAAGCATCAAGATTATGCTTTTTGGCATAATAATAGTGACCCATCTCGTGAGCGCCAAGAATTAACATTAAAGGTAAGGAAAAAGTGAGAAATCCCATAAAGAATATTTGTGGACTTATAAGGATTCTAAGCCACCACCAGTTCATCTCAATTATTGAGGAATCATCGTACGAGGCCCACCACATTGCGCCGGCCCAAGTAGTAGTAAAGAAAGTGGCTAAAAGTAAGTATAAATTAATTCTACTTTGATAATAATCAAACGAAGGCTGGGGAAGAATAACTAATATTAATTCATTACCAGTTCGCCTCAACATCGGAAATAGGCGACCTGCGCCAAAAGTAGTAGCAACCTTAAGAGACAAACGTAATTCCTCGAATTTCTTTTCTAAATTTTCAGGTTCCTTGACGAAAAATAAATGGGCATTTCCATCCCATTTACTATCTTCTACCTTCCAATTTAATCCTTCAATGAATTTCTGTATTGATTTAGACATTTAAATTCCCAATTCCCTTTTCGCAACTTCTGAAGCTTGTGTAGACATTTTAGGTGGAGCATATATTCTGCACCTCCAGTGATCAAACTGTGCTTCATACAAACTTTTTGTGATGGTTGACATGTTACTTGCATAATCTAGCGTCCCGTCTTCTTTAAGAATTTTGACTTTCATTGCTGGCACTACCTTGAAAGGTGGCAAATCCATAAAAATTTCTGAAGGTTCAATATCAAGTTTTTCTGCAATTGATGATTCTAGAGTTTCAACGTCTGATTTAGATATCCCCCTTTCTTCGGTTTCATCTTTAGTAAGGCTAACTACTCTCTTTGTTATGCTCCTATTCTCAAAATCGTTGACTAATTTTTTCGAAAGATTACCTGCTGAATCTAATTCAGATAAAAATTTATGGTCTGTGAATGAAACAAAGGATTCATATGAAAAACGGTCATTAACTATTGCTGCCGTAGTCGCTCTCGCCAACATTAATTCAGCTCCTCTTGAGAATGGATGAAAATATACTGTTGGAAACATAATTGAACGTGAAGTCAAAAATGTTTCAACTACAGGTAAACCACTTTCTCCAATTACTAACTCATTATCTAAAATAGACATCTTCGTGACTAATCTTCCGGTATCTACTCCTGTTTTAACGCCAGTGTAATGAGAATCTCTCATAAGATAGTCAAGACGATCTCCGTCTATGTCTCCTGATATTAATGACCCATACTTGTGATCTCCTTTAATTAGACTACAAATCTCTTTAGCATTTATTCCTTCATCATGGAATATATCTGATATTTTACTCCCTCTAATAATATCTTGAGTTACTTCAACGTGATCCTTTCCAAATGGCAACTCATCTGCTAGATGTGAATATGGTGAATGTCCTAAATCGTGTAGTAAGCCCGCAATAGAAACTAGATGAACTTCATCTTTAGAAACTCCAGATTGACTTGCCATTTGCTTAGCTAAATGGCTGACACCTATACTATGCTCCAATCTAGTGTGATTAGCACCAGGGTAAACTAAGTTTGCTGAACCTAATTGCTTTATCCATCGTAATCTCTGATAGGGTTGTGTATCAACTAGAGAGGACTCTAAATCATCTAAATCAATGTAATCGTGAATAGAATCTCTTACCCTTCGCATCAATTGTCTTCATACGAGGTTCATAAAATAGGTTATCTATCTTTTGTGTTCCACCTTCTTTCAAAAAGGGGAATTTAAAGGGAACGGCCCAAAGCTTATATTGGCAAAATTCTCTATACGTATGAATATGAATATTTCCGAAAAAGTCAAAGAAGTTGATGTTGAAGAATTGACTGAATGTCCTGAATGTGACTCGGAACATATCGTACGTGATTACAAGCGCGGAGAAGTAACCTGTAGGAACTGTGGGCTTGTTGTTGATGACCAAGTAATTGATCAAGGGCCAGAATGGAGAGCTTTTGATTCTGAGCAGAATGAAAGAAGGGCACGAGGTGGGGCTCCAATGTCTGTAATGGTTCATGATAAAGGTCTTTCAACAGATATAGGATGGGGTGGACGTGATATTAACGGAAATAACGTTCCCACAAAGAACAGAGCTCAAGTTTACAGAATGCGTAAATGGCAAAATCGAACAAGAGCCTCAAATTCGGCAGATAGAAATCTGGCACAGGCACTTAACGAACTCAACAGATTAGCTTCAAAAATTGGATTACACCGACAAGTTAGGGAAGAAGCTGCTATGCTGTACCGAAGAGCCGTGCAGGATAATCTTGTTAGGGGAAGATCCGTTGAAGGAGTCGCTGCTGCAGCCCTTTATGGTGCATGCAGAAGATGTGAAGTTCCAAGAACCTTAACTGAAATTACTGAAGCTTCAAGAGCATCCAAAAAAGAAGTAGGAAGAACTTACAGATATATTTCCAGAGAATTAAAATTGAATCTTCAACCGGCATCTCCGTCAGTTTACATTATTCGTTTCTGTAGAGAATTAGAATTGCCTGGTGACGTTGAAAATACTGCAATAAATATATTAAATCAAGCGATAGCTGCCGAATTAACCTCTGGCAGAGGGCCTACCGGTGTTGCCGCAGCTGCAATATACATTGCTTCGGTTGTACATGACATGAGAAAAACGCAAAAAACTATTGCTGATACAGTGGGCGTTACCGAAGTAACAATAAGAAACCGTTACAAGGAATTAGCTAAAAATTTAGATATTGTAGTCTACTTGTGAGGTTATTTTGAAGTACAATAAACGTGATAGTAACGTTTACCAAATTCGATTAGAAAATGAAGATGATTTATACCATTTAAATTTGCTATTGAGCGAAGGTGATCAAGTTAGGGCCTTGACCGAAAGACGCGAATCATCACAGTCTGACAGATTGAAGAAAGAAAGAGGCAAAAAACAAAAAATGAAACTTACCATTGATGTTAAGAACCTCGAATATCAATCTTTCGGACAACGTTTTCGATGCCATGGTCTGATTTCTCTCGGTGAAAATAATCAAGGACTTCATCACACTTTAATTCTAGAACCTGGAGATTCATTTGACGTTAGGAAAGAAGTTTGGCTTAATCACCATAGAAAAAGACTACAGAAGGCTGCAGAACCAATCGTAACCGCAACCGCAATAGCTGTTGAAAGTGATTCAATTGTTATTGCTGAATTAAGAACATATGGAATTCGAGAGTTGAAAACACTTAACAGAGAAGGCAGTGGAAAATCAACTGGAGGTGAGGAACTGAATGATTTCTACAAGAGAGCTGTCAGACAAATAGTCAAAGTTCACATAAAAGATTCTATAATTGTCATAATAGGTCCTGGATTCTTAAAAGAAGATTTTGCAGAAGTTGGTAAGTCTAGAGCGCGTGAAATTTTCAAAGGCTGTGTTATTGAGAACTCCGGTCAAGGAGGTATGGCTGGGATTCATGAAGCAATAGGTAGAGGTGACTTACCAAATGCGGTGGCTCAGATAAAAATACAAGAAGAAATGGCTGCTGTTGAGAAACTTAAGGAAGCTATAGCAAAAGATATGGGAACTTACGGAAAAAATGAAGTTAGAAGGGCTGTTGAAAGTGGAGCGGCTGAAAGTATTTTACTAATTTCTGAAAAAACAAAAGAAAAGGAAGGATTAGAATTATTAGAATTAGCACAAAAAAATAGAACTGAAGTAATTGAGATTTCACCTCATCACCACGGTGGTGAAATGCTACTTGGATTAGGTGGAACTGCCGTGATTCTAAGATATAAAATAACATAAATTCTTTTAGAGGGGAGGGTGTAACCACCGTATGATGCCAGGCATGGGGCGTATGAACCCCCGCATGATGAAAAAATTGCAGAAACAATTACAAAGTGCTACAGAGGAACTTGATGCTACTGAGGTAATTATACGGACAAAAGATAAAGAATTGTACTTTAGCAACCCTTCTGTAAGTGCAATGGATATGATGGGACAAAAGTCTTATCAGATTGTAGGTGAGCCTGAAGAACGCGCTCTAGGCAGTAGTGAGGAAACTACAAATATCCCCCAAGAAGACATAGATTTAGTGGCTGCACAGGCCGGCGTTTCTGCTGAAAAAGCAAAAAAGGCTTTGGAAGAATGTAATGGCGAGCCTGCTGAAGCTATTATCAAACTGATGAGTGAATAAAAATGGATTTTGCAGAAACCGAAGACCAAAAAATGATTCGCGGAATGGTACGTGAATTTGCTGAAAATGTTGCTGGACCTACTTGTAACAAGAGAGATAAAGAACAAATTGCACCTATTAAAGAATTTAAGAAATTCGCAGAACTAGGATTTGCAGGTATGACCATTCCTGAGAATTATGGTGGTCAAAAATTAGATGATATCTCAGAAGCAATTGTTGTAGAAGAATTGTCAAGAGTTGATCCTTCTTTAGGAGTCATGATAGCTGTCCATGTTGGACTTTGTTCAATGACAATAGCATTAAGCGGAAATGAAGAGCAAAAACAAAAATATTTACCAAAATTAGCCTCTGGAGAATTTTTAGGTGCATATTCTTTGAGCGAAGCTGGTTCAGGCACTGATGCTGCTGCAATGGTAGCTAGAGCTACAGATGATGGTGAACACTATACCTTGAATGGTGAAAAAATGTGGGTTACAAACGGAACTACTGCAGATCTCTTCGTTCTATTTGCTAAAGTAACCGATCACCCTGATTACGGAAAAAAGAGTCACGGAGGAGTGACTTGCTTTATAATTGAGAAAGGGTTTGAAGGATTTGAAATTGGAAAGAAAGAAGACAAGCTAGGAATCCGCTCAAGTGATACATGTACGTTGATTCTAAATGAATGTAAAGTTCCAAAAGCAAATGTACTTGGAGAAGAAGGTAAAGGGTTTCCAATTGCAATGAATGCGTTAGATAATTCAAGAATAGGTATAGCTGCTCAAGGACTAGGCATTGCACAAGGAGCATATGAAGCTGCACTAAAATACTCAAAGGAACGAGAAACATTTGGAAAACCTATTGCTGCTCATCAATCGATAAGTAATTATCTGGCAGATATGGCTGTTAGAATTGATGCAGCCAGGTTGCAAGTTTACAAAGCTGCATGGGCTAAGCAAGAGCATTATGAAAATGGTTCTTCACGTCATACCCTTGAAGCCTCAATTGCGAAACTCAGCGCAGGTGATACTGCAATGTGGGTTTCTGAAAGGGCTGTACAAGTTTTAGGTGGATATGGATACACAAAGGATTTCCCAGTTGAAAGATTTTTCCGTGATGCAAAAATCACTCAAATTTACGAAGGAACCCAAGAAGTTCAGAGATTAGTAATTGCTCGTGAAATTGGAAAGTAATAGGAAAAGTTTTATCAGTATGTTTGTAGGATACATTACAGACTATTTAGTCAACACACAAATTATCGGTGCTAAATTATGCGTATAGGAATACCAAAAGAGAATAACGAGAAAGAAACTCGTGTAGCTATCGTGCCAGTTTCAATACCTAAATTAAAGAAATTAGGTTTTGAGGTGGTAATTGAAAAAAGTGCTGGAGAGAAATCAGGATATTCTGATGCTGAATATGAAGAAAAAGGTGCAAAAACTAAATCATTGGATGAAGTAATGAAATGTGAATTAGTTGCTTCAATTGATGTTCCGAATTTTGAGAATATGAAAAAAGGTCAAATGTTAGCATGCATGGCTGATCCTTTTAGAAACCTTGAACAAACAAAAAAAATAATTGATTCTGGAGTTACTCTTCTCTCTCTGGAAGTCATTCCAAGAAGATTATCAAAAGGTCAATCAATGGATGTGAACTCAAGTCAGGACAATTTATCAGGATATAAAGCAGCTTTAATGGGGTCTCAAAATATTGCGAAAATGGTTCCTATGATGATGACATCTGCTGGAACCGTAAGACCTGCAAAATTCATAATTCAAGGGGCAGCTGTAGCTGGCCTTCAAGCCATAGCAACTGCAAAGAGGTTAGGTGCCGCAGTACAAGCTATAGATGTTAGATTAGCTGCTAAACAAGACACTGAAAGCTTAGGCGCTAAATTTATCGATGTACCTGGGTGGAAGGACGCTGAAAGCTCAAGTGGACATGCTTCCCTTTTTACAGATAAGGGACTTCAAGAAGCATTTGATAATTCTCTAATGGATGCTGTAAAGGACGCTGATGTTGTAATTACTACTGCTAGATTATTCGGTGCAAATGCACCCAAACTATTCTTCGGTAAGGAAAATAATGATAAGATGACAAGGGAAATGAAAGAGGGGGCTGTAATTGTTGATATGAATACAGATACTGGTGGCAATATCGTTGGAAGTAAAGATGGAAAAATAATTGAAAAAGATGGAGTAACAATTGTAGGAATTCCTATGTTATGCAGAACTGTTCCAAATACTGCATCAATGCTTTATTCAAATAACGTTACCAACTTCGTAACTGTTTTAGTTAACGAAGGTAAATTAGCTATAAACCAAGAAGAGCAAGTGCTCACCGGGGATGAAGGTGGAATTTCAGCAGGTTATGGTGGAATTTTAATTGCTGAGGACGGAAAGTTGCACGAAAACCATACTAAACTAATGGAGGCTATGAAATAATGGAATTAGTCACACTTATAGGTGCAATCACGGTTTTCATATTGGCTATTTTTCTAGGATTCGAACTAATTACAAAAGTACCTGCTACACTCCATACTCCGCTAATGTCAGGAGCTAATGCAATTTCTGGAATTACAATTGTTGGAGCTTTGATTTTTTCAAATACTGACTTCAACGGGGGCGATCCTGGAGTTGCAGCATGGTTGGCATTTTTTGCACTAATTTTAGCTACAATTAACGTAGTTGGAGGATTTGCTGTTACTAACCGAATGTTGAACATGATTGCTGGTAAAAGAGGGGGCAAGTAATGGACGAAGCTGTTTGGGACATAGGATATCTTGTAGCTTCAATACTTTTCATAATGGGTCTAAAGAAATTAGGCCACCCTAGAACTGCACCAACCGGAAATTTGTATGGTGCGATGGGAATGCTTGTGGCTGTAGTGGTTACAATAGCTCAAATGGATTTTGGTGAAATAAATAATTTTATTCTTATAATTTCTGGACTTGTCATTGGAGGATTCATTGGATATCTAATGGCGATTAGAGTGCAAATGACAGGAATGCCCGAAATGGTTGCCTTGTTCAATG
Source organism: Candidatus Poseidoniales archaeon (assembly GCA_045567855.1). GTDB lineage: Archaea > Thermoplasmatota > Poseidoniia > MGIII > CG-Epi1 > CG-Epi1. The sequence continues at coordinate 54,550 of JBJLCC010000011.1, read as the reverse complement.
GATTTGGAGGTGCTGCAAGTGCATTGGTAGCTGCATCAGAAGTCTTCAGGAGGATTAATGAAAATGATTTGCCTGAAGGTTTAGAATTACATGTTGCTTGGACTGCTATTGGCTTATCTGCTTTAGTTGGCTGGGTAACTCTAACGGGTAGCTTGCTCGCTATGATGAAATTAAAAGGTGGAGTTGAAATATTTGGAACATGGTATAGAACTCCGACCTGGGGTCCTGAATGGCTAAATTACGTTAAAGGATTGGTATTAATTTCAATCGTAGGACTTCTCTACATGACTATCGAGGAACCTGGAAATCAAGATTATGTTATAGCTATTATTGCACTATCATCTATTCTTGGAATTTTATTCGTACTTCCTATTGGAGGTGCTGATATGCCCGTTGTAGTAAGTCTGCTAAACTCTTTATCTGGCATAGCTGCAGCATTCACAGGCTTCATTATCGGAAATAATGTTCTGATAATTGCAGGATCTATGGTAGGGGCAGCTGGTTTAATTTTAACAAATATAATGTGTAAAGCAATGAATCGTCAATTAATTGATGTATTATTCAAATCATTCGGAGGCTCTGATAAAGAACAAGTTACTAGAACTAAAGTTGGATCTGACCCCGAAGAAGTGGCCATGGTATGTGATGGAATTTCTAAATGTGTTATTATTCCAGGGTACGGAATGGCTGTATCACAATGTCAACACCAAGTTCGTGAATTTGCTGACATTTTAGAAGCAAATGGTTGTGAAGTAAAATATGGAATCCATCCTGTTGCAGGTCGAATGCCAGGACACATGAATGTCCTACTAGCTGAGGCAAGTGTTCCGTATGAAAAGTTGATTGAAATGGATGACATTAACTCCGAAATGGGAGAATGTGATGTCGCAATTGTTGTCGGTGCAAATGATACAGTTAACCCTGCTGCAAGAAGCGGAGAGGGTCCTTTAGCTGGAATGCCTATAATCGATGCAGATAAAGCAAGAGTTGTCGTTATGGTAAAAAGATCATTATCTGTTGGATATGCTGGGGTAGATAATGACCTGTTCTACGAAGATAAAACAATGATGCTATTTGGAGATGGTAAACAAATGATGACTGAATTAGTTTCTTCTCTGAAGGATCTTTAAAACTTCTGCTGACCTTCTAGTTTAGTGACTTGCTCTGTGTCGTCAACTAAATTAGTTATGTCATCTATTTTGTTGAGGGGTTTCTGTAATTGATTAGTACGTGTGCTAACTAAGCTATTAAATTCTTTCTTTGCATCGTCTATTCTTCTTCCCATTTTATCCATAGCCTCTACATATTTTGACCACTGAAGACGGAAAGTATTGAGTAAACTCATTACTTCTGTAGCTTTTTCCTCCATCGCAAAATTTCTTGTTGCTTGATGAATCAGGGAAAGAATTGCATAAAGAGTAAGGGGTGAACAAAGAAGAACTTTATTTTCTAAAGCAAAATCGATAACTGCGCTATCTTCCTTATTAATAAATGAATAAATTGATTCATTTGGAACCAACATTAGTACGTAATCTAAAGTCCCTGATGAAGGGTCAATATAGCTACGTTTTGTTATATCTTTAACATGTTTCTTTACGTCTCTTATAAATGCACTTTTTTCAGAATTACGAATTTGTTCATCTTCCGAATCAATATATCTCTCGTAATGGGCTAAAGGAAATTTTACATCCATGTTAATTATTTTTTCTTTAGGTAGTTTAAATGTGAAATCAGGACGTTCGCCTGATTCGACAACTCCTTGCTTGGTATAATTTACACCTTCCATAAGCCCAATAACGTTAAGGATATCTTCAACAATTCTCTCTCCCCATTGCCCTCGCTTTTGTGATGAAGACAATATCTCACGTAATTTGATTGTTGTCTTTGTCAAATCTTTGGTTTGAGTATTAGTAGATTCTAAATTTTCATTAAGCTTGATGGAGGCATCTTCTATAGACTTCAATCTTTTAGACATTTCATTTAAATTTTCATCAATTAGTTTTTTCTTACTCTCTAAATTGGTATCTGATTCTTTACTTAACCCTTGAAATTTATCATTTGCCAACTTAAAAAATTCTTCAGTATTTGATTTATTAACATCTAAAGCTAAAGCTTTGAATGTATTTTCCATTTCTTTTTTTATAGAATCTATGTCATCATCGTTCGAATTATTACTTTTATTCGCAATTGCGTAGCCTACTCCTATTCCAATCACCAAACTCAATATAATGTAAATTTCTACCATTCCATAACCTCTAAGCCGAGCTTATATTAATTATTTCATTGCACGTAAGCTATCTAAAAGTCCTCCTTTAGCTAACTTTGAGAATTGTACTAGTTGAACCTCAGCATCCGGGAAATATAGGTGCCGTAGCTAGAGCTATGGCAAATTTTGGATTGAATGACTTGGCAATGGTAAAAGGTTGTGAATTAGCCGATGAAAGTTATGCTCGATCTAAATCCGGAAGACCAATTCTTGAGAAATCAAAAAGATATAATACTATTGAAGAAGCAATAGCTGATTGTGATATTGCAATTGGGACTAGCGGTATAAGACCTGAAGGAGATAAAAGATGGTTTAGAGCTCCTCAGGACGTGAGAAAAATTAACGAAATAATAGCTGATAGAGGCAAGCCTGCGCTTTTATTCGGCAGAGAAAATCATGGACTTTACAGAGAAGAATTAGCGCTCTGTGAAGCGACTATAACTATCCCCACAAATCCTGAATATCCAATACTCAATCTATCGCATGCTGTTGCGCTTGTGGTTTATGAAATTAAGAGAAAAGAGAAAGTTAAAAGTATGAAAAAACGGAAATCCGTTTCTCAAGATGAGTTTGAAAGGCTAGTTGATAGAATCATGGCTTTATTGGAAAGTAGTAGTTACCCAGAAAGAAGGCTAGAACGCTCTAGAACTACTTTAAGAAGGTTGATATCAAGAGGAAACCCTGATGAAGGCGAGTATGAGAATTTAATGGGAATATTCAAAGCAATAAAGGTAGGTAAAAGATGAAATACATAATGGTTACAGGACCGATGGGGGCTGGTAAGTCCACCTTCATGAGAAGCCTACCAAAACCTTGGGGAAATTTTGTAGTTCCTGATAACGTACCAGATATGTTACTAGATCACGCTTGTGAATTAAACAATATTATGCTTTATGAAATCGATGCACCAACGGCTACAGGTAAAGTTTGGATAGATTGGCTCAGAGCTGCAAACATGCAAATTGTTGTTGGAAATGGGCTCGAGAAACCGGATTCACACTTTATTGAACTGTGGAATTATCTAGAAAGAAATACTCCAGATACAAATCGAATAATTGTTCTAAACCGGACTAAAGAAATAGTTCCGGAATGGAAAGTGTATAGTAACAACACCATATTTTGCATAGGAATGGGAGATGTGATTGATGAAGAAACTGCCCTAGCATCAAAAAATGATATTATGGCAGTTGTAGATTATATCACTAACAAATATGAATAAAGAAAAAAAAAAGGAAAGTTTGCAATTTTTACTGGCCGCTGCAAAAGAAATATTTGGTGAAAAAAAGTTACTTGGAATGTTAGTTGCAGAAGGTGCACCTAAAGATAAGAATATTATTGAAATTGTTGAGGATGAAAATTTAAGATTTCTACACCTGACTATGGCTTTAAAAAATTCTGAAATTTTTCTTAATCATTTGCAAATTAGGCTTCAGGAGATGAGCGAAATGGCAAAGATAATGGAAGTTGGAAATTCAGAATTAATAGAAAAATGGCTAAGTGATGAATGTAAATCATGCCTAATTGAGCATGTTGTTGAAGGATATGATGAGATTTACAAAATATTAATTGAATTAGATGAACGATTATTGTGGCATGGTTGGCCTCTAATTGGTAAGCTTCATGACCCTATAGAATAAAGAGAAAGAGAATTTATACCTATTTCGCTAGTGTATGAGTAAGAATGAGCGAAATGCACGTTTATCGCTTCGGTCCAAACATGACCGATGGCAAAGCTGACATGAAAAATTTGTTAGGTGGAAAAGGGGCTAATTTAGCTGAAATGGCTCTCTTGAAAATACCTGTACCTCCTGGTTGTACTATTACTACTGAAGTATGTACTTTCTATAATGAAAATAATCAAACCTATCCAGAGGAACTCGACGGTCAGCTAAAAAATGCGTTGAAAGATGTTGAAAATAATGTAGGGACTATTTTTGGAGATTCTGAAAATCCTTTACTCCTATCTGTAAGATCTGGAGCTAGAACATCAATGCCAGGTATGATGGAAACTGTTCTCAACGTAGGATTAAACGATGTTACACGAGAAGGACTTATTGCTCAAAGTGGAGACCCAAGATTTGTATACGATGCTCAGAGAAGATTAATTCAAATGTATTCTGACGTTGTAATGGAGAAAGCTTCAGGCATTGAACCTGAGGAAGGAATGGGGATTCGTAACCAATTAGAACATGAATTGGAAAAAATGAAAGAACAACAAGGCGTAACTGAAGATACTGATTTATCTGCATCTAATTTGAAAGATTTAGTAGAAATTTACAAAGGAAAAGTGTTGGAAGTACTCAAAAAACCATTTCCTGAAAATCCATGGGAACAACTATGGGGTGCTGTGTCTGCAGTATTCTACTCTTGGGATGGAAAAAGAGCAAAGGCTTACAGAAAAATTGAGAATATTCCCGAAGAATGGGGAACTGCTGTAAACGTTCAAGCAATGGTATATGGAAACCTAGGAGAAGATAGTGCCACAGGTGTTGCATTTACTAGAAATCCTGCAACTGGCGAAAATAATTTTTACGGAGAATGGCTATCTAAAGCTCAAGGTGAAGACGTTGTTGCTGGGATTAGAACTCCAAATCCATTAAATGAAATATGTCGAACTGAGCATAGTGGAGATTTACCAAGCCTAGAGCAGGCTGTGCCTCATTTATATGATGAGTTGAACACAATTAGACTAAACCTTGAAGACCACTACAGCGATATGATGGACATTGAATTTACTATCCAAACAGGAAAACTTTGGATGCTTCAGTGCCGAATTGGAAAACGTAACGGTCCTGCTGCTATTCGTATGGCTTCTGAAATGGTAAAAGAAAATAGGATAGATGGAAATACTGCAATTGGAAGAGTTACACCGTCACAATTGGATGAATTACTCCACCCCATTGTTGATCCAGATGTAGAAAAAATTACTCCAATTTTGGCAAAAGGTTTGCCTGCAGGCCCAGGAGGCGCAACTGGAAAAGCTGTTTTTACAGCTCAAGATGCTGTGGATTGGGCAGCAAAGGGCGAAAAAGTGGTACTAGTTAGAGAAGAAACTAATCCTGAAGATGTTGAAGGAATGCGAGCTTCTGTAGCAATATTGACTTCTCGTGGAGGAATGACTTCACATGCAGCTTTAGTTGCAAGAGGTTGGGGAATGTGTTGTGTTGTTGGTGCCGGTGAGATGAAAGTGGACTCAATTAAAAAGAAATTTACTGTCGGGGAGGTAACTGTGAATGAAGGTGAAGAAATTACACTAAATGGAACTGCTGGAAAAGTCTATAAAGATGAACTACCTCTGATTGAAACTGATATTACGAGTGATTATTTGACGCATTTCTTAGAGCTTTGTGACAAAGTTAGAAGGCTAAAAGTGAGGACAAATGCAGAAACTCCATCAGATGCAAAAAGAGCATTAGGCTTTGGAGCTGAAGGAATTGGACTTTTCAGAATAGAACACATGTTCTACGGTGAAGGATCTGAAGATCCACTTTTCCATCTTCAAGAAATGATAATGGCTAATAGCCAAGATGAAAGGAAAACGGCTTTAGATTCATTATTCCCTTACATGAAAAACGATATCAAAGAAACTTTAAGAGCAATGCAAGGCCTTCCTGTTACTATTAGACTAATGGATCCGCCATTGCATGAGTTTATTCCTCACGATATTAAAAGGCAGAAAAAGCTTGCTGAAGCATTGGGAATCAATGCTGAAGAATTGGAACGAAGATCTGATACACTCAAAGAATCAAATCCAATGATGGGGCACAGAGGTGTAAGGTTAGGAATAACACATCCTGAGATAACAGAAATGCAAGCCAGAGCTATTTTAGAAGCTGCAGCTGAACTTTCAGATGAAAATGTAAAAACTTTCCCTGAAATTATGATTCCCCTGACAGGAATGGAAACTGAATATAATCACCAGGAGAAAATAGTTAGAAATGTAGCAAGTAACATTGAAGGATTGGATAATTACATGGTTGGAACAATGATGGAAATTCCAAGAGCAAGTTTCGTAGCTGACCGAATAGCCGAAACTGCAGAATTCTTTTCATTTGGAACTAATGATTTGACGCAAATGGCTTTTGGATTTAGTCGTGATGATACGGGCGGATTTATGCCAGCATATTTAGAAAATGAATTATTACCAGAGGATCCTTTTGCAAGTCTAGATGAAGGTGTTTGTGAATTAGTTAAAATGGGTATTGAAAGAGGCCGTAGAACAAAACCTGATCTTAAAGTTGGAATCTGTGGCGAACATGGTGGAGAGCCAAAGTCAGTTCACTTTTGCCATGGAGTTGGAATGGATTATGTTTCATGCTCACCTTTCAGAGTTCCAATCGCTAGATTAGCTGCTGCACAAGCGGTACTGAATGAAAAATAGTGCTAAATTACTTCTAGAATTTAGTATAATTTTAGGGATATTAACGCTAATAACAACTTACATCGTATCAACTACCAGTGGAAGAGTTGCCCCATTTATACCAATTATATCTGAAATGCCTTTTTCAGAACCCGAAGAAAGTATTTTCTCAACTGGGCTGGGCATTAGCTTGTTTGGAACTTTACTAATAGTTCAGGTAATTTACCGATTATTCAAACCCTTAGCTGAGGAACTGGGTGAATTCTATATCAAAGGAAATGAAAGAATTAGAATTATTTCTACCATAGGATCTATATGTGGAATAATTACGGTAAGCTTTAATTGGAAAGAATTTCCTGTTTTACATGGCGTTACTGCATTCACTTTATTCACGACATATCTGATCTCTGCAACTTTCAGCTACAATCTAATGAAAAAAAGTGGACTCGACAATAAAATTAGAAGATATGCTATAACGGCTGGATGGTTTTTCTATCTAATGATGGCCATATTCAGTGTTTTAGATAACTTAGAAATGTTAGATGAAAGAGAAGATTTTTTTCACCGGATGGATAACCCACCAGACGTAAACACTGAACGAAGTATATACCTAAATTTGACGGCTCTATGTGAATGGTCAATGGTTTTTTCGTTCTATATCAGCTTGAGTACTTATCGAGATTTTATAAAAAATGCACAAATTTAAAAAGTTAAGTAGTTTATAATGGGGTTTTGTTGATATATTATGGCGACCGTTGACCAGGAACTACTCTTTGCCATTAGAGGAATTGAAGTTCTATTAGAATCTGGCGTAGGTGTTGCAGAAGCAATGAAGCATGTTGCTGACGAAGACTACGGAGATTTAAGTGAAATTTTCAAACAAATTTTTAGAGACACCGAAGGCGGGAAAAACTTCAGTGACGCTATTAGAACTCAAATGCGGAATACAGATTCCTCTGGACTGAGAAAGGTTCTATCTAGCTTAATTATGTCTATCGAAGAAGATACTAATGTAATTGATAGATTAAGATCTATAGCTGAAAAAGAAGCTAAAGAAAGGCGTGTAAATTTGGATAATTTCATTGAGGGTTTATCTTCAACATCTGAACAATTTATAATTGTTTCAATACTAATTCCTATTATTGTTGTAATAGGTGCTGTGGTTAATGGATTAGTAGAATCTGCAAAAGCATCTGGTGGAGGGTTTCTAGGAAATACTCCAACAATGCCCGATGTTTGTGTACCTGCACTATTTATTACAGCAACCATAATTATTGCTGGAATGATTGTTCAAACTAAAGCAAAGGAGCCTGGAGTATGAGCTTGTTGGACGATATAGTAAGTGGAGATGGCTTGTCTTCATTGCACGGTATTATTTGGATAGGGCTAGGCGTTTGGGCACTTATTGGAACTCTATTCTACATTCCTGCTAAAAGAAAACAGGATAAAATTAATGAATTGGAAGCTGTGTGGCCCGATGTTTTAGCTGATTTAGCTGAAGAATTACGCGCTGGAATGGGGGTTGAATCTGCTTTGGATGCTATTGCTTCTGGAAGAAATGACAGAATGGGGGTATTTCTCCGTGAAGCCGTAAAGAGAATGAGAGACGATGGATTTGGTATGGCAATGAGAGACTTTGCAAAACAAACTGAATCTCCAATGATTATAAGAATTGTAAGCATACTGAATGTTGCACTTGGGTCTTCTGGAAGCTTTGCAACCACTCTCGAAAATATCTCTGAAGAGTTCTGGGAAATTTATATGCTCCGAAAAGAAAGAATTACAAAAACACAAAGTACTGCTAATTTCATTCTATGGGGTGGAGCTGTCATTTGCCCAATTCTATTAGGATTAATTGTTTCAGTATTTGGAAGCGGTAAAGCCGGCTCGTTCGAACTTAATGTCGATCTAAGTTTATTGAATCAATCTTTATTTTTCTACATGATGGTGTTAGGGGCTGGAGGTGTTTGGATGCAGTCTGTTATTTTACAAACAACTAAAACTGCAATATGGCGAATGCCAATGTACATGTTCATAGCCACTACTACGCTATTACTAGCACTAAGGATATCAATCGTATAAATATGCAACAAGGACGAATCATAGAACAATACCCGACTGCCAACATCGTCGAAAGAGCTGATGCTGAGCGACCACTATATCAAGTAACAAAAGCTGTCAAATCTCCAAGCTATGGTGCTCTAAAGCCATTGCTAGATGATGATAATCTTGAAGAAATTATGTACAACCACCCGGATAAAGCTGTAATGGTTGCTCATAGAAAACATGGTATGTGTGTAACTAATGTGAAATTAACCAGCGAGGAAGCTACTGCAATTATTCAGAAAGTTGGAAAATATGTTGGTAGAAAAGTAGGTCCTGGGAATTTGTTACTGGACGGAAGATTGCCTGATGGAAGCCGTGTAAATGCTACAATTCCACCGGTCTCTCCGAATGGTCCAACAATGACAATTAGAAAGCAGATGAATGATCCGCTAACAGTTGTTAATCTGATGAAATTTGGAACTATGTCTCCAAGGTTAGCCTCACTGTTATGGATGTTTGCTGATGGGATGGGATCTGCTCCATCTAATATTTTGGTTGCGGGCGGTACAGGTTCCGGTAAAACTACAACCTTGAATGTGTTAGGATTATTTATTCCTTCAAAAGATAGATTAATTACAATTGAGGATGTTACCGAAGTTCAATTAAAGCATGAACATCATGTTCAACTTGAAACATTTAACTCGACAAAACCAGAAGAACCCGAAGTTGATATGGATTCTTTACTAAAAAATACACTGCGTATGAGGCCTGACAGAATAATTGTAGGTGAAGTAAGAGGGCCAGAGGCTAAAACTCTCTTTACTGCAATGAATACGGGTCACGATGGATGTTTTGGTACGGTTCACGCAAATACTGCACAGGAAACTGTATCAAGATTAATCAATCCTCCTATGGAAGTTCCTCCAATAATGATGAATGCTTTACATCTAATTATAATGCAAAGTAGAATAAATGTTAATGGAAAACAAATTCGAACTATTACTGAGGTGTCTGAATTGGCCGGTTTAGAAGGTAGTAAACCTAGGCTAAACACTTTATTCAAATGGAATGGACAATCCAATCAATTAGAAGAAACTGGAGTTCCAAGTAAACTACGTGAGCGAATATCTAAAGCTGCAGGTGTTGCACCAAGACAGTTTGATGAAATGGCTCAAAATAGACAAAAGATTCTTGAATCACTGGTTCAACGTAACATCGATGATATTGGACAAGTTAGTACTGTTGTACAAAATTATTACGCTAAGATGTAAACAATATGGTAAGCACGTACTCTGAAGCTGGCGTAGATATTGATGCAAGTGAAAAAGCGACTGAAGCTCTTATTGCCCAAATTAAAGGAGTCAATAGGAAGGGCGACGGTGAAGCAATAAAGTTGGATAATGGATTTGCAGGATTAGTTAAACTTGGAGATGGGGCACTGGCAATTTGTACAGACGGCGTAGGAAGCAAATTATTGCTGGCAGAAGAAATGGACTCAATTCATACTGTCGGAATAGACTGTGTTGCCATGAACACAAATGATCTAATTTGTGTTGGTGCTGAACCACTAAGTTTTGTTGATTACGTAGCGCTAGACAAACCTGATGAAAAATTAATGGCTAAAATTGGAATGGGGTTGGCAGAAGGATGTAAACAATCTAACTGTACTTTATCCGGGGGAGAAACTGCAATATTGCCTGAATTAGTTCATGGCTTTGATATTGCAGGTACTTCAGTTGGTTACGTTAAACAAGATAAGATAATAGATGGAACAAAGATTACTGAAGGCGATGTTTTGATTGGTCTGAAATCAAGTGGACCACACTCAAACGGATACACTTTAATTCGGAAATTATTTGATGGCGATAAGGAGCTTGGAAAGAAACTTGTTGAACCAACTAGAATTTACGTCAAAGAAGTAATGGCTTTAATTAAACAAGTGAACGTTCATGGAATAGCTCATATTACTGGCGGTGGACTAGACAATATTAGTCGAATAAATGATAATTTTCAGTATGTAATCGATAATCCTTTACCTGTCCCTTCTGTTTTTGATTGGTTACAGGAAAAGGGAAGTATAGAAAATAACGAAATGTATCGAACGTTTAACATGGGAATGGGGATGATTCTAATTGTTGACAAAAGTGACGCCGAGAAATCTGTATCAATCCTAGGAAAGCATGCTCAAATGGTTGGTAACGTTACTTCCGGAAGTGGTGTAACCCATAAGTTTACCTGCTAGCTTTGTTGATTGTCTATACTTTAATGAGAAAAAGGAACTTTCAAGTGGTTTGGAAAAGGTAGTGAAACTCTTAACAGTGGGATGTCTTCAGTATAATTGATTTAAGATTACTCTTTTGTCTATAGTTAATTCTTTGATCTTAGATAATTCAAGGCAGAACCTGCTTTGAACCATTCTACCTGTAATTCATCCATACTGTGATTACAAACAAAAGTATCCATAGTTCCATCACTGTGCTTTGCTTCCACAGTGACCTTGGAATTGGGTCCTAGTTCATCAGTTCCTTTGATTGTCAATCTATCATCAACTCTCAATAAATCCCATGAGGATTCATCAGCAAAAATGAGTGGTAAAACTCCTTGTTTCTTCAAGTTAGTTTCTGCAATACGAGCCATACCTCTTGCAATAACAACCTTACATCCTAAGAATCTTGGAGACATAGCTGCGTGTTCTCTGCTACTTCCCTCACCGTAATTAACATCTGCAATAACTGCCCACGGCTGATTATTTTCATAGTAATTACGTGCAATCTTTGGAATCTTTCCTTTATTACCATCTAATTGATTGATTGCAGTACCTTGTTCTTCAGTAAATGAATTATGTGCACCAATGTAACAATTATCTGAAATATTATCTAAATGGCCTCTAAATTGTAACCAAATTCCTGCTGGAGAAATATGATCTGTGGTACATTTACCTTTAACTTTGACTAAAATTGGCAAATCTTCCAAATCCTTCTTGGTAGTTGCTACAAATGGCTCCAATAATTGTAATCTTCTACTCTCAGAAGATACATCTAAATCAACTGAATCCGATCCTTTTGGAGGGGGTATGAATCCTTCTAGATTAAATAAAAAGCCGTTTTCAGGCAATTGATCTCCCTCTGGAGGATCAAGTAAAAATTCACTACCGTCTTCTGAAGTTAATTTGTCTGTAATAGGATTAAAATCTAAACTACCTGCAATTGCCATGGCTGTAACTATTTCTGGACTTGTAAGGAAAGATAGTGTTTGATGATTGCCATCATTTCTGCCACTAAAATTACGATTGTAAGAAGAAACAATAGAATTCACATCTCCACTATCAATATCGTCTCTTTTCCATTGGCCAATACATGGCCCGCATGCATTTGCTAATACAGTGCCTCCGATATCATCAAATATTTGCATTTGACCATCTCTTCTGATAGTATTATCGATGGTATCTGAACCTGGTGTAACCATAAACTGAACTTTTGATTTCAGACCCGCATTTCTAGCCTGTTGTGCAATTGAAGATGCTCTCTCCATATCTTCGTAGGAAGAATTAGTACAAGAGCCAATCAAAGCTGCTTGAATATCAGTTGGCCAACCGTTCTCTCTAGCTTCATCCCCTAATTCAGATACAGGTCTTGCTAAATCTGGAGTATGCGGCCCAACTATTGCCGGAACTAATTCGGATAAATTAATTTCAATAATTCTATCATAGTACTGGGCAGGATTAGTCTCAACTTCTACATCTGGAACTAGATATTCAGAAAAATCTTTAGCCATATCTGCAACATCTGATCTATTTGTTGCTCTAAGATAATCATCCATAGAACTATCATAAGGGAAAAGTGAAGTTGTAGCTCCAACTTCAGCACCCATATTACAAATTGTACCTTTACCAGTTGAAGATATTGTAGAGGCGCCTGGGCCAAAATATTCTACAATGTGGCCTGTACCTCCTTTGACTGTTAATTCTTCACAAACTTTCAAGATAACATCTTTAGCGGAAGCCCAACCTGATAGTTCACCAATTAAATGAACTCCAATAATTCCGGGCCATTTAATTGTAAAGGGTAAACCTGCCATGACTTCCATAGCATCTGCTCCTCCTACACCTATTGCAACCATCCCTAGGCCTCCCGCATTTGGTGTATGAGAATCTGTACCAATCATCATCCCGCCGGGGAATGCATAATTCTCAAGAACAACTTGGTGGATAATACCAGCACCTGGCTTCCAAAATCCAAGACCATATTTTGCTGAAGCTGATTTCAAGAAAGAAAAGACTTCTGAACTTATTTCATTGGCATATTCCAAATCTTTATCTTTTCCTACTCTCGCTTGAATCAAATGATCGCAATGGACTGTTGAAGGGACTGCAACTTCCGAACGCCCTGTTAGAGCGAATTGAAGTAACGCCATTTGGGCTGTAGCATCTTGCATTGCCACCCTATCTGGTTGTAATTCAACATAAGATTTTGTTCTTGTAGGTTCTTTTTCAATTTTGACTAAATGACTAAAAAGAATCTTTTCTGTTAACGTCATCGGACGCTTCAAGATGTGTCTGGCCTGCTCTATTTTCTCAGGCATTTGAGAATAATAATTACGAATCACACCAAAATTAGACATATTTTTAATTAAAGAATTGATTATATTATACTATCGTCATCTTCAATTTTAACTGCCATGGCCCAAAAAATTAAGGCTAGGAACCAAAGTAGAAACGAGCAGGATAACCTAAGTGAACGGCCTGACGTAGGAATAATGAATTCATTCTCTCCGAAAAAAATGACACAGCCTGCGAATAATGTTAAACCAGATAAGATGTATGATGCAAAACCAGTAAGATCCATCACCAGGAATCCCACATTGTTTTCTTAGCCATCTCCATTGAGTAAAAAGTGTTGTAGATTAGTGATTTTTTCCAACCGCTAGGATTAATCTCTTCCCAATCAACTTCGTCTCCTTCCTTAACTTTCCTCATACCATATTCGAATGCTCGGTTGCCGAGAAGTGCGAATATTCCTCTACGGGCAATATCTGCTTTCTTCCTTTGATGAAACTGTTTTTTCCATAATTTATCATAATCTAAGGATTCAGATATTGCCCTCTGAGCAAGAGCTCCGGATTCAATTGCATAATTCATTCCAAATCCTCTCCAAGGATCTTGAAAACCTGCAGCTTCACCTGTGTGATAAACTCCGTCCTTAATTGCAGTCTTAGGGAAATCGACACCACCTTGACCTCCTACAGTACCTGTGGGCTTTGCACCATCAACAATATTCTTCAGAATATCTCGCTCTTCAACTGCCTTGTACAATAATTTCCTGACTTGTTTTGCGTATGGCTTTGAGCAACAATTCATAATCTTAATAGTATCATCATCCATCGGAATTACATACAGATACCATCCCCTTGGAGAATATTTTTCATCATGCATGTACAAAAATTGATCTCGAGGAAAATCTGAATTTTCATAGTATGCCCCAAAGGCGACCATATCTGTACGCTTTGGACCTGTGGAAAGAATATCTCCTGCTTTTGGCTTGGGTCTTGATTTAAACTTAAATTCAACACCTAAATCTTTAGCCTCATTAGCGAGCCCTCTCTCGAGTGAATTTTCGCCACCTCGCAGAATCAAAGGTAATGGCTCTTTTAAGGAAATCGTAAAATCTCTCTTTTCTGTAGAGCAGATAAATTTTTTTGCATCCTTGAAGGTAAACTTGGGATTTAATCCCCATCTATTCAGATACTGTTTAGCTCCTGCTTCAGAGGAAGGTGTATCTGGACTTTCCTTTAGTAAAACTTGATAATTAGGGTGAAATTGCATGCCAACATCTTCTCTTGATTCATGAATCACTACTTTCTCATCATTCTTAGCAAAATTAATTGCCGCAGAAAGTCCAGAAAGGCCTGCGCCAATTATTCTATGTTTTTTAGAATTATTAACATTAGAAGCTACTGCCATCAATACGAGATTAGCAGAGGTCTTAAAATTTGTATTGCTATGCTGAAAACGTTTATTAATCGGCAATAAGTTCTAAAATTGTGTCGGATAAAACAAATGTTTTTTGGGAAAAAAATATAGAAACGAAAAATATCCCTAATAATGAAGTAAATTTCGATGCTATTATTGTAGGGGGTGGGCCTGCAGGGTCTGCAGCTGCTTGTTATGCTGCTAACGAAGGGTTCAAGGTTTTACTATTAGAGAAAGAAGAATTCCCCAGAGACAAAGTTTGTGGAGATGCAGTTGGAGGAAAAGCTCTAAAGCATTTAGAAGAATTGAATATATTAAAAATCCTTGAAAAAAGTCCGCATTTCATATTTGATAGTGTAATATTTAGTAACACAAAAGAAGAAAAAGTAAAAGTTGAAATTAAAGATTCTGAAGCTACGGGATATGTTTATCCAAGAATAAACTTTGATTGGATTCTGTTCAATGAAGCAAAAAATCGAGTGGAAGATAATGGGGGCTTTGTAATTCAAAATTTCAGAGTTAATAATTTAATAGTTGACAGTGAAGATAATAATAGAGTAATTGGAGTAAAAGGTAAAAATGGAGTTGGTGAGAAAGAATTCTATGCTCCATTAACCATTGGCGCCGGAGGAGTAAACTGTCTTGTTGCCAAAACAATCGTATCTGAAATAAATGGTGAGGAATTTATCAAAAAAGAGCATTGGAGTACTTCATTTAGAGAATATTGGAAAGGAGTGAAGGGCATAGATAATGAGAAAGGAGCTATAGAATTCCACTATGTAGATGGAGTTATTCCAGGGTATTTTTGGATTTTTCCAGTTGGCGAGAATACGTGCAATGTAGGCTTAGGAATTACACTTAAAGATTTTAAGAATAAAGAAATGAAATTGAAGGAACTTCAAAAATATATAATAGAAGAAAAGTTTGCATCTCGATTTGAGAACGCTGAATTGGTAAAAGATAGTGGAAAAGTGTGGCAATTGCCGTTGGGTTCACCAAGAAAAAATGAGATGAAACTAAGAAGAATGTTCGGTAAGGGTTGCCTTCTGGTAGGAGATTCTGGAAGTCTAGTAGATCCTTTTACTGGAGAAGGGATAGGTAATGCCCTTCTATCTGCAAAGATTGCTGTGAAACATTTCAAAGAAAATAGAAATGACTTTAATTTGAAATGTGGGGAAGATTACCAGAAAGAAATTTGGGAAATACTAGGCAAAGAATTGACAAATTCTTTCAAAATCCAAAACTATACTAGAAAAAAATGGTTGATAAATTGGTTTATTGGTAAGGCACAAAAGAAACCTGAACTTCAAAAAATATTATCTGAAAGCTTAACATCAAAAGAAGCTCAACGCCAGTTAACTAGTCCATGGGTACTTTTCAAAAACTTAATTTTCTAAAGCCGATTTCACTGTATTCAACATTAGCATTACAACCGTCATTGGCCCTACCCCTCCTGGAACTGGTGTGATTTGACTTGCAACCTCTCTAACATCATGCGATACGTCTCCAACTAACCCTTCTGAAGTTCTGTTAACACCTACGTCTATTATGACTGCACCGGGTTTTACCATATCCTTGGTAATCATATTAGCTTTTCCCACGGCAGCTACCAAAATATCTGCTTGTTTACAATGTTCTTGCAAAGATTTAGTTCTACTGTGGCACAGTGTAACTGTTGCATCTACTCCTTTCTGAGATAATAAAAGAGATAGTGGCGTACCGACTATTGTACTACGCCCAACAACAACAACATGTTTACCCTCTGGATCATTCCCAGAGCGATATAGTAACTCAATTATCCCTGCCGGAGTACAAGGAACCATTCCTGAAATCCCCTGGACTAATTTTCCTAAGTTTTCAGAATGAAAGCCATCAACATCATTTTCAGGTTTAATTTTTTCCAAAACAGATTCTAGAGTCTTAGGAATAGGTAATTGAATTATGAGGCCATCTTCACTTTCGTTTAATTCATCAACGAGAGTCTCTAACTCTTTTACTGAGGTATCTACTGATAAATGGTGATGTGTAAGTTCAATACCAACTCTAGAAGCTGCATTTGCTTTCGCTTTAATGTAAGATGCTGAAGCTGGATCGTCCCCTATCTGAACTACAGACAGTCTGGGAGCTCTATCCATTGAAGCTACTTTAGTAGTTAATTCAATTTCAATCTCTTTGGCTATTTTTTTACCATCTATAATTGATTTCATTCTAATGGCTCCAATTTGTATAACTCAACTTCAATTCTAGGTCCGTCACCTTGAGCTGCAATCCTTTTTCTAACTACTAATTCCGATATTTGCCCGTCGTCATGATACAACACTCCACTTAGCCCATCTTTTACTGACTTAGCTAAATTATCGGCATCGGGCCTTTTCGCGTGATGTTCTTCTGTTCTAGGTACTTTTACTCTCCATTTACTTTTAGGACAAGGGAAATATGCAAAAATTTCCATCCCTAGCGGGCCTTCGAAAAGGCCTACTATTCCTGCTTCCTCTCGGGCTCTCTGAGCAATATATGCGATATCTGCTTTGTAGACTTTACTAGGTTTAGGATCCGTTGCGACTACAAATTTTCCTTTGCGATAAAAACGAGGGCGACCCTGAGCTACCGGCTTTCCTGGAAGTGTAAATTTTATTCGCACAACATCCCATTAAAGGGGGACAAAAGTATCTTTGGATGACCATATGATTTTAATTAGTCGCATTGTAAAAAGGAAATACGACAAGACTAAGTCTTTCAACAACACCGGAAAAATGAGAATTGCTGTCCTATTTGAAGACAAATGCAAACCAAATAGCCCTGCCTTTGAATATTTACAGAAGTATGCAGGATCTTGCGGTGCCGAGTGCATACAAGTTGACGAGAATGATAAATGTAAGATTTTAGAGGATGCTTGCCCACCCTGCCTGATGAGGGCTAAAAATTGTCCTGGTGATGCTGTAAAAGTGATCAATCTTCCTGAAGAATTAGAAACTGATATGATTCACAGATATTCTCTCAATGGTTTTAGACTATTTAGATTACCTACTCCGTCAAAAGAATCTATAATCGGAATTTTAGGACCTAATGGGATGGGCAAATCTACTGCATTTAATATTTTGAACGGAACGATAATTCCGAATCTTGGTGAATTTGAATCTGATGAATGTTTGTGGGAAGATGTAATTGAAACATTACCACGCGGAGAATTGAGAGACTTTCTAGCTGAATTAAATGAATCTACTGTTAAGGTGGCATTGAAACCCCAATATGTAGATCATATTCCCAAGGCTTTCAAAGGAAATGTAGGTAAGCTCCTTTCTTCTGTAAATGAAAGAGGATTATACGATGAAATGATTGAAAAGTTTGGATTAGGACATCTTTTGGAAAGAAATCTAGATCAATTATCTGGCGGTGAATTACAAAGAGTTGCAATTTGTGCAACTTTACTAAAAAAAGCTGACGTTTACTTCTTTGATGAGCCTTCTTCTTATCTTGACATATACGAGAGAATGAGGATTGTGAGAATAATCCAAGAGCTATCTGAATCTGCAAGAGTAATCGTAATTGAACACGATTTAGCAGTTTTAGATGTGATTGCAGACCTAACTCACATAGTTTATGGTAAAAAGGGAGCATTTGGAATATTTACTCCTGCTAGAACAACACGCAAGGCAATTAATGCATATATCGAAGGTTATCTTGTAGAACAAAATGTTAGAATAAGAGATAAACCAATTAAATTCTTAGAGCACCCGCCAAGAACAGGGTGGGAGGGGCTAAGGCTTGTTCAATGGCCGAAATTATCGAAGAAATTAGGTAGTTTTAGCCTTGAAGCAAAAGCCGGTGAACTGCTAAGTGGTCAAGTTTTGGGAGTAGTGGGAGCAAATGCTACAGGTAAAACAACATTTGTTAAAATGCTAGCTGGAGATTTGGAACCTGATGAAGGTGAAATTGAAAGCGAAATAGCTGTATCATACAAGCCTCAATACATTGATATTCAGGAAGGAAGAATTGTTCAAGATTTATTACAATCCGTTGAAGGTTATGATGAGCATACATTTAGTACTGAACTAAATCGGCCCCTGAATTTGGAACCTCTACTAGAAAGAGAAATGCAAACTCTATCAGGAGGGGAGTTACAACGTGTTGCTGTCGCTGAATGTTTACTCAAGGAAGCTGATCTATATTTGCTAGATGAACCATCTGCATATCTTGATGCAAATCAAAGAATGGTAACTGCTAAAACCATTAGAAGGTTCATGGAGAACAGAGGTAAATCAGCTCTTATTGTAGATCATGATATTTACTTTATAGATTATATTTCAGATGGGATATTATGCTTTGGTGGAGATCCTGGAAATAAAGGAATTGTAGAAGGACCTTACAAAATGAGAGAAGGAATGAATATCTTTTTGGAAAGAGTGGACGTGACTTTTAGGCGTGATAAAAATACTCACAGACCTCGCGTCAATAAGCCAGGTTCAAGGTTGGACAGAGAACAGAAAAGTAAGAAAGAATACTACTATTCTAGTTAAGATTACATTTATTTTGAGGCCTCGATAGGGCACTTGTGATTACAAAGGCTTTAGAGAACGGAGTGCAAATTTATACTAATATAATTTTGAAGAATGCAGTAGCCACTGTTACTGTTCTCAGTCTAATAACTGTTCTTCTTCTACAATCGGCCCTAACTTTCGAAGAAAATATGACAAGAGATATAGAGGTATATCTTCCTGAAGGTGAGGAATCTACAGAAATATTAATTGAAGTTAGACAAGATTGGGCAACTGATCTAATCATTGTCTATATTGAAACTGGAAATGCTAATGATCCTAATGTCTTTAACGATATTGTAGTTGATAATATTACATATGTTCCTACTTTGAAAGAAATTGCTCTTCTTGAAAATACGATTGATAAGTATGGACAGAGTGAAGATTTAGAAACATATCAAGCCGATCGAGGAGATAAGGACGGGATAATTTTTACGTTAAGTATTTCTACTCTAATCAAAGAATTTAACTCAACTAATGCTAGATTTATAGAAGCAACCGAAGGTAAAATATTTGGTGGATTAAGCATTGAGCAAAACGATGATGATACTGTAAATCTAACTGGTACGTATAATATACCTGATGACCAAGATAGAGTAGACCAAATTTTTGATAGTACGTCTTCAGCACTACAAAATTTTGCTATAGACACAAATAACGATGAAATAATTGACACAGCAGTAATTCTATTCGCTCTAAAATATCAGGGAGAAGATAATGATGCTTCACAAGAGGAAATGATTGCTAAAATTCAGGATCATATTGATCAAAGATATAATGCTAGAACTGACATGACTCAAACTGGCCTTGTAGTTGTATTACACGAAGTAACTGCTAGATTGTATGATGATTTACTAACGATGCTACCTATTTCATTAGGAATAGTTATCGCGATGATGTTATTTTTTCACAGGAATTGGTTAGCTATACCTGTGGTTTTACTTCCAATATTTTGTGCTCTAATTTGGACTCTTGGGATCGTAAATTTGTCTGGAGTGGTTCTGACTCCAATGATTGTAGCTGCCGGACCAATTTTGGTAGGAATTGGGGTTGACTATGGATTGCACGTAGCTAATCGGATTGTTGAATTTAAAGACGAAGGAAATAAGATGCCAAGAGCTACATTTTTAGCATTACTTACAACAGGAAAAGCAACTTTTCTATGTGCAGTTACTGATACTATTGGTTTTTCTGCTCTTTTCATTTCTCCAATTGCTCCAATGAGAACGGTTGGATTCACTATGATTGTTGGAGTTATGTGTGCATTCTTTCTGACGGTTAGTATGACTCCTGCAATTATGAAGTTAACTAATTACTCTAGACATAAATCAGAAGGGTGGAAAAGTATAGCTGTCTTATCGACAAAGCAGTGGAAAGCGATTCTATTAGTTCTTCTTCTAACAACTTCATACTCTATTGCAAGAATTGCTGCTATGGATCAAGATATCAAAGGAAGTGAATCTGCACCTGAAGATATTGATTCAATAAAGAAGTTAAGCGAATATTCAGAAAAATTTGAAGCTGGACAGACTGGAATATTACTCATAAATGGTCCTGAGGACAGAACAAAACCTGCTGCAAAGGATTTAGATGTTTTAGATGTGATGAATTGGACGCAAGGTGAAATCAATAATTTATCTATTACTAATCGAAATTCTAATGAACTCATAAATGTTTCAGCATTTTCTATTGTGGACTTTTTCAAATCTGCGCACATTACTATAGCTATAGAAGACCCTGATGGAGATGTTATTTTTGAATTTGATGGAAGTTTCTGGGATTTCTTGCACAGTGACTTTTTTGGAGACGACTATATCTGGGTGGATGTTTTACTCCCATTTTATGATAGAGAACAATTTAGAAGTGATATGATTGATGTTTTTTACGAATCATTTACTGATGAGATGCGAGCAATGCTTTTGACTGATGAATACGATAAGGCCCTAATCTATGTTAGCATGCCATACATCAATATTGACGACACCACAATCTTAGTTAATGAAATAGATGATATCGCATTCTTAAGAGACAAACAAATTCATGCCCATGATGCACAAATGTCTCAATTGACCGGGGGACCTCCTGTAAGCATTGCAATTAATGAAGGAATCCAAGAAACTCAATTCGACACTATTAAGCTAAGTTTACTTTTAGTTTTGATAACAATGATTGTGATTTTTAGTTCCGTTAAATTCGGAGTGATTACTTTTCTACCTATTTTGTTGGTGATTCTATGGTATCCAGCTACAGTTGATGCTGGAGGAACTAATCTAAATATTTTTACCGCGATGGTTGGAACCATTATTATCGGAATTGGTATTGATAATTCAATTCAAATTACTGAAAGGGTAAGAGAAGAAGGTACTTCTCCTGAAGGAATACAAAAAGCTGTTGAAAATACAGGGCAATCAGTTGTAGAAGCGACATTTACCACAATGGGAGGTGTATTCTCTGGAGTTCTAATTTCCTTCTTTAGTAGTCAATTCATTGGATTAAGGAATTTCTTCGCACTAATTATTACACTCGTTCTATTCTCTCTTTTAATGGCTGTTTTTGCCCTACCAAGCTTCTACCATGCGCTCCACTATATGATAGAAAAATATAAAATGAGTAATTGGAAAATAAAAAAGAAATTCAATTAAATAACATTTCTGAAACTGCTAACACTGCCTGCCTAGCATGAACTTCTACTCTTTTATCAATTTGTTCTTCTTCTGCACCTGGACCTATTATCCCAAATCCTATTGGCTTCATTGAAAGTAACTGCAAGTCTATGATTGATTTAGTAACTGCCTGACCCATAACTAAGCCATGGTCAGTCTCTCCTTTTTCAATAATTCCTAAAACTATTATTCCTTGAATTGACTCTCTAAGTAATAAGCGCTTAATCTGTAACGGAAGTTCCATTGAACCTGGAACCCAGCATATTTCTTCAATTAACAGATTGTTTTCAGAAGACATTGATTTAACTATTTCAACCATTTTTTCTACTTTATCTTTATGATAACTGCCTGCTACAATTGCTACTGACTTTGCCATTATTTTTTCACCTGCATTTCAGTTATTAAATCAACCGTATTTTTGGTTTGCGTTTCAATTTCTAAATTAATCATATCTCCAATATTCTTATCTTGCATAGTTGTAATTCTTAGCGTTTCAGGAATTAAATAAACTGTGAAAGTATTGTCTACTCTGTTTACCTCTCCAATAGTTAAACTTATTCCGTTTAATGATACATATCCTTTTGGGAAAATATATTTTATCAAATCACTACTTGTTTTAAAAGAAAGGATATGATTATTAGTTGTACTCTCTATTCTTGATATTTTTACGATTCCAGAAACATGACCCGAAATAATATGTCCGCCAATTTCATCCCCAAAACGTGCTGCTCTTTCTAAATTTACTAAGTCTGACTTCTCTAAATTTGATAAAGTAGTAACTCTTAAGGTTTCTACAATAACATCGAAAGTCAGACTATTATCTTCTATTGAAGTAACTGTTAAACAAACGCCGTCAATTGAAACACTTGCTCCAATTTTAATTCCTTCTACAAAATCTAAACTTGCTTCTATTCGAATACTGGAAAAATCTTGAGATTTTTCAATGCTGGTGACTTTCGCTTTTTCTTGTACTATTCCTGTAAAAACCATTATTCAGAACTGTATTTTTTCCTATATATCTTTAATATTTTAGAAATTATTTTACGTGAACCTGCCAAGTCTTGCTCCATTTCTTCAAGTCGGACTACCTTAACTTCTAAACCCCTTTCCAGTAATTTAGCTGTTAATTCTTTAGTTGTAAATAAACGTTGATCGAAACCTAGGGCAATGACGTCAGGCTTTATGTCCTCAACGATAATATCGAGCATATTTCCTGTTCTCCCTATCACTACTTCATCTACTGGTTTAAGTTGAAAAACTACTTCTGAACGCCTTCTATCTGATAAAATAGGCTCCCCTTTCATCTTCCTGACTGTACCATCATTGGCTACAATAACTGTTAAATGATCACCGTGCTCTTTGGCCGCATTCAAAAAATGGGCATGACCTATATGAATTATATCAAAAACCCCAGTGGCTACAACTTTCACAGACATACCTCTTTGATATGTTGACCCTCTAGAAATAAATATCCATTATCTTTTGCAAACATCTCTGCTTCTAAACGCGTTAGAGATTTACCGGATTTAGAAACCATTTCACAACCTAACGCAACAGGAGTTAGACTCATTTTTTTAAATAATTCTGTTATTAACTCTGTGTGCCCTTGCCTCTCAGAGAGCCCATTCGAGGCAGATATACAAATTGGTACATGACCTGGACTCCTGAATGAATTTCCCATGATATTCCTTGATTCTTCAGCACTAATGGTTTCAGCTTGTTCAAAAACTTCTGAAAATGAGCGTGCTGTTAGGGAGCGATCATCGTCAGTTATTCCTGTAAAAGTGTCCTTATGATTAATAAAAATAGAAAATGAAGATTTAGACTTTGTGTAAGGTAATGAATGGTTTTTCATTATCTCTAATATGGTAAAATTCTTTGAATTGGAGAACGCTGCCTGATATATTTCTTCCATAAAAGGAATCCCTAACTTCATCGAAATGGAGTAATCTGAGGCCAAAAATATCATGCCTCCACCGTTTTTTCTCAAATAATGTAAATTATCACTCGTAACTGATTTAGCATAAAAGAAAATATCCGTTTCAGATTCTCTTCCCTCTTCATCAAAAACAAAAATTGGATTGCCACTAAGTATTTCCATCTTAATTTTTTCAAGGTTAATTGAGTTAGACAAAATAATCTCCTAAATGATAATTTTGTATGTGTGATATAAAAACAGCGTAGGTACTCAAAAATAAGTAACTATTTTAAGTCGAAAATTACTTTGTCAATAACAACCTTAGAATCGGATTTCAAACTAACATATCTTGTACAAGAGTAGTCTCCTTCATCCATTAAAGTTAGCATCAATGTTCCAGAATCTCTGTTGCAGATCAAGGGATCCTTGTCTGGTGAAGTATAGATATCATGTCCACCCCATTCAACATTCCAACTATTTGTTAAATCATAAACTACTACTAATCTTTTCTTTTCAAACTCTTCAGAATGTAGGAGCGAATAATCTCCAGGACTGTAAACTTGGCCTTGTGACGATCGAAATTTGAGTGTTAACCCCGTTCCTGCTTCTAAGAAACTAAGGAAATCTTTTGATTTCCAAAAATCACCGAGATATGCTGAGCAAATATCTCTTCTGTAAAAACCTATCTTTTCGTCCCTTTTTAGTTCAACTTTCCGATTTACTTCTTCATTAGATAAAAATTTGGATAAACGAATAAAAGGAATATCTGCCGAACCAAATATTCGGTTAAGATTAGACAATGTAGGCTTTTCCAAATAGTAATGATTTATCTCAGACATGATACCATCCTGTAAGAGTTAATCGTTGAATATCGGTTAAAATTTCGCTAACTTGATGCCAAGAAGTTTCAGAGACCTCAAACAAATTCAACGAATTGAATTTGGGAATTATTCTCTTAACTAACTTTGAAGTGCCATCTTTCTTACCTTCAAAAAGATCCAATGAACCTCCATCCTGTTCCTCTAAATCTGGAGTTAAATGTAAACTGTAAGCAATAACTCTATTTTCAACTTGATCATCGTGCGGTAGCAAAAAATCTCCCTGGCCATACACATATGCTGCCATATCTATTCGTGACAATAAAGAAACTTGGAATGCTTCCGCAACTGCTTTCCTCCATAATTTATCCCCTAAGTCTTCCCTTAGAACATCTAGTGCTGGATGATCAATATCAGTTAATTTTACGCTTGCCCAATAGCTAAAAAGATCGGATTCGCTAAAACTGTACTCAAGTCCTGCAAGTGCATCTATCACTAAATCTAAGGTACTATCATCTAGAAAGTCTTCAACTACCACATGAGGGAATGGCGATGATTCGACTACCGAAATTGTATTAGCTTTTCTCATTTTTTCTTTTAATGCAACTCATCATCCCTTCAACAGAGCCTAAATGAGTGTTTCTCTGATGTATGCCGTGCTTAATATCTGTAAGCTTTAATCCGTCTTGCGTTAAAAATAGAATATCTAATATTTCTTCTGAGTTGAGACTTTTATTAATTCCATCTTCGACAATTGACATCCAAGCCTGGAATTCATTGAGAGTTTGTTGAAAAGCTCCTGTAGCTGGCCTTGGTCCAAAATGTGTATAGAATATTTCCTCTAGATTTAATTTAGACATAGAGTTTATGCTTTGTAAAGCTAAATCGTGCCGATAATATCCCGGAGTAACTGGAAATGCCTTATCTATTTCAGGATACCAAAGGCCTAGGGAATCACCAACAAAGGCTGACTTATTATGTATCCAGGTTATGTGATGTGGAGCATGTCCTGGCGTGTGCATTGCATTCAACATTGACACTCCTAAATCCAATTCAAAACCATCTTCAGCAGACATTATCCTTTCTTCAGGAATTGGCAAAGGCTCTCCGTATAATTCAGCAACATCTCCTAAAAAATCAAGACTTCCTGACCACCACTTATTTACATTTGAAACATGGTATACTGCATTTGGATGCACTACTGCTTTAGCATTCTCGCAAACTTCCATTATATGTCCTCCTCCGCCAAAATGATCCAGATGAATATGAGTGGGAACAATAAAATCTATATCTGATAGTGTAAACCCTGCTTTATTTATTCCCTCGACTAGGTTCTTGTGTGAGCAGGCCGGGCCGGTCTCAATTAGTGTAATCTTCTCATCCACTATTATATAAATTGTGATAAATTCTCTTTCCTCATTTGGTTGTAAATCAAACCAAAACAATTTGCTATTGTGTCTGTTAATATCAATTGTCACAACTTATCATTGAAAAGGGGTTTAAGTGGACCGGCGCTCTTATAGCTAGCTTTTAACATGTATTAGTCCGTTGAGTCAATGAAATATATACTTGTGACCGGCGGAGTTCTTTCTGGAATAGGTAAAGGAATTACCTCGTCTTCTACTGGCCTACTACTGCAGCGTGCAGGATACAAAGTTACAGCTGTAAAGATTGACCCCTATCTGAATGTAGATGCAGGGACTATGAATCCGTACGAGCATGGCGAAGTATTTGTTATGACGGATGGATCTGAAGTTGATTTAGATTTAGGAAATTATGAGCGATTTTTAAGTTGTAATTTGACAAAAGATCATAACATTACTACTGGAAAAGTTTTCAAAAATGTTATTGAAAAAGAGAGGCATGGAGATTATCTCGGCCAAACAGTACAAATTATTCCACATGTAGTACGTGAAATTGTGGATGGTATACAAAAAGCCGCAAAGGAAGCTAAGGCAGATATTTGTATGGTTGAATTGGGTGGAACTGTAGGTGATATTGAATCAATGCCCTTCATGGAATCTGTAAGACTATTAGGAAGATTAGAAGGGAAAGAGAATGTTATGGTCATACACACCACATTAGTCCCAGTCGTAGGGGCTGTAGGTGAACAAAAGACTAAACCTACTCAACATTCTGTAAAAGAACTACAGGGACTAGGGATAAGGCCCGATATTATTGTAGGAAGGAGTAGTACAAAACTTGAAGAAGATATCGCTACTAAAATTGCATTTTTCGCAGACATACCTCGTGAATGTGTAATCTCAGCTCCGGATGCAAGATCAATTTATGATGTCCCTATGGTTTTTCTAGATCAAAAACTTCCTGCACTAGTTGAAAAACGCCTAGGGCTAAAACCTAAGAGACCTGATCTAAAAAAATGGAAAGACTTTGCTGACCGAATCTCAAATGGTAACAAAACTATAGAAATAGCTTTAATAGGAAAATATACTGATTTGAAAGATTCCTACATTT
Organism: Candidatus Poseidoniales archaeon; assembly: GCA_045567855.1. GTDB lineage: Archaea > Thermoplasmatota > Poseidoniia > MGIII > CG-Epi1 > CG-Epi1. The sequence continues at coordinate 27,501 of JBJLCC010000011.1, read as the reverse complement.
CACATGAAGAATCTCTAAGATATGCAGGAGCATTACTTGACTGTAAGGTCAAAATAAGATGGATTGAGGCGCCAGATTTAGAAGACAGTGCAAATACTGAAAGCCTTGAAGGCGTAAATGGAGTTTTAGTTCCAGGTGGATTTGGAAGTAGAGGATCTGAAGGTAAAATTATGAGTGCAAAATGGGCTCGTGAAAATAAAACCCCCTATCTCGGTGTTTGCTTTGGATTTCAACTAGCAACGGTAGAATTTGCCCGTAATGTTTTAGGATTAAAAAATGCAAATTCTTCTGAATTAGAACCTGATGCTAAACATCCTATAATTGATATTTTACCTGAACAAGAAGGTGTGAAAGATATGGGAGCTACTATGAGATTAGGTGATCATGAGGTGGTAATCTCTGGTGGAAAGGCTAAAGAATTATACAAAAAAGACATTATTTTCGAAAGGCACCGCCATAGATATGAAATAAATCCCGAATATATTGCTCAAATTGAAGAAAAAGGTATGAAGTATACTGGAAGAAATAAAAGTGGAAGACGCATGGAGATTCTAGAATTAGAAAATCATCCTTATTTTATGGCATCTCAATTCCATCCTGAATTTAAATCAAGGCCAGATAAGCCTTCTCCACTACATTTTGGATTGGTTAAAGCCGCTCTAGAACATAAAGAAATGAAGTGAGATTCGAAGGGCAAGCTTATTAAGCTATTATTTCTGGCTAGATTATGTCTGATGAAGAAAAAGGTAACAATGATTTTCCAGATTTTAAAGGAAAACCAGACGTAGAGGAAGATGGGTTTACAACTTCTGAAATAGGAATTAGTATTGGATTTATTTTATTGATTGCTGGATTCATACTAGGACTTATTAGATTAATGGCTCTTAATGGAGAAACTAACCAAACCGATTTTAATAATAATTTGGAACAATTATACCTAGGATACTTGTTAATGTTTGTTGGAATTTTAATTACTACAGTAATTGGTTTTGGTGGAATGTTCAAAAGAACAATCTCATCATTTGGATCTAAAGATTAATTTAGAATTCGGTTGTTTTCGATAATAATATTGTGATAATGCCATCACCCATAGTATAATCATATACAAACGTGTGATTTCCTGAATCTAATGATGAAGAAGTCAAACTAAAAGACAACGAAATACCTCTTGAAGCAAATAAAGATTCAAAATTCTTCGAGACTTGTCTAAATGTATCATTGATTTCCAAAGAACCTTCATTTTCCCCTATTTCATGTTCTAGTGCTAATGGAAAATTCTTTTCAATTGAACTTATGTGAGGAGTTAAATCATGTCTTTCACCTTGATGAGCACCCAAATTTACTGAATGCGTAATTGTACTACTGACTGCTATTAGCGTAATGGACATCAAAAGACCTGAAACTAATAGAAGCTGACCTTTCGTATTCATTAAGCCTCCCTGTAGCCATACCATAAGTGTAAGGTTAAGTTCCAAATCTCACTATCACTCCAGACTATCCTAAATGAAGTACTAACTTCTCCATCTGGAAGTTCTCTATTTACAATGACTTCATTTTGGGAGCCATGAATCGCTTCCAATCTGTAAGATACTGAGGAAGGTAAACCCGAATCAAGATATTTCTTTATCTCTGAATTATTATCTGTAGCTAACCACCAAGCTAATGTCGAACCATTATGCTCTGAGGATATATTCGAATCTAAGGGAGCCCAATTGTCTAACAACTCTAAAATTTCCGTTCCTAAAAAATAAAGATCGTTTTGTCCTGAATTATCAGCATCACTTGTGGGTAAAATATTTACCGCTACATTTACTGCTGAAGTGAATAAAACACCTACTAGTAATACCTCTAAAACATGCATTTGTCCCTTCGTGTTTTTCATTGAATAATTTCCTAAATTTGCGGAGTTATCATAGATGTAGTAATGCCTGCTAATTCAAAAATAAACCAGCCTAAGAATAACAAAAATGAAGCTCGTAAAAATGCGGAATACAATTTTCCAGTTGACATAAAGCCTGCAGCCATACCCATTCCCATTCCTTGGATTAGTAAACTGTAAAGGAAAACTGTCGAAATCCAAACCTCATTCATTTCCCTTATTGTTAAATTACCTATAGACATTGAACCTGAACCGCTTGTAGCTGCTGAAGAATCCACAATTGCAGGAATAAAAGTCGAAGCCAAAACAAGAATAATGCCAAGATAAACAAAGAAAGAAGCGTAAATAACTGTAACATAACTTCCTACTTCTTGTCTTCTTTCGGTTTCAAGAGCTTTAATTTCACGCGCATCGTAAGAAGCGGCAAGTAGAATATCCGAAATCTTACCTCCGGCTCTGTTGGCTTCATCTACCATTCTAACTGCACGAGTGACTATAGGTGAAGTCACTCTCTCAGTAAACATTTCTAAAACTTCACCAAAAGAAACCCCCCATGAAATTTGTGATGACATCTTATTAACTTCATCATTAAGATTGCCATATTCTCCTTTTGCAAGTGTTTGAATAGCTACAGTCATACTAAGACCGCCTTTCCAATATTCAGCTAAGTCTCTCAGAAAATCTGGGAATTTTTCCTCAACTCTAGCTCTAATTTGATCCCTACGGTATCCATAAACGCCATATGGTAAAAATAACGAAATAATGCCAAATACAATGTAATCTATAGCCGATATTTCAGGGAATGTACGATACCATGTGTTAGGAGTCATTTCGTTCTCAATGCCATCAACAAGAGGGTTGGAATCTACAGACTCATTCTTCTGTATTGCTATTGGTAGGCCTAAACCATAGATTGCTTCAACACGGTTTTGCTGACCTCCACCTTCATTGTAAGTATTTCCAAACGTAAACGAAAATTGACCGTCATTCATGTCCCAAGGATTATCAAATTGTTTATCTGCGTCTACATCTACTACTAAAGTTTGTTCATCTGTAGTATTATTAATATTGGCAATCATAAAGAAAAATAAAGCAAAAACAATAGAAAAAAAAGCCACGAACGCTGGAGCCCAATCAGTTACTTTATCTCTAACTGATAGCCATCTATTAACTTTACTATATTCCATCCACCTTCTCTTTACACCAGTTCGGCGATCACGATAGATTTTCTTTTGAAGGTTGCCTTTAATTGTCATTAATCAGTCGAAACCTCCTGACTCAAAGTATAGAATAAAACTGAAAAAATTGACTGAATAACCGGAAATCCTCCAAAAATTAGCAAATACATGTGTATTTCTTCAAGTTTCATGCCTGCACCTGAAACCCAGAATGTAATAACTGCAATAATCATAGCAAAAATAGGTAATGCAACGGCTACAACCACATAAGCTTCCGAAAACAAAGCCATTTGCTGCAATACGTCTTTCACATGGACTCTATTTTGTTGTGCATAATATTCTGAACGATTAAGGAAATATAACTTTAGATTACCTCCTGATGTAACTGTTCCTATAATTCCTTGAATAAATTCAGCAAATCTTTCTGAAGGCGTTCTATCAACTGCTTCTTTCAGGGTTGTAACTAAATCTCTTCCCATAAATTCCATACTGTGATAAATCCATGCAGCTTCATTCGCTATTTCTCCATAAATGTCTTTGTTTCTTGCGAGTGACTTAAAAGTCATTGAAGGTGTAGCATTAGCTGCAGCCATTGCAGACACATAACTTGCTGCAAAAGGAATTTGTCTGTCCATATTTGTCCCTCTACTGCTTTCCAATAAAGCTGGAGTCAAAAATTGAACCAAAGCCACTAAAGCTGGCAATACAAATACTAAAAGTGCAATGAGTGCATATTGAATTATATTTGAAACTGCAAAGTTTTCACCTTCTTCTTTTGTTGGATCTTGCATTGTTTCTAATTGTGGAACCAAGACTCCAACAATAACAAGCGAAAAAGCGACTCCACCTAAAAAGGTAAGAATCACTTGCATAGCTGATGAGGCCACATAATCTTCTGGTAGGAGTGGAATTCTTGCCTTGACTAATTGATTTTTAAGCTCTACCGAGTCCTTAGTTACCATACGGCCGAACCATCCTAACAAGACTCGGCTAAATGTTTCGAAACCAGTTAGACCTACTAGAGCCATGAATGCCACCAACGTGGGTTCGCTGAACGCTGAACCCTATTTGCTAGCTTAGCTTTTAGGCTGTTTAATGACTTTGATACACGTTCTTCCTCTGATGATATTGCTTTCTCTTTTTTATCTGAAGCTTCTATTTTTGAAATATTAGTTTCAGCTTTAGACTTCTTGTTCATCTCTGAACGGACATCATTAAGCATTCTTCTTCCTTCAACTTCATTTAATGATGATATATCGCCTAAGCTTATTTGCTTAGCTAATGGTTTTAATTGCTTTAATGGTACATAATAGGCTTGATCTTTTAGCAAATCACTCTCTAATCTAGTTTCAGCTTTTGCCCTTCTCTGCTCTTCTTTAGCTATCAAATTAGCTCTCTTAGTAGGGTCATCGGTTTGTGAAATCTTAGCGTCGTTTTTAGCTCGGGCAGCTTGTTCTTTCGCTTCACGTGTTTGATACTTCTGCCTAATTTTAGGTGGGAAGTCCGAAACATCTACTTCCGAATCATCTGATCTAGATAAATCTAAGTTTCTGTCTTCAACTTTACGTCTACGCTTTTTACCTCCAACTTGCATATCTTCGTAAACTCTCCTCATTACATCTTCAGGATGTACGTAATACTCTGCGACAACTCTGGCAAAATCTTTGTAATCTCGTATTCCTTTCTTCAAACACCACTCAATTACTAACTGCCTTCTCTTAGTTTCATCCATAATCTCAACACGGTTGAGATTAGCCTTCATCATTATTTTTTCAAAAATGTATGATTTACCTGTAAAAATATATTCATCTACAGTATTGTCCCATCTAAAAGCTTCATTAGTTAGCAATTCATGCGAGTGAGGATCAATACCTATAATTTCGATAATACCCTTATTTCTCCTTACACGTTTTCCACCAACTCTTGTTTGAATTTGGATAGAAATACCATCTAAAGCTGGAATTAAAACTCGAGGAATTTCAATTGGCTTATTTTCTAAACGATGAACTAAACTCTGAATTGAATCTGCGTGGAAAGTTGAATATGTTGTGTGACCTGTTGCCATTGCCTGGAAAAGAACATAAGCTTCGGCCCCTCTAATTTCCCCAACAATTATGTATTCAGGACGTTCTCTCAAAGCTGCACGTAACAAATCATACATGTCAACTTCTCCTGGTGCCTTCGTACCACTTCCTGCCGATTCACCACCAAAACCTTGCCTAGTACAACCTGGAATCCAGTTTGGATGTGGTAAGTTTAACTCACGTGTCTCTTCAATACTTACTATTTTATGTTGCCATGGAAGGAAAAGTGAACATGCATTCAAAGAAGTAGTCTTTCCTGAAGCTGTACCACCTACAAACAGCATAGACATTCCATATTGCATTGCAAGCCAGAAAAAGGCAATTTGCATGGAAGAAAAAGTTTTGAACTCAAGTAAATCTACTGGCGTAAACGGTTCATCTCTAAAACGCCGAATTGTAAACGTAGAACCTTTGGTAGATACTTCTCTACCTAATGTCATAACTATACGTGAACCATCCATTAATGTTGCGTCAAGAAGAGGTTCAGCAATTGAAATGTGCTTACCACAACGCTGAGCCATACGAATTATGTATTGCTCTAACTCTAACTCGTCTTCCCACATTACATTAGTTCTTAACGATTCGAATCTTCTATGGTAAACAAAAATTTCAACTCCAGGGCCATCACAAGAAACATCCTCAATATTAGGATCTTTCATCATTGTATCAATTTTACCATAACCTATCAAATCTCTTTCTATGTAGTAATGTATTTTCTGACGATTACTCTTACGAGATTTTAACCTATAACTATCTAAAATATCATCAACAGCTTGTTTCAAAAAATCTTCTTGACTTTCATCAAGAGTATCTCTTTCAATATTAAGTGCGCGCTGTAAAACATCTTTTATTGTCTGCAAATCTTCGTTTTCTTGCTTTGAAGCCTTAGGTTCAACCACATAATAAAATCTAGAATAATCTCTCTTATCAAAAAGAACTCTTACATATGAAAAAGGAGGTCTAACTGGATAAGTGTCTAATTCTTCAAAATCTTCCCCTATCTCAATATCATCCATAACTAGGTCATGAATTACACCATCTTTCTCTGCTGCTTTACGTTTCTTAGCTTCAGCTTTTCTTTGCTTATTTAATCTTCTACGTTCTCTCCAAGAAAGCTTTGTTTCATCAATTTGTTCCTCCTCTTCTTCTATTAATGCAGAAGCTCCGTCCATTGTTTCTTTTGCAGCACTCATCTTATCATCCTGAGGTTAACGTGACAACCTTTAGGTTTTCATCATAAGATATGACTATATAAGAAGTGGTTGACTTTAGAGATGCAGAGTTCGTAGTCTCAATAGATACTGCAGGCGCTAATGGGAAAGTAACTTCAAAAGACCCTCCCCGAGGCTGAATTGTAGTAACTTTAAGTCCTGTGGTAGAACCAGTTACCTTGTATTGTATTCCATGATTTATTGCTTCAATACCTGTGTCGAGAGTCATTACTGGGGATGATCCAGGATACTCTCTAACTGTATTCAATAAGTCTTCTACTGCTAATTGAAAATAAAGTGCCAGTTGTTCAGCTTCTTCTTGTGCAGTATTAGAGACACTACCATTCAGCATAGTGCTTGAGGTAAGCATCATTGAAGACAAAATTAAAACTGATATTAATGCTGTGTATACGTAACCAATTAACTGTGAGGCACCTGAATCATCGGAGGTTAAATGTAACATGAATTGTTCTCTCCAAAATTCTAAAGTCAAATGCTGTATCTTGATTATAAAAAATGTCTTCTTCAAAGCCCATATTGGCTGCTGCTGTTGATTTACTACTAGAAATTGTATATGTCTCAGAATTAAAACTCCAATAAGTGGAATAATAAGTTGTCAACGCTCTTGAACTATCGCCCGTAAAACCCATTCTGACATTGTAAACTTCAAAAGATAAATCTTTACCTCCTTGATTTCGTGCTTCGAAATTATAATTGCCTCCCATCAACGATTTTGCGCCTGTTGTCATGTTATAATCTGTCTGATATAAAACCAAAGACTGGTAAGAATCATCTGTAGAAATAGAACGAATAATTGGCTTAGAACTTACAGAGAACAAACCCCCTGGCTCTCTAGTAACAATTCCACCGTTGAATAAACGCATTTTATAAACTCCTGAAACTGAAGAATATTTGTACGAAAGCGAATCTACGCCATAAATGAGAAAACCGCCAACTACGGTATTATTAGCTGTACTTGTAAAAGTGGCTGAAGACCCGTAAACTAAAGACGGAAAACCAGAAACAATATGTGATGAAGATATTCCCTCCCAGGTAGTTCCATTTGGATAAGAAATATTGACTACGAAATTGTCAATAACTTCCTTATTATCGAGAATAGCGAATTTTTTAGCTTCATTCTTTACTCCGAGGATTTCAAAAGATGACCAATTTGTTGTTTCGTAATAATAACGTATTTCATCTAAATTTTCGCGTTGAACGAACGTTCCTGCACTGAAAGAAACTGTCGATGAACGTGAACTACCCTCTCCCTGAATTATGACTTGATCCAAGTCTGCATCAAAATTAAGAAAATTATTTTGAGCTGAAGTGTAAATGGCATAAGCTTCACTTTCTTGAATTTGTGGAATACCCCAAGCAAGCATTGTTCCTGTAATAGAAACCATAATCGCCAATATCAAAACTGTACCTATAATTGGACTGATGGCATCTTCCGATTTGCTAAGAGAAAGCTGACGCTGCACAAATGGTCATTAATAGGGGGTTCTAAAAAATGATTGTTAATTTGAGCTAATTCTCTTCTAACCATTTTTCAGCATCAATAGCTGCCATACATCCCATACCTGCTGCAGTAATTGCCTGGCGATACCTCGTATCAACTACGTCCCCTGCTGCGAATACTCCAGAAACATTTGTCATAGTATTTTCTTTAGGAACTATGTAGCCATGATCATCCAACTCAATCTGATCTCCTAGGAAATTTGTCATAGGCTTGTGTCCTATAGCTATGAATGCTCCGTCACATTTGAGTAATTCTTCTTCACCTGATATAGTGTCTACAAGAATAACTCCTTCGAAATTTCCTTGCTCACCTACCCACTCCTTTACAACTCGATTTAATTTCCATTCGATCTTATCATTATCTCGGGCTCTATCTGCCATAATTTGTGAAGCTCTTAGTTCTTCTCTTCTGTTAACAATGGTGACTTTACTGCAAAATCTAGTAAGGAAAGTAGCTTCCTCCATGGCTGAGTCTCCGCCTCCAACTACTATAACTTCTTTATTTCTGAAAAATGCACCGTCACATGTGGCACAGGTAGATATTCCTTGTCCTTTGTGCTTCTCTTCATTAGCTGCATCTAGCCATATTGCCTCTGCACCTGTTGTAATAATTATTGATTCTGTTAAAAATTGTTCTTTACCTACATTGACTTTAAACGGATGAGAGCTAGTATCAATCGAATCTACATTTTTATCAACAATATCGCAACCAAATCTTGCTGCTTGAGCTCTCAATTCCATCATCATTTCAGGGCCACTTATACCTTCAGGATATCCTGGGAAATTTTCTACATCGCTAGTCAGCATTAGTTGCCCACCACTTGCAAAACCTGCGAACAATTTAGGTTTAAGCATTGCTCTTCCAGTATACAAGCCTGCAGTATAGCCTGCTGGACCTGAACCTATGATAATTACTTCCTCTATAGATGACATCAAAAGTATATGAAGGCGACTAGTAAAATAGATATCTACTTATTCAATAATCTAGCTGATAAAATAAAGCCAGTGTGCCCTAAAATATTTGTATTGGGTCGTATCGCACCTAACTTTGGTTGCCAAGTTCTATGCATCATCTCACTAATCTCCACTTCTCCCCAATCATCTAATGAAGATAATAACGTCTCAACCTGATTGACTGTTGGAATATAACTCAATAGTTTGCCCCCCAAGATTAAAGACTTTTCAGCCCATTTAATTAGTTTTTGAGGATCAGGTAAATCTAAGAGTATCGAATTACAAGGTATGGGGCTACTTCTCTCATTTAACTCTTCGTTTCTTAATTCTACTTGACTTGAATATGGACTTAAGATGAGATTTCTTTTTACTATTTCGTAATGCTTCTTATTTTTTTCAAAAGTAATAACTTTACCATTTGGAAAAGAAGCTTGAGCTAAGGCAGTTGTAAGTGCCCCTGATCCACCGCCAGCTTCTACAATTGTATCATTTGACTTGACATCTGAACTATAAATGAGCCAAGCAATGTCTTTGGGCGATATTATTTGAGGTCCACGTACTAAATTGCTTTGAATATCTGATAAATTGTATGGAATTAATTTCCCTCTTTCATTAAAAAAATCAAACTCAATGCCTAATTTTTGTTTTTTTAGAAAATCTGAAGGGAAACTGCCAAAATTTTTTATATTAATAATTTTTAAATCAAGATTTACCAAATGTGATTCATTATCTATTACTAATAGGCACCAATCGGCCATTAAATTGCTACTATCCTACTAAAAGCTTAGCTTCATTCAATGAATATTTCCAGTCATCAGACAACACCTTAGTCGATCGATAGTATTTCACTAAACGAAGTATTTTAGCTTCTGTTAACCTCAAAGAACGTGTATTGTGAATATCTTTCTTATTTAATTTTAAATGCTCGCCTAAACGAACTGCTTTTCTCATAAGATTTGTTAAATCTTCTGGAAGTGAAGAAGAAGAACCTCCGTCTAACAAGACTGAAGTTATTGATTTACCTGTTGCTAATTTTACGCTAGGAACTCCATGCATATCTCTTAAAATGATTCCTATTTCGGATGACGATTTACCTTCTGAATATAATTCAAGGATTAGCTTTTCTACGTCTTTGGCCTTTGGTGACCATTTAGGGTTTTCTTTCCTAGTCTGTGGACTAGAACCTGAGCGACCTTTACGTCTTGCATGCATTCGTGCCATTTTCTTTTTAACTCCTAATAAGGACACTGCGCCAGTCGGGCCTGTATAAAAACATTAGCATATTTCAATAATTATTTGTCCAATAAACTGCAAGCTCTTCATTACGATACACATTAAAATTATAATACGGCATACTTTTGTAATAGTTACTTACAATTAAAGTATTAGTAGATGCCTGGCCGGTAAAATTAGACATTGCAAGATTTACAATCGATACATTGGACTCTAAGGCCGATTGATTTGCTGCATTATTCCATTTCCAGAGATGATCCTCACTTTCCCAGTAAAAATCGACAACTGATATTCGCGAAATCTCCATATCTGATAAAATAATTTTACCTGAAGATAATTCAGTTAAGTCTGATTGACTTACTGAATCGCTGTAAGCTACGACTCGTCTCTCCCTATTCCTATCATTCGATTCTATAATTTCAGAATAAAAATTTTCACCTAACCACAAACCTGTAGATATGCTAGCCTCACTAACATTGTAGGTATAACTATAATTCTCATTCTCTTTCTCGTCTAATCTATAGAATAAATTCATACTGGAAAACGAGACTGTAAGTATTAGTATAGACACAAAAAAAACTCGAAAACGTATTCTATAATCTTTGAGATTATCAATGAAAAAATCCATACCTGGAATTACAAATACTATTATCATAAATGTAACCAAGTAAGAAATGTAAATCAAATCTAAAATTAATATGGTAGCTAGAGAAATTGAGGACATAAAAAACATGTAGCCAAAGGGGACTCTGCCCTCTTGAATCCAAAATATAAAACCCACCAAAGATAATGATATGATAGGGCCTGTATTTATTAGATAGTAAAAACCTAAATTAATTATAGTCGAAAAAAAACCACCCTCATTTAAATAGTAAACTGCAAATAATTTTTTATCTGGCGAATAAGGTGAAAAATCAAGATAACTGAGGTAAAAAAAGTAAGAAGCTAAGAGCGTTAATACAAAGAAGATTTGCCTTCCTGCGCGCTCTCGATTCAACGCTTTTTCCTGCCAATTCCAAAACAAAAAAGCTAAAAGAAAGGATAATAAAAATCCAGGAAATAATAACCCCATTCTATGTAATGATGGAAGAGTTATTGTAAACACCACTAACAATAACAACATTTTTCTAGAACTGCGATTGTATTGTTCATTCATAAATCTGAGAATTGCCCAAAAGAAAAAAGTAAGAAATGCAATAAGCAAAAAACGTAAAGAAAATCTCCAAATATTAAGGAATACAAACTTAGGCACAACTAAAAATGCTAAAGATGAAATCCAACGACTCTTATAATTTGAAGTTAGCTCACCCGATAATAAAAAAAAACCAAAAGTAGAAATTAACGATAGGAAGATACTATGAAATAATTGATAATGATGAATAGATATGCCTGTTATTTGTACTATTGATGTTGCTAATATCGTGCCTCCTAATGGAGTAGTCCCTGGATACAAACCATAGAATGAAAAAATATGCTCGGCCCAAAAGATTTGACCATCACTTAATACTGATTTTACAGTTGTAGCATAAAAAAAATTATCTGAATCGGTAGGTGAATCTGTAACTGGAAAGCGAAATAACAGTGTTAAAAGACCTAACAAAACTAAGCCCATTAGCTTACTTAATCTGACGTCTTTCATAGACTATCAAAACGGTTGTTTAATAATATTATAGCCTCATTAAAACAAAGCTGTTCACTCAAGTAAAAAAGTGCCTAAAATATTACTATATTTTTATATAGCGCTCACTTCGATAATATCCCACCTTAAGGGGAGCTAAATTTGGCTACGAATCAAAAAGAAACCTACGCACTATTAGCAATTTTATTGATTACAGTCATATCTGTCGGTATGAGCGTCGATGGTTACCCTGCAGGAGGTGCTCAGCAAGGGGCCGGTGAGGATTGGGCTGAAGATAGCATTGCTAATGGCTGCTCCTGCCACATGGACGAACAACTTGATCAAGGTATGTACATGCTAGAAGGAATTCCATCTAAATATGAACCAGATACTGCCTACAATATTTCACTTGTAATAAACGATACTAGCGTAATCTCCGAACCTGAAGCCATTCGGTATGGTGGTTTTTTAGCTGAAGTAAGTGAAGGAGCTTTTCAGACTGATGCACTTTATTGGATAGGTGGGGAAGGAAAATATATTTCACATAATGCTGACAGTAATGGTCAACGAAACTGGACTTTCCAATGGACTGCTCCGAGCGATGGTAGCGGTGATTCTTTATTCACAATTTATTATAATGTCGTTAATGGGGCTGGAACTGGTGGAGATCAATGGGGATATATTACAGCCGTATCTATTGGAACTCCTCAGGTAAAATCAGAGGAAGCATCTATACATGAACTGGGCGTAAGTTTAATGCAGTACTGGATAGCATTACTCGCGATAGCTGTGGTATTTGTGATGATATTGTTGGCATATGTTGTAATTAGAGGAGGTAGTTCCCATTACCGAGGTTAACGAATTACTTGAGAAAATTGCAAAAGGGGAAATAACTCCTGAAGATGCACAGAAATTATTGGGAACTTATAAAGACGAGGACCTAGGAAAAGTTGTACGTGAGACTCCAGGTAAAGAACAAGGTGAAATTTTTGCAATTGTCCTTGTTTTATTAGTATTGGAAATAATGTATGACTCCCTATTCATATATGGAATATTAGAGGGATGGGATCAACAATTTCTTTCGTTTACAATTGCTATGGCATTTCTGATAATGGGGTTAATGATTGATTTCTACAGAAGATCATTTTTGCCTGATGTTTTGGAACTAAAAAAGAGGAGGAGTAAGGTTATAACAAAACTTGAAAGATGATATGAATATAACACGAAGAGGATTCTTACAAGGCGCTATAGGATTGGCTGGAGCTGGAATGACTACAGCTCTTGCAGTTCCTGCACTTAAAACATTACTCCCACCGCCAGTTACTAGATGTAATGATGATGATGCCCACGAGACCTTAACTTATAAATCTGAAAGCGGGAAATGGTATGAAAACATGGGTGGAAGTGTCGCTAAAAAAGAGGATTTTAATCTTTGGGATGTAGCAATTGTCAATTGGGCTCCAAAAGATTTAGAACAAGAATTAGGAGCATGTGAAATACAATTAGCTTTAGCCAAAGTTCCTGCTGAACCATCAATGAACGGACTGGGAGTGAGTGTAGATGATGGTAATGCATATCTCATGGCATACCATACATACAAATGTCCTCATTTATGCTGTAAACCTGTATTTAGCGCTGAAGGAACAAGTACTATCAGTGGAAATGACTATGAAAATATGTTCTTATGTCCATGCCATTTATCATTGTTCGATCCACTATCTGTTATTAAAAATGTTGACGAACAAGGCCGTGAAGTTATGGCTGCAGAATTATTAGAAGGGCCTGCCCCTTATGGTCTTCCTGTGGTACCTATAGAAGAAAAAGATGGAGGTTTAGTTGGGCTAATGACTCAAATTGAATGGCTCAAATATTGCGGACAAGGATGAAAATAAAACTACTTTTTGCTTCACTATTAGGAAGTATTACTTTCTTTGCACTGCCTGTAAGTGCAGCAGGTGACGCCCCTATAATTGAAGAACTAATGAGAAAGTATACTTTCCCATTGATTTTCCTTCAACTGTTAATGGCTGTATTGACTGTAGGATATTTGTACGTTTCTGGAACTCTTCCACGAGTCTTATTGGCAACGTGGAACTGGTTTGATGAAAGATTTGCATTACACAGATATACTTCTCTTGCCAAACGAGAATATTATTCAGTTGTTTTCACACTTCTACCTTCAAGTGGGAGGACAATGCCGCAGTCTCATACTGAAAGATACAATGTGAAATCTGTTTGGTATTGGTATCCATTCTATTCCTTAGGAGGACTTTCATTTTTTGCATACATTATCTTAGTTATAACCGGAATTTATCTTGGATTCTACTATGTACCAGATGGTGAAATAACTTTTGATGAGGACGGTCATGCCACATCGGGATCGTATCAATCTATGGAACTCATAATGACAAAAGTAGCTTTTGGATACATAATGCGAGCTATACATCATTGGGCTGCACACTTCATGGTTGCAGCAGTATTTTTACACATGATGAGAGTTTACTTTGTAGGTGCTTATAGGAATCCAAGAGAAGTTAACTGGATCCTAGGAGTCATACTATTACTTGTAACTATTTTCTTTGGTTACACTGGATATCTATTGCCATGGGATGCACTCGGATATGCGGCTGCTGCAATTGGCCTTGAAATGGCCACTTCTATACCTGCAATGGGGCCATTGATGGCTCAAATCGTATTTGGAGGAACGCAAGTTACTGCAGATACTGTAACAAGAATGTACTGGCTTCATATTTTTGTGCTTCCTTTAGTAGGTACAGTTCTTATGATAATTCATATGGCATTAGTATGGATCCAAGGGGAGGCTGAACCTCACTAATGAGCCAAGAAAATATACTAGAAGATGATGCTACAGAAATGATAGGCGAGTCTATACAGGAACAACAAGAACTTGATACAATAAGAAAACTAGATAATCGTGAAGAACACTCTGTTCTAGAAGCGAGCCTCGTAAAAGGTGAGCCTCTTTATCCTCACGAATTATCAAGAGATACTGTTTACACATTCTATGTCCTTTCAATTATGTTTTATTTGGGAGCATTCATTCCACCTCCATTACACGAGTCTGCTGATCCTACTGCTGGTACTGCCTATCCACCTCCACTACCTGATTGGTATTTGTTGTGGGCTTTTGGATGTCTAAAAGTTGCTACTGATTTGAAAATAGGGCTACCTCTTTCTATGATTCCTTTCTTAGGCTTAGATGATATAGAGCTATTTTTAATGAGTGCAAAAGTTTGGGGTACTTTAGTTCAAGGACTTATTGTTGGACTAGTTGTTGCAGTTCCATTTATCGACAGAGCATTGGGTGCAGTTATTGACCCTCAATATGGAGACGTAATCAATAGAGGGCATGAACGAAGACCCATAGAAGATCCAGTTAGAGCTGCAATCGGCGTTTATGGTATAGCAATGGTAATTATGCTGTCTGTTTTTTCAATTAATGCAAACATAGCACTGTACTATCCTGAAGTTACCACCGACTTACTCTATGCGCTTACTTTGTGGGGCCCTATCGCTTGCGCTTTGATAACTTATCTATTCCTTGATAGAAGAAGATCTGAAGGTGCCAAACCGCTAAGTGATGAAGAAAGGTTCGATCTTTACACAAATGGTATTCAAGACCGGCGAATGCAACGCATTTATGAATTCAAATTAAACCGGTGCTATCAATGTGGACTTTGTGATGATATTTGTCCCGTAAGAGATATGGAAGGAGAACATGAATTAAATATTATTTTTAATACTTTCCAAAATAAACACGATGGAGTTGCTCTTTGGTCATGCATTTCTTGTGGTATGTGTACTGCAGTTTGCCCACAGAACATTGAATATGTTGATTATGTACTAGAACAAAGACTTTTAGCTACACTTGGAGCAACTGCAGAGGGAAATACTCTAGATTTACCAGGCAGTGGTAGCTCTCCAATAGGAGGTGTAGCATATGACAGATGAAACGAGACAAAAGCCATACGCTAGAACTATTCCACATCCTCTTTTCGAAAGATTGATTGTGGAAGACGCAATGAATGAAGAGAAACAGGAGTGGAAACCTGAAAGATATCATGAATATGGTTACTTCCCAGGCTGTGTAGATTTTATGGATGTAGAGGTCAAATTTACTCACTTGAATAAAGGAGATGCAGATCACGCCTCAATTGCTGCAGCCTCAATCAAATTGCTAAATTATGCCGATATTGATCCGCTAATTTTAGATATGAACGTCTTTAAATGTTCAGGACATGACCAATTATGGCAAGGGAATCTAGAAGTCTTTGATGCTCTAAAAGAGCACAATATGAGAAGACTAAAAGAATCCGGAGTAAAAATTATAACATGCTCATGTGCTGAATGCTATCGTACCTTTGCTGTGGACTATGATTTACCTGGTAAACTTGGAATTAAAGTTGAACACATTACTCAAACGTTACAAGGAAGAGGTTTGAAATTTAAGGCACCTGAAAATGTAACTGTATCTTACCACGACCCCTGCCGCCTCGGTAGAATGATGGGTGAATATGAGGCTCCTCGTGATTTAATACAATTAGTAGATGGAGCTACAATGGTCGAACTTGAAAATAACAAAGAAAGAGCCCTTTGTTGTGGAGTTTCTTCAATGATGTATTGTAATGATGCTACAAAAGCTGTGCGAAGAAAAAGGCTTGACCAAGGTACAGATGCAGGTATAGACATAATGCTCGGAGGATGTCCTAAATGTTACATGCATATGCAATGCATGCTTAATGAGGAACGTATGAATCCTGAAGAGGGCCATCATCACGATTATGAAATGATGGACTTAATGCAATTTTTAGTTGCATGCTTGGAGGATAAGAAGTAGTGTCTGATGTGGATATTACTGCATTCGCTACTGAAGGAAATCGAGATTTACATATATTGTACGGCTCTCAGAGTGGAAATTCTGAAGGCTTAGCTGAAAAATGGCAAAAAGAAGCTAAAAAATACGGACTAAATCCTACAGTTCATGACATGGATGGCTTTGACATTAATTCAATGTCTGGAATGTCCAGAGTGATGATTGTATGCTCCACATGGGGAGAAGGAGAAATGCCTGACAATGCTGAAGAACTGTACGAAGCTGCAGTTGGTGTTGGTAAAATATTAACTAACACTCATTTTTCAATTTGTGCACTCGGAGATACAGGTTACGATTTATTTTGTCAGTCCGGAATAGATTGGGATAAAACCATGGAAGATATGGGAGGTACTAGAATCCATGATAGAGTTGATTGTGATGTAGATTTTGAAGAACCGGCTGAACAATGGATGAATGGTACGATGTCAAAATTAGCTAGCGTTGATAATGAAGGAAACTTCCAAGCTGATTTAGTTGAAAGTATGACTTCTTATGCATCCGGTGCCGTAGTAGATACTGAAGTCGAAACTGTTGTAGAAGAAAATGCTGGAACTTCTGCATACCAAGCAATGGGAACTGCATCCCTTTTCTTTCATAAACCTAATAAATGGCTTAAAAGAGTTAAAGAAGCTGTTGACGACGATGAATTACCTACAACAGGCATAGAAAAAGCTAAAGATATGTTCAAAGAGTTGAGAAAAATAACTCTCAAATCTCTTCCCCAAGGTAAAGACTACATTGCTTTAGTAGATAACGAAAAATGCATAGGTTGTACTCAATGTGTTTACTACTGTAATTTTGCATCAATTGATATGATATCTTGGGACTTGAAAGCAAGAACCTCGCAATTCGAATCTAAAAAAGCATTGATTTTAGATGATACTTGTGTAGGTTGTACCCTCTGTGCTTTCGCCTGCCCTGTAGAAGCAATTACCATGGAAAGTAAAGTCTAAATCTCGAATAATCATGGACTTGTATAATGCAATAATAGTTACAATATGGCTAACAATGTTGTATGCCGTTTGGGCTGCAACTGCAGCAGGCGATCCTGGATATGGGCAAGCTGCCTTCATAATATCTGGAATCGCAGGTCATTTATACTTAAGAAAATTAAAACTGGAAAGGCCTGTTAGTAATGAAGAAGAGATTGAAATTCCAAATGCCGAATTTTCAGTTGAAATTTTAGAAGAAAAGGATAAATATATTATTTCAGAAAAGGCTTTCAGAAAAATAATTTGGATTTCCACTGTTTTGTCTCTTATACTTATCTCATTATTTTTAGAATCTATAACAACTGGAAAATACTTATTATGGGGAATATTAGCATTAATTCTTGGACTTATAATATTCATTATTCCTATCTTTCTTCCTGTTAAAGATGATATTGAAACATTAAGAAAAAGGGCTGAAAAAGAAAGGACAAAGGCATGGCGTAAAGGTAAAGTCGACCATGCAGATGAAGAAGAGTGAAAGAAATAATAGCTGAGGCCTTAGAGCAAGTCCAACCAAAACTTGAAGAAAAAGAAAAAATAATAAGTTTAAGGGACAATATTCTTAAGAAAATAAAGGCTTTAGAAATGTCAACTTTTGAAGCTAAAGTTGTAGGATCAATTGCAAAAAGAACTTTTCTAGCTGGAACTGACATTGACATTTTTTTAATATTTCAAAAGGGAGCTAATTTGAAAAAAGAAGGTTTGGCTATAGCAAGGAAAATACTACCTAATGGTAAGGAACTCTACGCACAGCATCCCTATTTGAGAGGAGAAATAGATGGTGTGGGGATTGATCTAGTACCTTGTTTTGCAATTGAAGACTCTACTGAATCTGTATCTGCAGTGGATAGAACGCCATTCCATACTGATTGGGTAATATCCAATATAAATGGGTTAGAAAATGAAGTAAGATTGACAAAACAGTTCCTAAAGGCCGTTGGAGCTTACGGTGCAAATTCCGCAGTAGGTGGGTTTTCAGGTTATTTAGTAGAAATACTTTGCATAAAATACGGAGGATTCTTAAATCTAATTAAAGAAATTTCCCGGTGGAGACCTCCTATTATTATTGATAAAATGAAAACTCCTGAATCTCCAATAATGATTTGTGATCCTGTCGATGACAAAAGAAATGTAGCTGCAGGAGTAACTTTGAAAGGACTAGGAACTGCTATTTTAGCTTCTAAATCATTTCTTGATGAGCCGTCAAATAATTTCTTTTTCCCTAAGTATAAAGAAAGAGAATTTCAAGGAAATTTGACAAGTATTATTTTATCGCTTCCAGGAGAAAATGAAGAAACCGTAATGCCATGGTTACAAAAACAAGGAAGAAAAATCTATAGGGCGCTTCATGACTTTGAACCAATCGCATGGAATGCAAATATGGGGAATGACGGTTATATTGTCATAGAAACTGGAATGCGAAAACTACCCGAAATAGTATCACACAAAGGCCCAGCTCCTTGGGAAAACGGAGCAATTGAATTTCTAAAAAAATATCCAAATGCAATACTTAACGATGAGAGATTGGAAATTGGTAAAAAACCAAGAAATCAAACAATCGAAGACGTGGTGAAATCTCTTCTACCAAATGCAAGCGTAAGGGAAGGGATATGTGAAGGTGCAAAACCAATCCAACGTGTGCCTTGGTTAGATTAAAAAAAAGTTTGGTAAGTGGGGGCCGAAGCCCCCGAATTACCTGCGAGTGAAAAGAATTCCACTCTAATTTTGGTGACCTAAGTCTATGATTGTAGACCTATATCGTATCCGATTACATCACCAGTAGGCTCGAACTTCATACGGAAGGAGTAATCACTTACGTCATTTACACTTTCCAAATCGGAACCAGCTTCACCTGGGTGAACTTCAAATTTGTCACCTGGGCTCAACTTGCCGTTGAAGTCGTTGTCAATGAAGACTACAGCTTTACCCTGACCAGAGTAATATCCATAGACATCAGAAACTAAGCCATCAGTCTTAGTGTTTCCTTGTACATCTAATAAGTACCAGTGTACAGAGTTTACGGAAACTTGTGGGTTAATCTTGACGATCTGAACCGTCCAGACACCGCTTCCATCTTCGCTAGCTATCATACTGCCGGTTGGTGCGTTCTTGGTTGTACCACCAAGGAAACTGCTAGCCCAAACGTACAATACTGCAGCCAAAACCACTGTAATAGCGACCATCAAAATAACCGCAATTACAGGAGATACTGCCTGCTCATCTTTTACAATTCTTCTTTGCATTGTTGTGTCCTCTGACCTAAGTCAGACAAATAGACAGTTGGCTGAGCATATATACCTTACGTTACAAAAATTATTGCTTAATTTTATCTCTTCTGAGAACGTAAGAACCAGCAACCGAGCATAAAACTGTAACACTAACTCCAGACCATGCTAATAAATTTGCCCAGTCAGGAACTCCTGAGGTACTGTGGGACACTATTTCCGGCGATCTAAGCATAGACTCGTACGATGACCATACTTGACCGTCTGTATCTGTGAAAATTATAGTCATTAAAGAATTACCTTCTCCTAAACTAAAAGATTGATCCGGAGCTTGCCAGAAAAAAGTCCAACCATCATCGCTCGATTCTAAAATTAAATTGTATACATCAGCCTCAAATTCATTTGTCAAACTTAACGACCCGTTAGTCACACTAATGTTTACTTCTGAAATTGAAGCATAATCATTTGCAGTAAGTACAACCTCGTAAGACTTCCCTGTAAAATAGTGTAAATCTTCAGGTAGGCCCTCAACGCGATATATTTTGTCCTCAGCTTGCGCGATAGGAAAGAACAATGATATTGCAACTACTGCAAGTAAACTTTTCTGAAGAGCGTCCATCTTAGATATTATATTATTTTAGCATTCTATATAAGATATGCGGATAATTAGCGAGTTAGTCCTCTATGCTGTAAACTTTCTAATATTATTCTGACTTCAGCCTCACGAAGACCTAATGATGCGGCTGCACTTTCAATAGTGTAATCTCTGTTATGAAGAATATGATGTAATAATCTCCTTTCGTGATAAGTACAATCTGCATCCTGAGTTGTAGATATTATTTTTCTATTTAATTCACCCATTAGTGCCATTAGACTTCTTCTTTCCGACTCTACCTCATCTATAGACTGTTTGAGATCTTCTGAGACTCGCGATAAGAGATCCATTCTAGCTCTTGAATCCATATTTTCTGATTCGGCAATTGCATCTAAGACTCTGCGATTTTGATCTGATAAATCTGAAACATCAAAGTCAGTTTCGGCTTTTTGCTTATAAGTTGAGGGGCCAATATCTATGTGTAAGGAAACATCTCTAGATGCTTTGTAAACCCTTCTATTTGGACCTCGTCGACTCGGTTCATCCCTTGATTTTACTAATCCATGGTCTTCTAAAATTCTTAAATGCTTTACTACTGCTTGTTGAGTCACATCTATTTCCTTTGATAATTGCAACGGATATAGTCTTTCTATCGACAACAATTGAAGAATTCTACGCCTTGTTGGGTTTTCTAATAAATAAAATAATTCGTCTACTTCATCGAATGACATATCAACCTCCGGTTGTATACCCTTTGTTGTAATGGAATATAAAAATTACTATAGCTCCAACAAGCTTTAACATTCAGTTCTGATGGGATACTAATGGAGTATCGAAAACCTACTAAAAAAGTGATAGTGGAAGCTGTCATAAACGTTCTGAAAAATAGAGGAACAATCGATACTCAAACTAAAATGCATAAACTAGTTATTGTACACCTTAAAAAAGAAGATAAAACATACAAACTTTCAGCTGAAAGGATGAGAGTAGTAGCCGTTAAGTCGAAAAAAATTAAACTGGGAATAAGAACACGCTCTGTAGGTGCTGGACCTGAAAATGATGAAAATACTTTCAGAAGACAAGGCTTAGGATACGATCCAGTTGTAAAACGATGGAGAAGAATTCGGCCCGGTGAAGACCAAAGTGGGCATACGCATCACAGAGGTGAGTTTGCATCTCCTGGACAACCATGCCCAGTCTGTACCTCACCATTGAAGAGAGTTCATAATGCAACACTTTACGGCGGAAAAGTGGCTATTGGCTTTAATTGTAAATTATGTGGATACTTAACAGGACACCGATGGAGAGAACCTGCAAGATACTCTTTTAGCCTAAAAGGTGTAAATTAGTGGAAGTTTTTGATTACAAAGGCATATGTCTTAAAAGAGATAAAAGAGCAATTTATCTCGATCCATCAAGTGGAAGGCCAGACGGAGCTGTAAGTCATGGGCATTCTGACCATCTAAGGCCAAAAACTCACATGACTGAGCCTACTAAAGAAGTCATGATTGCTAGAACAGGATATAAAGAGGCGACCACGCATAATCTTCACGAAAAGTTTAAGATAAACGATTTTGAGTTAGAGTTTTTTTCGGCAGGACATGTTGTAGGCTCTGCAATGATTGAATGTGAAGGTGTTCTCTATACTGGAGACTATAATCCGTATGGGACTGTAACCGCAGGGATTGCTAAACCGCAGGATTGTGATACCTTAATCATTGAATCTACTTATGGAAAACCAGACCAAGTTCTACCTGACAGGAAAGAAGTCCTTAGCGATTTACAGGCATGGATAATGGCTACATCTGCAAAAGAAGGAGCTATTATCGGAGCTTACTCGCTAGGGAAAGCACAGGAAGTAATTGCAACCGCCAACTTGGGTGGTGTAACGCCTGTAGTTTCTGATGTGGTAGGTTCTGTTAGTGATATATACAAAAATAACGGCGTTAATCTGGAATACAATAGATATTCTGAAATAACTGAAAATGAGCAAAAAAATACTGAATTACTGGTAACTTCGACTACTGCTGCCAATGGAAAGAAAAAAGATGAGGCTGTGCAAAATATGAGGAAGAAAGGTGCTAAAACTGCACGGGTTTCTGGATGGTGCGCTTTTTCAGAATGGGCGTTGAGAAGTGTAGATGCTGGATTTCCAATAAGCGATCATTCCGATTTTAGTGGAACAATGAAGTTTGTTGAAGAATGCAATCCTAAACAAGTTTACACGGTGCACGGTTCAACAAAGGAGTTAGCAAAGCAAATCGAAAAACAGTTGGGCATAAGGGCACAGCCGTTACCTAAATATGGACAAGTTGCGATAGAAAAATATAACTAATTATGAAACGTGGAAAACTTATTCTTGTGAGACATGGATTATCTGTTTATAATGATCAAAATAGATTTACCGGATGGAAGGATGTAGATCTCAATGAACAAGGTATAGCTGAAGCTAAACAAGCTGTTAATTTACTCAAAAAGATAAATTTTGACATGGCCTTCACATCAAAACTTAAAAGGGCAAATGATACATTAGATATTATTCTAAAAGGAATAAAGCAAACATCAATTCCTGTTAAGAAAAACTTGGCTTTAAATGAGAGAGATTATGGCGATTTAGTCGGTCAGAATAAAGCTGAAGCTGCTAAAAAATTCGGAGATGAGCAAGTCCAAATCTGGAGAAGAAGCTATGACATCCCGCCCCCTGGTGGAGAATCTCTAAAGGATACTGCTGATAGAGTAATACCTTACCTCAATGACAATATATTACCTCAGGTATTTGATGGTAAAAATGTTATCGTAAGTGCTCACGGAAATAGCATAAGAGCCATTGTAATGGCGCTAAAGAATTTTAGTCCTGAGCAAATACTCAAAACGGAAATTGGATGGTGCGAACCTTGGATTTTTGAATTTGATCAAGATAGATTAACTAACTTAGAAATAAAATCAAGACCTGATGCTGAAAGTATGAGTAAATTACCTGATTAGCGGTTTTCAGACCAAGATTTAATCATATCAAGATTTCCTTTCGTAGCCTTAATTTTTTGCTCACGGCCCCATTCATCTTTTACGATAATATCATTTCCGCTTGGTGAAAAAATCATAGAAGTAAAATAACCAGACTCTGCTTTAAATTGAATTTCTAAACTGCGTTTAGAACCTTCACCTTCCCAAGTGACAGGATATCCTAAGTCATTGTAGAAATCACTGACCTTTTTCATAAACCTATCACTAGCTGTCATTGATATTGCACCACGGGACCTTTATTAATTGTTGCTTACGGGGGACATTTCTAAAGAGACCTGTCTCTAACCAAGTGAAGCCCCCTAGTGTAGCGGTCCATCATTCAGGCCTTTGGAGCCTGAGACCTCGGTTCGAATCCGAGGGGGGCTACCACTTTACAAGTTATAAATTTTTGAATATTTTGTAGTTAAATATTTTATGAAATCATCACTGCTGGGTTCTTTCCCTGTAGCTTTTGTAATTAAATCTGCAGGTTTTAACCTAGAGCCATGAACATGTATATGACTTCTCATCCAATTCAATAATACTCTAAACTCTCCTTTGGCTATTTTACTAGGAATACTTGGATCATCTGCGATGGCTGCAGCATAAAGCTGAGCTGCATACAAATTACCAAGAGTATATGTTGGAAAGTAACCTATTGCACCCATTGACCAATGAATGTCTTGGAGAACTCCTTTAGTATTGTTTGGAGGAGTTACTCCTAAATATTCTTCCATCTTAGAATTCCAAAAATCAGGTAATTCTGAAACGTTGATATTACCATTGACTAATTGCTTTTCAATTTCATATCTAACCATGATATGAAGATTGTATGTTGCTTCATCTGATTCTACTCGAATTAGAGATGGTTTAACTGTATTTACAGCTCTATGAAGGGTATCAATATCTAAATCACTTGGTAGATGTGGAAAACACTCCTTGAAATCTTCAATGTAATATTGCCAAAACTCTTTGCTACGTCCAACCATATTTTCCCACATTCTTGATTGAGATTCATGTACTCCTAGGGAGACTGCTTGACCCATCGGCGTACCTTCATGCTCTTCTAACAACCCTTGTTCGTACGTTCCATGCCCTGTTTCATGCATTACTCCATACAGGCACCCAAATGGAAATTCTTCATCATACCTTGTAGTAAAGCGAACATCGTTTGGCCCAGCTCCTGAACAAAATGGATGGGTAGAAGTGTCCATTCTGCCTGCTTCAAAGTCAAAACCTATACCTTCCGCTACTTTCAATGAAAATTCTCTTTGCTGATCTTCAGGGAATTTGCCAATATCCAAAAAACTTGTATCAGGTTGATTTGGACTTTCTCCAACTGCCTTTACCAAGGGAACTATAGCATCTCTTAGTCCTGAAAATAAAGGATCTAATTGTTTAACAGTCATTCCTGATTCATAAATATCTAAAAGTGCATCATAGATATTATCGTCATATCCATAGTACTCTGCTGTCTTACATGTTAATTCAACTGATTTTTCAAGATAGGGGAGAAACTTACCAAAATCATCTTCTGATCTAGCTTCTTGCCAAACTCTTAATGAATTTGATTTATGCCTTGCTTTTTCTTCAACCAAGTCTGCTGGAAGCTTAGTTGCCTTGACATAAGATTGCTTAACTTCACGGACATTTGCAGCTTGCTCTTCAGTTAAGTCTTCGGACTCTAAATATGAAATTAACTTTCCCATCTCCGGATCGGTTATTCGAGAATGTGCTTGACTTGAAAGAAAAGCCATCGTTTCAGAACGTAATTTTCCTCCTTTAGGCGGCATCATTGTTTCCTGATCCCATCCCATTATTCCTGAGAGGCTACCAATTAAACTCAACTCTTTGACACGACCTATAAAATTTTCATAATCTGACATATAATGATAGAATGGTGGGAGAATTAAAGAGTTGAGTTTATTCTAACCCATTATTAGTCAAAACAAAACTTTCTACCAATTCTTCCGGAAGAGATCTATGCTTTTTTAGTCTAATTTGTCTGAAGCTTGCTCTCTTTGTTTTTTCTAAATGGATTATTGTCTTAGAAAGATGCATTAGTGATTTACCAAAGTATGGCCCTATTTCACCATCTTTCTCAAAAACCTGTGCTGAAATTAAAACAGGATAGTCTCCTTTCTCAGCAAGAGGTTGAAGTATAGATGTCATTTCAAGAAACTGACGAGATGAAAGTTCCTTATTTTTTAGATACGATAATCTCACATATGCGTTTATTGTATCTACAACTATTAATGATATTTTAGGATGTTTTTCTAATTTTCGAGTTAATGTTTGATGTAAATCCGTTAAACTCGATGGGCGAATCATTAATAATTTTGAAACATCACGATCTCCAAATATTTGTGACATCCTTTCTAAAGATAAACCCTCAGTATCTACGAATAATACTACATGATCGGGATAAGCTTTGATTGCTTCTCGTGAAAGTTGTAATGCTAAACTTGTCTTTCCTGTTCCAGCTTCTCCATAAACCAAAGAGACTGTACCTTGTTCAATTCCTCCAGCTAATAGTTTGTCAACTCCTTCGCAATTGGATGGAAGCCGGGGAATCATGATTTCACACTTCCATACGTCGTTAAACTAGTTAGTGTGTTCTACGCCTTAGAAGCGTTATAGCTCCAAGAGCTGAAATTACTCCCAATAAACCAAAGCCCGGTAATCCACTATCTTCAATTTGTTCAAGTAAAGCAACAGGAATGACTTCTGATCTACAGGTCTCTCCACCGTCTTCATCTATCGCACAAATTATGATTTCAAAAGAATCGCCTGATGCAAATTTGTGGCTTGCATTTCCATTCTGTGTAATTAGCATTGCTGTTCCATCGCCAAAGTCAAAGGTGTATGTGATTGTATCGTCACCAGGATCAGTTGCTGAAATTACAAAGTCCATAGCTACTCCTTGCTCACCTTGGGAAGGTAAAACAAACTCTGTGAATACAGGAGCTACATTTTGAACGGTAACCATTCTTTGTTCTGTAGTAATTCCTCCATCATCGTCCTTTATTTCCACGGAAATTAGGAATTCACCATCGTCTGCAAATTTATACTGGACAAAGTTACCTTCTTGAATTCCATCAGGGAATATCCATCTGACTGAAATATTACTCATATCTCTTGGAACGTCTTCGTACTGAACATTGAAAGAAACATCATCGCCCTCATTCACAATATCGTCCATCATTATATTCAAAATTATTGGGTCTAAATTTCGTACATTTATATCAAAATATTCTTCCACGACATCATCGTCGTCGTAAACCTTTACCATTATTTCGTAGTTTCCTGAATGCTGGTAGGTATGGTATACCTTGAAAACATTTTGATAGGTCACTCCGTCGCCCATATTCCAATCGACTACCACATTATTTGATCCTTGAAGAATTAATTCAAATTCAACATTCTGACCTTCAAATACTATATCTCTACCAGTTACATCTTCGATGGTGAAAGAAGGTTCATCATTAAACTGATTCAAATAAAATGTTTCACTAACTTCTTCTAGAACTATGATTTCTCCATCAGTGTCTCCGTCCACTAGATATTCTAGTGATGAATCAAACCTAAATTCGCCATCTTCGAATTTATTTTCCCAGTTGAAGAGAAACTCCACATTTTCATTTGCTGCGATTGTGTAATATTGCTCGAAAGTATCAATCATATCGCCAGAATCATCAAAAATGTCAAGAATTAATAATAGATCCATCTCACAATCACAATCTGATGAATGTACCATGTAATCAACTGAAATTGAATCTTCTTGGTTATCTCCATCTCTATCTTCTAAACTGTAAGATAAATCCTCAAACCATGCATCTGCCTCATTATCTTCAGAGCCGCAATTAGCGTGTACGAAAAAGTCTCCTGAAGAAATAATATCTTCCTCTAAATGAGCTTCCCAAGAGAACATGCCACAGTGTAAGTTAAACATCGTTGCATGGCCACTTTCATTAGTACTTGTTGTACCATATGCTTCCCAACTATCATCATCTTCAATGTAATAATTGACATCAATTGTAATATCTGGAATTCCATTATCCCAGTGACCCATGTAAGCTGCAAAGTATGCGTCGTCGCAGGATGAATAATCGCA
>JBJLCC010000010.1:0-10660 GCA_045567855.1 Candidatus Poseidoniales archaeon | reverse complement strand
AATGCTTCACCAAGAGTTATTCCCGAGGTTATTTCTTTTTCTTCATCTACATCATCGCTAGCTGACACCATAGCAGAAAAGCTGCTAAGTGCAAATAAAGCGACAACGAGAATTGCCATCATCTTCCCTTGCAGGGAACTTGATTTTGATACGTTTGTATTCATATTTTGCACACCTTCGCGTTTTGTCCTATTACCATATTACCATCAAGGTAAACGGTTACATACCATTGACAAGGCCTTAATAAAAGAATACCCAGTTTTCCAATAACTAATATAAAAACTTACTGGTTTGTATTTTGGACATTAAATTAAATTTCTCCGTATGTCAAACACAAAAAGTGAGGATGAAGGAGAGTATGCATGGACTTCCCTTTTAGCTATGCATTCGAACTCTTCTGCTAAATGCTTTGATAACTGAAAAGAACCATCCTTTGGACAAATACTGTAAAAATGAATCATTCCCATTTCAACAACTAGAGTCATAGCTTTATCTAAAAAGGGTAAACAATTAGTAGGATTGTTCAGAATTATCCTGTCAAACTTTTGTTCTCCGAAGTTGTAGTCTTCAAATTTTGAATTAAAAAAACTGAAATGTTTTTTATGTACCCCATTACGATTGAAATTCCTCAATGCCCACTTAATTGCTTCAGGGTTAGAATCCAGAGATGTTACTATACACCCTTTCATTGCTATCGAAATTGAAAAAGGAGCTACTCCTGCAAAGGCATCAAGCACATTTTCATCCTTATTTACAATTGAAGACAACCTTTCCCTTTCAGTAGCCAATCTAGGTGAGAAATATACTTTAGAAATATCTGCCTCAAATTTCATACCATTTTCTTTGTGGACTGAAATAAATTTAGTATCTCCTGAAATTACTCTTAAGTCTCTTATTCGAAATTCTCCATGAACTCCTAAATCAACACAAACCGTTTTAATATTCTTGTGAGATAAAAGCAAAGCTTTAGCAATCTGCTTCTCATAAACTTCTGAGTCACTTGGAAGCCTTAGTATTGCGATATCTCCAAATATATCAAATGATCTTGGGGCGATATCTCTGATTTCCTTGTCCAGATTAAGCCTGTAATCTCTTGATTTCTTATTATGTACTGAGCCCTTACGAATGACAATATTACCCTCGAATGGAACTGAATCTTGATTTAATGGCCATAGTACAAAATTATCTTCCTTGATTGGTAAATAACTCTCGTTCAAATAACCCTTATTTTTTAAAAAGTCTTTAGCTTCTTCTGCCTTTTTATTAGCAACTTTTAAGTGACTAATCAAGAGAATTTTTGTATGAATCAGAATCTAGCAATGCAGACCTGTCTTCTGAAGGTTTCATTAAAACCATCCAACCGGAACCGTAGGGAGATTCGTTGACTAATTCTGGAGATTCTTCCAATTTCTCATTTATTGCTAAAATCTTACCTGAAATAGGCGCATAAATGTCGCTAGCTGCCTTAACTGATTCGGCTATAGCCATAACTTCGCCTCTTTGATATTCATCTCCAACGTTAGGTAATTCTACAAAAACAACATCAGAAAGTGAATCCTGAGCATAGTCTGTTATTCCCACTTTTACCCCGTCTCCTTTGTCAGGTCCAACCCATTCATGGTCTTCAGTGTAGCCTAAATTATCCGGTATTTCGCTCATAAGAATGGAGTCTGAATGACGCGCCCTTTTAATTGTTTATTACGTATTGACACATTAACCGTAGTTCCAATTGGCAAGTCTGTATATGAGAGTCCAATTCCCCTCTTTAATATAGGGGATAGTGAGCCGCTAGTAAGTTCTGATATTTTTTCACCTTCAAAATAAACTTCCAATCCTGGCCGTAAAACTCCACGCTCTTCAAGTAAAACTCCTCTCAAAGACTTGTACTCTACCCTTTTTTGTGCTAGAAGTCTTTCCTTACCAATAAAATCGTGATTCCAATCAATTACCCATGAGTAACCAGATTCAAGTGTTGTTTGCGAACCATTAAAATCGGTTCCTGACAAAAGATATCCCTTCTCTAGTCTAAGAGTATCCCTAGCCCCTAGACCTATAGGTATAGCTCCCATTCCTAGGAATGATTCCCAAACTCTTTGACTTTCAGATATTGGTCCCATTATCTCATAGCCTTTCTCACCAGTATAACCAGTTCCACTAATAATCAAATTATCCGATTTAATCAATTTAAAGGGTGTAATTGACAAATTAAAATATTGTCTTAAAAGTCTGAGTGATTCTGGACCTTGGACTGCAAGACAAAAAAACTCCTCAGACTTATTGTGAATATTAACTTCAAAATTGGAAGAGTTAAGATTTAACCAATCCAGAACTTTTGAAATCATAGAGGCATTAGGTACCAACATGTAATCTTGATTACTAAATGTGTAAACTATGGTGTCGTCGATTATTTGGCCTTCATTGTCAAGTATGTGACAATAGCGACAATCTCCATCAGATAATTTGTTTATGTCCCAGGTAGTAACATAAGATAAAAAGGAAGATGCATCTTTTCCCGAAATAAAAATTTGACCCATATGCGAAACATCAAAAATGCCTACTCTATCTCTTACCGCATTGTGCTCAGAAACTATACTATTATACTGAATTGGCATATGCCAACCTGCAAAGTCAACCATTTTTGCGCCTAATTTTACATGCTCATCATAAAGGCACGTTTGAGATAAAGACATTGACTTTCAATAGAGCGGGATGAATAAGAGCTGGGGCGACAATCTTATTATAGGAACTCTAGTCGAGACAACTGTGACTAGTGATAGTGAACAAAAGGAATCTGTTGATAACTCTGCTACAGATGAAGAAATAAAAACTGAAAAAAGTAAGACTACTAAAAGTAAGAAAAATGTTCCACAGCCAACAGAAAATATTAGAGTGACGCTTCCATATAAACCAAAAGGTGAAATGTTTGCTGTTGCAGAAACTTTTCAAGGTGGATCAAGATTACAATTGATTTGTGAAGATGGAAAGAGAAGAATGGGTAGAATACCAGGTAAACTAAGAAGACGAATGTGGGTTCGAGAAAATGACCTATTAATTGTTGTCCCTTGGTCATTTCAAGATAGTAAAGCTGATGTAAGATTTAGATACACTCCTACACAGACATCTAATCTGAAAAGAAATGGTAAAATACCTGAAATATTAGATATTTACTGATAAATGCGAGGAAGAACGGAAAAACTTGATAGAGCTTTAGGGAATATAAATGCAAACTTTGGACAAGACTGGAAAAAAACGATTGATGACGTCTTTGATGAAGTTACACTGAAAAACTTGCAACAACTTATTAGTCAGGGAATAATTAATACAATAGAGAATGTAATAGCTACAGGTAAAGAAGGAAATGTTTTTAGGGCCAAAACGATTAAAGGTGAAAATAGAGCCGTAAAAATATATCGAATTAATACTGCTACTTTCAGGAAATTAGAAAAGTATATTGAAGGAGATAGTCGATTTAAGAATAGCGGAAACAGTCCGAGAGAAAGAATTTTTACATGGGCGCAAAAAGAATATAAAAATTTGCACTCAATGAAATCTGCAGGAGCTAATGTACCTCAACCATATCACGTTCACAAAAATATAGTAGTTATGCAATATCTTGGATGGAGATTTAGACCATACCCCACAATTAGACAATTGCCTCCTGAAGAACCAAAAGAATTTTTTAGAAAACTAAAAATATCAATTAACGCGTACCGCAGTCAAAAACTTTCCCACGGGGACCTAAGTGAGTATAATATTATAAACCGAAGAAACGAGCCCTACATAATAGACGTAGGGCAAGCTGTATCAGATAGCCATCCACTCTATAATCATTTACACAGAAGAGATATGAAAAATTTACACCGATTCTGGAAAAAATATATTCCAAATTTAAAAAGAGAGGAACTTAATCTGTGAAATATGTCAGAATTCCTTCATTAAGAGTTGGAGCTGTGATTGGTCCTGGTGGTAAAACTAAAAGAAAAATCGAAGAATTAAGTGGATGTAAAATTTCTATAGATTCTGATGAAGGATTAGTCGAAATAACAAAGGGGAATGAAAAAGATGCTTTGAAGAATTTGCAAGTGATAAACACTGTCAAAGCAATTGGTCGAGGATTCAGTCCTGAAATTGCATATCAACTGATAGAAATGGATTACTATTTTGAAATAATTGATATCAGAGATTACGTTGGGAGATCAAAAAAACGCCTGGGTACGATAAGAGGGCGCTTAATAGGTCGAAGCGGTAAAACACGTCACATAATAGAGGATATGACTGGATGTAATGTTGCAATTCAAGGGCATACCGTTTCTATTGTTTCAGACTTAGAAGGTTTGGAGGCTGCCAAAGTTGCAATCTCTATGGTTTTATCTGGATCCGAACATGGGTCTGTATACAAATATTTGGAAAGTTTTAGAAGAAGGATACATTAATTTTTTTAGGTCTTTGATAAAGTTTACTGCTTAGTTTTATATATTTGCCCTTTGTGCCCGAAATATAAATTTTTACAGATTGTCTGTAATAGTGACGTGAAATGATGGAAAAAGAAATATATATGAAAGAAAATCAATATGCAAGCTATAGAACTGTTTTCACCCTAAGTGAGGCGATATAATGAAAGTTACATTCTTAGGCGTTGGTGAAGCTTTTGATGAGAATAATACTCATACCTGTATTTTGGTAGAAGCTGCAGGAAGAAGAATGTTAGTTGATTGTGGTGCAACGGCTCCACCTTCAGTATGGCATCAATCTAAAAGGCCAGATTATCTTGATGGAATCTTCATTTCACATTTTCATGCAGATCATGTTTTTGGCTTACCTTCCCTTATGATGAGAATGTGGGAAGATGGACGGACAAGACCCTTTTATTTATTTGGACCTGTGGGAACACAAAGAAATGTTGAAAGACTTATGGAAGTCGCATATCACGGTATGGTTGCAAACCTTCCTTTTACGCTAAGATTCAGAGAACTACAACGATCACACAGATGGGACGATTGGAACTTGAGAGTAGTTAATACTAGGCATACTGTTCAAAATCTAGGGCTAAGACTTGAAGCTGGAAGTCCGACAAAAGTTTTCTGCTATTCTGGTGATGGAATGTTTACGCCAACAGCATCAAAACTTTACACTAATGCAGATTTATTGGTACACGAAGCATATACAAATGATGGGACTGTAAAGAATCCAAGAGGTGAAACCGTGACTATTGGAACGAAAACACATTGCTCACTACAACAATTAGAAAGACTAGATGATATGGCAAGGCCAAAGAAGATGGCACTTATACATCTAAACAGAAAACTTAGAGAAGACAAAAAAGACATTCTAAAAAAGTATAGGCAAAGAAGATGGATTATGCCTGACGCTGGCGAAGTTATTGAATTATAATGCATAAATTAGTCCAAATCGTAAGATTTGAATCTGCAAGGAAATTACCAAAAGTCCCAAAAGGGCACCCTTGTGGAAACGTTTATGGTTTAGCATTTAAACTAGAAGTGCACGTCGAAGGCAAAGTTAATCCTGAAACTGGTTTCGTAATAGATTTTGGACATATTGAATCTGCAATTAAACCAACTTACAACTTAATTGATCACAATTATTTAAATGATATCAAAGGACTTGAAAATCCTACCAGTGAAGTTCTTGTTGAATGGATTTGGAATAATTTGTATAAACATTTTAACGATGAATGGAATTTTGATGAAAATAAAAATAAAATTTGCGACTTAGTAAAATTAGTTCTGTGGGAAAACGAAGTTTCGAGAGTAGAATTTAAAGGAAATTAATATTTTCGTCGAATTTGCGAAATAGTTATAAAAAGTAAAGTTGAAACTAAGAAGCTGAAAGAGCTCAACGTACTATCATCTGAATCAAATGATTCGACAGATAAAGAAACTGAGATCTGTATTGATAGCTCTGAATATTCACCTTGGGAATCTACAACTCTTAAAGTTATGACATGAGTGCCTTGAGAAAGGATAGCTTCCCCCATAATGGACGAAGTCCTCAGTATCTCTCCATCTAAACTACTATACCAAACAAAATTGATTGAATCTCCATCAAGATCGCTTGATCCTTGCGCTGAAAATCGAATTAATTCATCATTTCTAAAGTCCTCACCAGAATTTGGAGAGAATATCTTGGCTACTGGCGGATTGTTTACTGGCTTTTCTTTAACCTCTATCAAAATTGAATCTCCAGCTGAAGAACGCGCCCCTTCATCATCTTCGACATTTAAAGTAACTTCGAACTGACCAGAACCTTCAAAATAATATTCCACCCACGAATCAGCTTTCCAATCTGTTTGTCGTCCATCTCCAAAGATGAATTGATATTTGACTACTTCTGAATCATCTGTGGAACCATTACCTGAAAAAATGATATTTTCACCAACATATACTTCATTAAAATTTGAAGTCAAAGAGGCAGTAGGTCTGCGATTTGAACCTTCATTTGTCACCTCAACCTCTATAGAAAATATTGAAGAATAATTATGACCATCAAATGAGCGCGCTTGAACTGTATATCTACCGTTTAAATCGTTACTTGAATTCCATGACCAAAACCAATTTTCAAAACCATTGGCTCTCTCCCAATCATTGGGTAACAACCTCACTTCAACATATTCTAAGTTGACATTATCGCTCGCACTTCCCTTTACCACAACTATTTCAGAGACTATCTCATTTTGGTCAGGTTCATTTATGAATACTAATGGTGGCTGCATGTCTTGAAATTCTGAAACTGTCACATCAAGTGAGAAGTAATTATTTGATTCAATCTGATCTTGAGGAACCACTGTGATTATCTCGATTGATAACTCATGATTACCTTTCACTGCTGTCCATTCCGTTTGAACGTTAAACGCCTCTTCTGAATTCAACCTATCACTAACCATTATTGATTCAAATAATTCGCCATCATTGAAAAAATTAAGTTGGTACTCACGTGCTGGCCCCGGGCCCTGATTGACAACTCTAGCAGTTATTGGAGTAGTTTGACCCTCGAGAAGACTTTCTGAAATAACGACCTCTTCAATAAAAAGATCTGGAAGATCTGTAAATGAAGCAATAGTAAAATTCTTAGAATCTCCAAACATGTCGTTTATAGAATAAAAAACTGTCAAAGGAATTGCCTCATCGAAATCTGGAGCCATTATATCAAACTTAAAACTAGGAAAACTATCTACTGTGTTTCCTGCAGAAACTGAACCTGTAAAGTTAAAATTAGCTTCTAAAACCCACTTACCATTTTGCTCATAAACTGAAGTTATACTACTTTCTGAGCTAATTCCTGTACCTTCGCCTGAATCAAGCAGAAAAGTATTTGGCTTTGGCCAATTACTCGAATACGTAGCTATAATATTGACGTTGTCAGGCAAATCATTTCCTTGAATAAAATTATTGATAGTTCCTCCATCTTTACCACGATTAGTATATTCTGTTTTAGTGTATGTAATAGAGGCCTCAAACGTCTCACTTGTTTCCGATTGAATGCCTGTGTTTCCTGTTAGATCTGCAGTTTTAAGATTCATTGAACGTGAAACTGCACCTACCAACTCTACAGTGCCCCAACCATAGCAATTATTAGGTGAAAAAAATTCTCCACAATCTATGTCTAATGGAACTTTATGATCACTGGTTTCTCTAAGAATCTGCTTTACGTAATCTGTACTTGAAGTAGGACTAATATTTGGGTTGGCTTGAAGCATGAGCGCAGCTACCCCTGCAACATGAGGTGTAGCCATTGACGTACCAGAATATGAGACATACCCATCTCCCGAATTTGCTTGAGCTGACATTATAGCTCCCCCGGGAGCCATGACATCTGGTTTTAGACGTCCGTCCCCAGTAGGTCCTCTACTTGAGTAAATCTCTCTTGAGTGATCATCATTGACTGATCCGACTGTAATTGATTTTACGCTATCTCCAGGATAAGATACCGAACCGGGATGTGCCGCTATACCTAAGTTTCCATTTCCTATTGCAACTACTGTAACAATACCGGCTTCGACTGCAACATCTAATGCTTGAGAAATTGAAGAGGCCCCATTATTAGTTGCTCCTGGAATAACTACAGGACCGCCTAATGAAAGAGACATTACATCAATTGAAAATCTGTCCTTATTTTGTATTGTCCAATCAACGGCTCGAAGTAAATCTCCCTCGTCACCTGAACCTCCGTCTAAAGCTATGACTCCCACCACCTTAGCTTGAGGAGCAACACCGGCATACTGCCCACTGGAACCTCCTGTTCCTGCAGCTATGCCTGCACAATGAGTACCATGGCTACCCGAATCATGAGGTTGCTCGTTTGGATATTCCTGATCTGTATTTGCATTATAAAATCCTAGCATACCATTTGAATCAATAGCTATCTTGGGGTCATAAGTTGATGAAATGTCATCTAAATCGTCTAGGGATTCATGCTCAAAGTCTACGCCCGTGTCAAGAATAGCAATTGTGGTATCCTCTCCTCGAAATCCAAAATCATCCCAAATTTCACTAGTCCCTATTGATTCAACACTGTTATCAAGTGTAGGATAAAATAGAACGTTCGCTTCTAACCATTCCAAATTAGGTAAATAGACTACGTCCGGAACTTTTACAATATCTATAATAAATCCAAATGTATTAAATCTGTCAAAACTAGAAGTGATAACGCCCCCTAGATTTTCAACAAAATCATGATGACCGTCATTTAAATCTGAAACTCTGGCAAATAAGTCAATTTTACCTTCGGGAGACTCTACTAAACCCAATTCTTCAGACAAAGAAGTGTCATCGTAAACAATTTCCAATCTGTCGTCAACTAAATGAAGATGGGTCAATGGAATGGATTGTACCTCTTCAGATGGTTGGGCAAATGGAAAAAGCAAATTTAATAAAAAAATCAGCAGAATTATTTGTGTTATGGCTCTGGACAAGATTAGGCTATTGATTAACCATTAAAAGAATATGGCGCCCAGGCTGGGATTTGAACCCAGGTTTGAAGCTCCGCAAGCTTCCGTGATTCCAAGCTACACTATCCGGGCGCGGATTCCTAAAAACAGCCTTTCTTAAAGGCATCATATCAACATACACCTTATATCTATACCTCTTTTGAAAAATTATGAGTCAAGTGACTATAATTATGGGATCTGCAAGTGACAAGCCTACCGCAAAGAAAGCCGAAAAAATATTAGAGAAATTTAATATTACATTTGAAACATTTGTAGCCTCTGCACATCGAACACCAGCAAGAGTTGTTGATGTTATTGAAAAGTCTGAAGCTGACGTTTTCATTGCACTAGCTGGACTTTCTGCCGCTCTTCCCGGAGTAGTGGCTGCGCATACACTAAAACCAGTCATAGGTGTGCCGTGTGCATCATCAAGCTCCCCTGCAAATTTAGACTCATTGCTATCCGTTGTTCAAATGCCTCCCGGAGTTCCTGTAGCTGGAGTTGGAATCGGTCGTGGTGAAAATGCAGCCTTACTTGCTGCTAGAATACTAGGTATTTCTAACAATGATGTAGATAAAATGTTAATCATTTATCGCAAAGAACTAGAGCAAAAAACAATAGAGTCAAATTAAATCTTAAAACGATAAATCGCACTGCATTCTAAACAACTAATCGAACGCCATCCTTTTTTAGAGATTCGGAAACGGCTATTAGCTGATCTAAACTTAGAATTACATCGGTGACAAAATTTAATTTTATGTGAGCTCGGTAATCGTTGATTATATCTTTTTCCTATAAGTTTAACAAAATCAATGCATTTTTTAGGATTAATTTGAGTATTCAAACTTTTTAAATCAACTAGATGAAACAATTTGTTAATTCTATCTCTAGCAAGCTTTTCTTGGAATTTTGGGCGTCTGCTACGCTTTCGAGACATAAAGTACCTATTAGGTCCTTTTTTTAACACCCTCCTTTAACTAAAAAAGAAAATGCTGGATGACTACTTAAGCTGGGATACGCCATGGGAACTCTATTTTCACGCACTGATATTCATTCCAATTATACAAAGATTAATATTTTTGGGAGAACCTGCATTAAAAGCTATTCAAATTCATGGGCACCATCTAAAATGGATTTTTGAAAGATTAAGAGAAATTCCAAAAGGTTATTCGATAGCTGCAAAGTTTACCGTAGGGCTATTGGTTCCAGCAACAATTGCTGTATTGAGATTTATCATTTTTGAACCTGAAGACGGAGTTGTAGAGTTTTTTGATTTGAAATTAACACCTCCAAACTGGGAACAAACGCCGCCATGGCAAATATGGTTAATGATTTTATTCTTTGTGGGGCATACATATCTTGACTGGAGAAGGGTATGGGACACAAGAAATTTAGCTGTCAAGCTGATAAGTGTAGACGTTCAAAAATATAGGCCAATGGTTGATAGAATGCTCCAAATGGGAGATTGGTTAAAGAGTTCAAGGGATAAAGGTAATGAGGCATTGCCTCATGAAAGAGTAGCAAAGTTTGTTGGGTTTTTTGCAGGTAAGGTTGTCGATACCACAAACTCAGTAGTAGACAAAGTCATGGAAATGCCAAACAATTATGCTGGAAGATGGATGGTTGTAAATGTTGCATTTGGGATGGCATTCCATTTAATGCCAATTGCGTTCATGTTTTTTTTAACAACAACATACGAATGGAATCTATAAACTG
>JBJLCC010000009.1:0-10865 GCA_045567855.1 Candidatus Poseidoniales archaeon | reverse complement strand
TACTGGAGGTTGAGTCGGTGCTTGAGCTGGAAAACCCCAGTCATCTTGTGGTTCTTCATCTTTCCCAATAAATGAGATATATCCTCCATAAGCTACTGAACCGATTCCTCCCAATATTAAAAACATGAATATGTATTCATTGATTGTAGAATACCGTGATGTAATTGTATCAGAAGCTAATCCTGAGCCTCCGTTTTCATATCCCTTTAGAGTATAGTCACCAGTACTGTCTTGTACAACTTCAAATTTAATTATTACACTATTACCAACACCAAAATCTCCCATTATATCTGAACCAAAGCGGAAAGGTGGATCATTTTCGGATCTTCCGATTGTTTCTAACCAAACTAGTGTTTTGCCATTGTCAATCTCAATTCTTGCAATACTATCTGAAATAGTGATTGTATCTCCAATAGAATAATCACTATACTTTTCTTGTCCAGATGAAGTATCAATTTGATCTACAAAATCTTGCCCTGAGATACACATCATCTTCGGAAAAATATAAGTTAACCCAAGAAGTCCAATAACTGCAAATACGACACCTACTGCAATAAATGTATTGACGCGCACACTACAACACTTTACCTGTTAGATTTAAGGCTTACCTGTAATCTAATTGTTGAATAATTTATTTCTGTAGGCTGTAACAACTGCCACACCCGCAACTAATATTCCGAGTACTACTGATATAGCCATGAAATTATCCGTAGAACTTTCTGACTCACCATAAGCATAGAAACTCGAATGTGTAGATAGTGAATATGATCCTGAATCGCCTACAGATCTTACTAATAGCGTGTGATCTCCAGTAAATGAAATCTCTTTAGAATCAAGAGTAATTTTCCAAATAACGTATATTGATTCGTTACTGCTAACTTCATATGATGCTTCTCTCCATGAACTGCCGTCAAGACTGTATTCTACCTTTGATAATTCTAGCCCACGTCCCCAAGCAATGCCTGTAAACTCATTAATATTATTTCCAGATTGCCATCCTAGTTGACTGCCGGTAATGTGTGCTTGTAAATCAACATTAACATTTTCCAAGTCTGTATTTATTAGAGAAGATTGAACTGCCTCATAAGCATCCGCCATACCCCAACCGAAATGTCGATTCCAGTATGGATCTAGTTCAGGAAAAGTGGCCCAAGGACCTTCTACAACGCCCTCTCCATCTGCTGAAGTAAGTGTTTCTTTTCTTTCGGCTGTTAAGCGTAAAATTTCTCTAATTTCAAGAGGATCCAATTCAGAATTTGCTTCTATCATCAAAGCAATTACTCCCGAAACTGCGGGTGTTGCATACGATGTTCCACTGCCTCTTCCACTGTAACCATTATCTGAAGCATCTTGACCTGGAAGTCTATTGTAACAGCTACTACTGGCATAACAAGCTTCAGCCTGAATGATATTTGTACCTGGAGCAGATATATCGGGTTTCATTTCATTATATGGATTTCCATCATTGTTGTCTCGACGAGGGCCTCTACTTGAGTATGAAGCAATACCGTCGTCTTCTCTATCTACTGTATTTTTATCATCCAAAGCTCCAACTGTTATCGAAAGACTAGAGGAGCCCATACCTGAAAGTCCATCATTATCTGAACCTGAATTACCTGCTGCAACAGAAACCACCACGCCAGCTAGTGTAGCTTCATCTAAAACTTGCGAAAACATGTCTGAACCATCAGAGCCTCCACTTTCGTGTGAAGTAATTCCCCAAGATAACGATATTATATCAATTCCAAAACTTTCATTTCCAACACCTGCCCAAGCTGTATCTTTATTATCTATAACCCAGTTTAAGCCGTCCATCGCAGATTCGTAAAATTCTTGCTCTAATACATAATTTTCAAACGGACCTGCACCAACTGCAGTACCTATTCTAACATCAACTAAATCTGCGTCTGGTGCTGAACCTGTGAAATTTGAGGATTCACCATTTGGTAAGATACCATTACTTGCAGCCATACCTGCACACGCAGTTCCATGCTGATTTTGATCGTCAGGGTCAAATGAGCCATCATCCTCTTGTAGCGAAGCCATACACAAAGCGTCGTCTGAACATACTGCATCATATCCTGCAATATATTTGCCATCTAAGCCAGGATGCTCATTGTCGATTCCTGTATCCACTACTGCAATATTAACTCCATTACCTGTGAATCCTAAATCCCAAGCTCCATCAGGATAAA
Organism: Candidatus Poseidoniales archaeon; assembly: GCA_045567855.1. GTDB lineage: Archaea > Thermoplasmatota > Poseidoniia > MGIII > CG-Epi1 > CG-Epi1. Next base: position 8,670 of record JBJLCC010000009.1, on the reverse strand, counting down.
TTGAAGAATTACTAGCTTTAATTGCTGGCGTCTGAACATCTCCGTAAAATACAACTTTATTGTATGGCTCTACCATAAGGACACCTGGAAAATTACTTATTGTCTCAAATAATTCAGCATTAACTGTACCTAGTAAAAGTCCGTGAACTAAATCTACGTTGACTTTTACTGATATGCCTAATTCCTCTAATAAAATTAAGTCTTCATTAATAGGCTGATGATCATAAATTACACCAATGGCGTATTCATCATCAATAGTTTCCAACCAATCTACAATCTTATTTCGATTTAAATCTCTTGATGTACTTTCCCACCATAAGCTTTCTTCCCAAAAATCCACCTTCACGTCTGGAATTTCAGATAATTCAGTTTTAATTTCTTCTGGATTTGATATGCCTGAAGCTGGTAATGAAATAAAAACCAACATTAATGCTATCATTAGAATGTTTATTCTTTCCACAATATCCTAGTTAGAGTGTCAGATAAAAGTTTAGTGCCTCTCCTAAAGATGACTATACTCTCTTAGAGCAATAAGGACACATTGTCCATTTTAGGTCAACTGCTTTACCGCAACTAGAACAAGTTTTCATTTCTCTTTCCTTCTTCTCAGGCGCTTCCGACCACAAATTGGCCGGCGGTGGAGGTGGTAAAGGTTCAGGCCAAATCACAGATATTCCTAAACTGAATAAAAATAACACTCCAGAAAGAATTTGTAATACTATATCTTCTGCAAAATATAAATTTAAAGCCCCTAGAAATGAAGCTAAGAAAAATGTTTGTCTCAACATTTTAGTCTGTATACATTGAATTTATTTCTTTAGACCAATTTTCATTAATTTGTTTTCGACGGATTTTCAGAGTTGGCGTCATCTCACTATTGTCTATATCAAAATCTCGAGGTAAAATAGTGAACTTTTTAACTTGTTCAGGATTTGAGAATCTAGAATTTAGCGAATTAATTTGAGAATTTATCTCTTCAAATATTTCATTACTTCCTGTAAATTCGGAAATAGGTCTTCCTCTCTTTTCTAACTCCTTAATCTGTTCTTGCGGATCTTTAGGAATATCGTCAGGATTCATTCCAAGTTTATCACGAAGAATTGCACCGCCGTCAAGTGTTACAAGTCCTGTACAATAATTTCGAGAATCGCCAACTAAAAAGAACTGAGAAACTAAAGAAATAGATTTCATTGTTTCTTCAATTACAAGAGGTGCTACATTCTTACCGTTGGAGAGAACATAGATTTCCTTTTTCCGTCCAGTAATGTAAACATAACCTTGCTCATCAACTCTACCCACATCGCCTGTTTTTAGCCATTCGCCATCAAAAACTTCGGAATTCGCTTCAGGATTGTTGTAATAACCCTTCATTATGTTATCTCCTTTGAATTGTAATTCACCATCAGATGCAACTCTAACTTCAGTTTCAGGACATGTTATTCCAATTGAACCAGTTTTGTTATTTATCTTATTATTAAAAGTCATTCCAGCTGTAGTTTCTGTCATTCCGTATGCTTCATAGATTGGAATTCCTACGCTATGGAATAAGTCTATGATTTCTGGATTTATTGGTGCAGCTCCAGTAATCGCATGTTTGCAATTTGAAAAACCTGCTTTCTTTCGTATGGCCTTTTTGAAAATATTATTAAGCAAAGGTATTTTCAACCCAATACGTACAATTGCCTTAGATTCAATAGCTGCTTTTACATTAGAATAAACTTTTTCATAAATTCTTGGAACACCTACAAAGAAATCAGGCTGTATTTCTTTAGCATAATCAATGATGTGCAAAGGATTGTCTACAATTGTCATATTTAGTGCACTAGTTACATGCGCATAATTATCACAGACTTGTCCAAAAACATGGGCTTGAGGAAGCCAAGACACATACTTGTCATGTGGATCTAGAGGTACAATATGATCAATTACTTGATTAGTAATGAAAGCAAAATTGTGGTGAGTTAGCTCTACACCTTTAGGATTACCTGTTGTACCTGAAGTGTAAATAATTGAAGCTGTAGATGACTTATCTATTCCTGAAACTCTTTTTGAAATCTCGTCATTTTTCAATTCCTCTCCTTTAGACATGAAATCATCCCAAGACATCGCCTTCGGATGGTCCATCATTTGCTCATTTTCCATCATTATAACGTGCTCTAATTCGGGAAGCTTGTCCATTATATTGTGAAGTCTGTTAACTGGTAACTTTTGTTCACTTTCGCCCCACTGAGGATTATGGCCAACAAAAATAAATTTAGAACCTGAGTTGGATACAATCCATTCAACTTCTTCGGGAGAACATGTGTGGTAAACACTTACTGCAGTCCCATCTACGGCATGAGAAGCTGCATAAGATGCAAACCATTCTTTTCTATTGTAACTGTAAATACAAATTCGATCCCCGACGTTATGTCCAAGAGCGAGTAAAGAAAGAGAAATTTGATCTACATAATTACCATATTGGGACCAATTAAGAGTTTCCATGTCACCTTTACTATTTTTCTGTGAGATAGCAGGTAAGTCTCCATGTTTATCCGTGTTATAATTTATTTTTTCAGGTAAAGTCATCCAGCTCATGATGTAGTTAGGCACTGAGATTATATTAAGCTATAGTCGCAAGAGTTGAGACTTAGCCATTATAAATTCTTCTTCAGAAAGAATTCCTTTTTCACGCATCTCAGCTAGTTGAACTAATTTCGACATCATTTCATCTTCCGTATTATCTTGAGAGGTGTCAGACGTTTCTTCATATTCGTTTCTCTCAAGTCTCCTTTCACTTGGAGATTCAGTACTTTCAATCACTCTAGCCTCTCTTGCAAGATTTCGCGCTTTCTGAATATTAGTTAAGAATTGCAAATAATTAGCATCGGAAAAGTTTTTAGAAGCTAAATCATACATTTTCTTAGCTGCAGTAGTATCAAGATTTTCATCTGTAGCTTTGATTATGCCTTTCTTGCAACCTGATAATAGCCTCTTGAGATATGGCTCTAAACTGTAATTGAAAACGCCTCCTTTATTTCCTAAAACAACGTTACCTCCTCCGCTTGCCATAACTCCTATTCTTGAAGTCTCATTACCAAAACCCCAAACTTTCTTCCCAGATTTATTATATAAGTTTACTTTATTTGATGACTCGCCCACAGATACAAAATCTGCAGTTTGAGCCATGTCTATCCATAAAGGTTGTGAATCAAAAGTATTTTCCCAAAGTACTCTTGAATTCTTAACACAAAATGAAAATTTACGTTCACTAGTCAAATAACCCAAATAATCTCCGTTTGCACTTATACATGTTTTAAGAACTTCAGAACCTGTCTCCTTTGACCACAAAACATTTCCTTTAACATCATATAGATACAAATGAGAATAATTGGTTCCGGCGACAATAAATTCTCCATCAGAGGTTATGTCTACTGAATTAACCGAAAAATCAGAATTACTAAGATGAACCTCCCACAACTTTTTACCCTTGCCATCGTAAAGTATGAGTTTGCCTTCGTCTGTCCCCACAGCAATCAAGTTTCCTCTAGAATTGATACTTGTAGCTAAAACAGAACTATCTAACTCCCTGTGCCATAAAGATTCACCTTTCAGATTTACCAAGTAAAGTACTTTTTGCGAACTACCTACAGCTATCTTTCCGCTTCGTGTAGAAACTGAAACATCATTTATCCTGCGAATTTTTTTATTAAACCATAACAATCTTCCACGCGAATTTAAGAAAATAAGACCATTTCTAGTTCCTATTGCAGTTTGATTTCCATCTAAAGTCACCGACAAAGCCGACGGGGATATATTTTCCCGAAATGACCACTTTGCAGGAGATGGGCGCATATTCTATAAGCTTCTAAGCTCTAAGAGCATTTAAATCTTTCTAAATTATTAAAGAACTAAAACTGCGGCTGAAACGGTAGTACACCAATATCCTTCCTTATCAACTTCGGCGGTTTGAATTATAGATTCCGTCTTCACAATTCTGTTATCTATTTTCCACAATTCCCTCTTCTCATCCCAAGAAGCATCCGGGTCAAAATTCACTCCATATGTTGTTGCTAACATTTCTGCAGCTAAGTCTTCCACATATTCTTCCATCGAATAATCGTTCATTCCAACACAATGGTGCTCTGATAGATAGCCATAATGCTCATTATCTTTAGGAATAGCTACACCTACCCCTGAACTAACTAGATCACCGAATGTGTTGCTATCAGAGCGAGCTAAAACTACTGGAACTACTTGGCCAGGACTAAGCATATTTGTCCCTTCATCCTGTGAGACAAAATCACATTTCGGAGGTAAAATACTTGATACTGTAATAAGATTGAGTGAAGCAATGCCTGCTTCTCTTAGAGCGAGCTCAAAAGAAGTTAGACGCTCTTTGCTAAGGCCTTTACCTTTTGTTAAGAAAATTTTTTTAGGAACCCAATCTTGAGATGACACAATATTCATTTCAGTTCGTTCTATTTAATATTTAATCATAATTAATAAATTGCCGAACTTAAGTACACAAAAATTATATAGAGCCTCCAAATCGAACAATGTGCAGAAGCAACTCACTAGAAGAATGGCTGGAGAAATTGTAATCTCTGAAAAGCCTGGAGACACATTAAAAAAATGGAGGACCATTTTCAAACTTTCACAAAAAAATTTGGCCTCACTTCTGAATGTAAAACCCTCTGTTGTTTGCGATTTTGAAAAAGGTAGAAGGGCATCTCCTGGTATAGGGACCGTGCGTAAATTTGTAGAGGCCATGGTAGAATATGATAAAGCTCAAGGGAGTAAAATCATAAGTAGTATGTTTTCAAAAGATAACAATAGCGCAGTTTATGATATAAGAGAATTTAACACTGGTGCTGCCATTAGCAAATTAATTCATAATATTGAAGGAGAAATCCTTTCTGGAAATAAAGATATACTAGAAAGACCCATTTACGGATATACAATTGTAGATTCTTTAAAAGCGATAACTACGTTTAACGTATTTGGTGATTTATATGGATGGTCAAATGAAAGAGCCCTTTTTTTCTCAGGAGTACATTACGGAAGATCGCCCATGATTGCAATTAGGGCCCACCCCGTTAAACCTAGAGTTGTAATTTACATTAAACCAAAAACAATTGATAAGTTAGCTACAAAGTTAGCTGAAATGGAAAGAATAGTTCTAGTCAAGACGGAACTCGATGAGGAACAAATAGTTACAATACTAAAAAAATTTAATTAAGGAAAAAAATGAGCGGAATAGTTAGTTATGGAGCGTACATACCTAGTCATAAAATAGAGACTGGAGAAATTGCATCTGTTTGGGGTGCAGACGGTAGTGCATGGGCTAAAAATTTGAATGTATATTCAAAATCAGTCCCTGGACCTGATGAAGATGTGATTACTATTGCTGTTGAAGCTACAAGATTGGCTATGAAAAGGGCTAAACTTGATGGCATAAATATAGGGGCAATATATACCGGATCTGAATCTCATCCATATGCAGTGAAACCGACATCAACTATCGTTGCTGAAGCCATCGGAGCTACTCCAAACCTAACTGCTGCAGATTTCGAATTTGCGTGTAAGGCTGGAACTGCAGCAATCCAAACTTGCTTGGGGATTGTAGGAAATAAGCAAGTTGAAAACGGAATTGCAATTGGTGTCGATACGTCACAAGGTGCTCCTGGCGACGCACTTGAGTACAGTGCATCTGCAGGAGGTGGAGCTATGATTATTGGAGATAAAAATGTCATAGCAACGATAAATCATACAACCTCTTATACTACAGACACTCCGGACTTTTGGAGAAGAGAAGGTCAGAAATATCCTAGGCATGGAGGGAGATTTACAGGAAAACCTGCATTTTTCAAACACGTTATGATGTGTGGAAAAATGATAATGGACATGGCTGGAACTAAACCGGGAGACTACGATTATGTGGTTACTCACCAACCTAATGGAAAATTCCCTATCAGAGCTGCAAAAAGTTTAGGATTCAATGAAGAACAATACAAAACTGGATTACTAACTCCAAGAGTTGGAAACACTTATTCTGGTGCTATTTTCCTCGGATTATCTGCAATTTTGGATATAGCAAAACCAGGAGATAGAATTCTTGCTATTGCTTACGGTTCTGGTGCAGGAAGTGATGGCTTTGATTTGACGGTTACTGATGAAATTGAAAAAATGGACCGGAGTGAAACTGTTGAAGAGATGATCTCAAGAATGGAAATTATTAATTACGCAACATATGCAAAATACCGCGGAAAATTGAACATGGGAGATTCAAAATGAGAGAAGTTAGTATTATTGGTATAGGTATTACCAAGTTTGGAGAGCTCTGGGATAAATCTTTGAGAGAACTAGGTCTGGAAACTGGACTTGCAGCTATAAATGATGCAGGTATAACAAGCAATGATATTGATGCATTGTATATTGGAAACATGGCTGCAGGATCTACACTACAACAGGAACATGTCAGTGCACTAATTGCAGACTATTGCGGATTGGCTAACCAAAATATACCTGCAACAAGAGTAGAGGCAGCTTCAGCATCAGGTGGGCTGGCTATTAGACAGGCATACATGGCAATAGCAGGAGGTTTCATTGACATCGCAGTGGTAGGGGGAGCTGAAAAAATGACAGACGTAAGCGATTCAGAATCATCATATACTGTAAGCATGGGATCTGATGAACAATGGGAAGCAAAAGCTGGAGCGACATTCACTTCACTACATGCCATTATAGCTCAAAATCATATGCTTGAGTATGGGACCACCAGAGAACATTTGTCCTCTGTTGCTGCAAAAAATCACTATCATGCATCCTTGAACCCGATGGCCCAATTTCCATTTGCATTGAATGCTGAAGCTGTAAGTAAATCTGGAATGGTATCAACTCCGTTGAGAATGCTTGACTGTGCACCCAATAGCGACGGAGCTGCTGCAATCGTTTTATGCGCATCTGATAAAGCTAAAAAGTACACAAATAAACCAATAAAAATTATTGGATCTGGCCAAGCATCAGATACTCTAAGTTTACACCATCGAAAATATTTACACCGCCTACCAGCAATACATATTGCTGCCAAAAAAGCCTTTGAAGATTCTAATAAAGGACCTGAGGATTTAGACCTAATTGAAGTACATGATAATTTTACAATATCAGAGATAATTGCTCTTGAAGAAATTGGAATATTCAAAAGAGGAGAAGCTGCCCAAAAAAGTTTAGAAGGTGAAACTAAGCTAGGTGGAAGCATGCCAACAAATACAAGTGGTGGATTGAAGGCAAGAGGCCATGCACCCGGTGCTACTGGAATTGCACAAGTAATTGAACTTGTTACTCAATTGCGTGGAGAAGCTGGAGAACGTCAAATTGAAAATGCAAAATTAGCTCTTGCAGAAAATCATGGCGGTACTGCCGCTACTGCTGTTGTACACATCTTGGAGGCTGAATAATGTCTGTACCTAGATTTTGGAGAGAACTAGATACACGATATAACTTAATTGGATCCTACTGTAAAATAACTGATACATATCATTATCCAAGAAGAAGCTTCAATCCTGAAGCTGGAAGGAAATCGATTGGTAGTATGGAAGATTACCAATTCAAAGGAACTGGCACCGTAGTAACTCCTACAGTAGTACATCAAGCCCAAACGGGATACGAAATGTTTGGACCATATTGTATGGCTATAATTGAGCTTGATGAAGGTCCAAGAATAACTTCGCAGATAGTGGATTGTACACCTGAAAGCGTAAAATCTGGAATGAAGGTTAAATCCGTTTTTCGTAAATTAGGTGAGGATAGCGAGAGTGGAATACTACACTATGGTACAAAGTTTATTTTGTTTGGAAATTCTATTGATGAAGAATCTGAAGAAGATAGTATTGAAAATCTTGAAGTCTAGCTAGAAACTTATATATCTAGTAGTGACGGGTAACTAATCTCAATGCCTAAAAAAGACAGTGTAATGAAAGACCCCAGAGAATGGGTAAAAGACTTGGATATAGAGTCCACCGAAGACATAGCTGTTCCTAAAATGCTTGTTGATCAAGTAATTGGTCAAAAACAGGGTGTAGAGATAGTCCGAAAAGCTGCTGAACAGAAAAGGCACGTTATGCTCATTGGTGACCCTGGGACTGGGAAATCAATGCTTGCAAAGTCAATGTCTGAATTACTTCCAAAAGAAGAATTGCAAGATGTTCTAGTTTACCATAATCAAGAAGATAATAATGAACCACGAGTAAGAGTTGTCCCCTCAGGCAAAGGTAAAGAAATAGTCCAAGTGCAGAAAGCTCAAGCAATGATAGAAAAGGAAAAAAAAGCAAAGTCTCAAATGTTGATAGTTTTTACGGTAGTAGGCTTTGGTATACTTTGGTTTATAACAACTGGATTTAGTAATCCGATGATTATTTTTTACAGTTTAATCGCAGCTGCGTTCATATTTATGGCTATGAGGTACACTAATCAAAGAAATGACACTGCTAATGTACCAAAAGGTTTAGTTCTGCATAAATATGATGCAAAAGCCGCATTTATAGATGCAACAGGAGCACACGCTGGATCTTTATTAGGAGATGTAAGGCATGATCCTTTCCAATCAGGAGGGCTAGAAACTCCCGCTCACGATAGAGTTGAAGCTGGTGCAATACACAAGGCCCATCGAGGAGTCTTGTACATTGATGA
>JBJLCC010000008.1:0-10849 GCA_045567855.1 Candidatus Poseidoniales archaeon | reverse complement strand
CTGCTGCAGATATTGATGAGGCTCAAGCAATTACTATAGGTATTGTGGAAGTAGCAACTTCTCTGACATTATCTGTTCCTATGGGCATACTTTCAATGGGAATTACTGGTATGCCTGAGGAAGAAAAATTAGATTAATCAAGATAATCTTGAATTGTCATAGATTTCCAACCTTTTTCTAATCCCCATTTCAGAAAATCTTCCATATCATTAATTGCACTCTTCCCACCTACTGTAAAACCTGCAGGAAGATAACTTTTGTACTTAGATAAGTCAACAAAGTCCCAAGGATGGAAGTACAAACACAAATAATCAGAATTAGATTCAACAAGGGAAGCCCCCCATCGCATGTATCCTTTTGGAAGCATTCTAAACCAAATCCAAGATAATGGTAATCTAAGGCCTGGAACGACAGATACCGGTAAAACTGTCAAACCACTATCACCATCAACATGAGGAACTAGTTTTCCTTTACCTGAATATCGACCTGGCATCGGGCTTGGATGAAGTGAACTATCATACTGGAAACCTAAATCTTTTATAATTTTTAGTGAGGGATGTTGAAACCTAGGTGCACGAAAACCAACTGTTTTCTGTCCAGATATTGATTCTACAATATTCTTAGCTTTCTGAAGGCGCTTACGTGCCTTATCTTCCGACATTCGGTTATAATCATCGCGATCATGTAACGCATGTAATGCAATCTCTTGTCCTGAATCTATCAATCTTTTGAAAATCTTAGTATCTGCTAAACCTATTGCTGCCGTCGTGAACCAAGTGGCCTTTATTCCTAATCTCTCAAATAATTCAATAATGCGATAAGTTCCTTTCAATGATTCATCGATTGCTTCTTTGGGAAATCCCGCCTTTTCAAGACGACGTTGCTCTTCAAAATCGATAGTTAATAATAATTTAAAATTATTGACTTCACTCAACTATTCAAACCCTATTTTGGAAGCAATTCGATATGTATCTCTGCCCTGATCATAATGCAAATAAATCATAAAGTTTGCCCACATATTAGCTAAAAAATTGCCTTTCAAACGAGTTATCATTGTTATGTAAATTAAATCTCTAACTCCTTTGAGAATGCGAGTAGCTCCATACTTCGTCTTCCCGCCAATTCTATCTCTATAATCTATCCTAACTTCACCTAGTGTATCTTGTGGACGTAATATTAAGGCTGGAATATACCTATGAAAAGAACCATAGAGAATTAACTCACTTAATCTTGGTGCGTAATAACCTTTGAATCCAGAACCAAAATCATGAGCTTGAACTCCAGTCATAAGTCTCGCAAGACTATTAGATATTCTGGAAGGTATTCTCTTTCCTGCAGGCTCATCAGCTCTATCGTATCTCCAGCTTGAAACTACAGCATTACCTTGATTCAATAATTCTAAAATTTGAGGTATATCTTGAGGATGATGTTGCAAATCTGCATCCATTGTTATTACTGCATCCCCTGTTGAATTTCGAATGCCTGCAAGCGTACCTGCTGTTTGACCACTGTTGTAAGCTAAGTGGATTGCCTTGAACCTAGAATCCCAATGATTAATTACTTTCATCATTTTCCAGGTGCTATCTGTTGAACAATCATTTATCAAAAGAACTTCCCAATCATAATCAAGAGGATCGAGCGCTCGTTTCATTTCTCTTGCTAAGGCCGTAAGACACTCTTCCTCATTGTAGCATGGGACAACTATACTAATTTTCGAATCTGATGTTAACCATCCTTTCTCTAATTTGTTAGAATTGTCAATCATTTATCGGCCTCAATGACATAGTCTGGTAATAGTGAAATACTTTCTCCTGGAAAATTCCATACTAAAAGTAGCATTAAAGCCATTCTAGTTTGATAGGTTGGTGCAATCATAACGAAAGGAGCATACCAGCAAATGTACCATGTTGGATAATCTGGACTTCCAAACATTAAGATCATAATTCCTAGTCCAAGCATTAGAACAAAAGATTCTGCAGATGAAAGATTAATATTATCAAAATAAGTAGAACTGCTCTTGTACAAGAAAAATGCAATTACTGCATAAAATGCAAAGAACTCTAAAGCGTAAAGCCACGGAGGATCTAGACCAAAACCTCCTTCATACATGTAAAAGCCTGCTGCAATTTGAGTACCATAGTATGCAACAAAAGAAAAGCCAATTACTTTAATAGAGAAAATAGTCCAGCCTGACTCTGTTTTAAGTTCATCACTAGATATTAGAGCATCCCATTTGTTTACAAACCACATCAAAACATTTGTAAACACATTATCTTCATTATCATATCTAGAAACTTCAGCTCCGTTTATGTGTCTAGCAAAAATCCAACCTGCTACCATAACGAAACCCATTATACCAAAAAATGTAATGAAAAAATCATTGAAATTTATTCCTATGAATTCTGTAGAACCAGTAAATTCATAGAATGCCCTTGCAAAAGACTTCATCCAGTCTCCCATCCAATCACCGCCTTGATATTCTCTGTAAACTTTAACTGCGCCAGGATATCTTAATTCAAGAATTCCGTATGATAATAGAGAGGCAATAGGCAATCCGGCTGAAAATAAAGCTCTTCCTCTCCAGGAATATATTATGAACAAAAAGAAAGGTATCATAACTACTGGGTAAAATTTCAAAGCAATTCCTAAGCCAATAAAAAATCCAGACAATATATAAATTGAATCTAGTCTGGGTGACTTTTCTTCCGGCCAAAGAAATTTTAAAGGTACTAAGGTACAAAGAATTACAAAAGGATCGTAATGGCCAGATAATCCTGATGTTTCAATTGCTATCGGGAATATGGCATAACTTATAGCTGCATATTGAGCATGTTTTCTAGAATAATGCTCATATGCTATCCAAAATATTCCAAGAACTACTAACGCATCTCCAATACTGGATATGAATCTAAAAGAATTGTAATAGGTAATATCTGTGGATAATGCTTGGTTAACAAGATCAGTAGAGAAGCCAATTATCCATATGTAAAGTGCAAATAATGGAGGTTTATTGATATCTTCTCTCTCGATGTAAGGTTTTTGACCATCTACAAGTGCTTGTGATCTTTCAACATAATAATCTATATCCTTAGTAATTACTTGTTCTTGCCCTAGCCATCCAAAGCGAAGAATTAATGAAAATACTAATAAAAAATAAATCTGTTGTTTGTAAGTAGCATCTTTCAAAAATGTAATTTTATCTATTATTAAATCTAAATAATAATAAATTATTAAGAATGAAATTGTCATTGCTACCCCGTTAACAAGGAAATAGCCCCAAATCATTACCGAAATGTAAGAAACAAGATAAAGAACAATACCAAAAATAGCAAAAGACGGCAGGGCTTTCTCAGATTGAATAGACTCTTCCATTGAATTTAGCTCCAGCTATTTTGAACATTCGCTCTCAAAAGCCTTGATGGTGACTCAAGACTACCGTTAATAAATATGAAGGGAGATTTGCATATTAGTCCCAAAAGCGTCTCGTTCTAGCATAAGTAATTTCAGCCTCAATTATTGCTTTAACTAAATCAGACTCATCTCTTAGCTGTTTTCTCAATATCCTACCTGCAGTATCAGGTCCAATGCCTCTTCCTGCAATCACTAATGCAGCCCTTTCGCCATGTGATCTTGCTAAAGAAGCTGATTTTGCCAATTTCTTATTACTTACTTCTCGATTAAGTTCCATTGGATGCAATAGTGCAATCATTCGACTGTTACAACTTGGACAAACTAGCTCATGCTTTGTTATAGCTTTTACCTTTCTTTTCCGTGCATTATCGCAAGATAAGCATCTAAGGGATAAATCTGTACGGAGCAAGCGTCTTTTTACCGCAGTAACGACTGAACTATCTGATTTAGGAGGTTTAAGATAGTCTCTGTAAGGATCTAGTCCTGCGTGGCCATGTGGTGTCTTAGGAGAAAGTTTTACTGAAATGTCTCCAGAATTTATATCTTGAATAAAGGTTTCCATACCCTTTTCATCTAGTTGGTGAAACAAAAACCGTTCAACAGCCTCAGTGTATAATGGTGTATCTGAATATGCTTCCATTAATTTCTTCATTCCAAATCTCCCGATATCAGCATCTGGAGCTATAGCACCCATCTTTCTTGCGGAATGTAGAAGTTGAGGTTTCAATGAAGGACTATCCTTTATTGCAAATCTAAGTAAACTACCAACCTCGGGAACAAAACCTCTCAGAATGGCAAGAAGATCTTTTACCGTTGTTCTTGCCGGAACATCAAGAATTATTCTATAAGGATCAAATTGAAAACCTACCTTATAGCCACTTTTAGCGGTTAACATTGCTGTAACAATCATTCCAATTGTACGATTCAATCTACTTCCTCCTGGATAATTCAAAATGAATAATCTTTCATGTTGTTCAATAGTTAGACACTCAGGTGAAGGCATCTCCCCAGAATCTGCAATATTTTCATGATATTTTTGGAGAACTTCCAAAGCTTCTCTAGTAATTGGTAAATCTGCCCAATTTCCATCAGCTAATCTTTGAGAGGCTTCCTGAGCTACTGAATGGGGTACTGGAATATCTTCACCTATCCACCTTGGCAATTCTCCCAAAGATGTTGATGGTGAAACTGTAACTTCTTCGTCTATTTCCACTACTGCCCAAACTGAACCTCGGAAAACAATCTTATCTCCTGGAACTAAGTCAAGAATAAAACGCTCATCTAATCTGCCTATCATTTTCCTAGTAGTAATATCTCTAACACCGGATGTTCTTTGATCTGGAATCAAAGATAGGTTGCCGTGGAAATATTTCATTGCCCTAGGTCCTTGTCTGACTGCTTTTCCAATAGTTCTATTTTGGTGAACTTTATCAAGCAAATCTAACATATCTGTTAAATTTTCTTCTGAAAATTTTCTAAAAGGATAAGCTCGTTTAATAGTATCTAAAAACGTTTTCTTATCTACATTCTTATCGCAAACTGTCCAAGAAATTATTTGATTAGCAAGAACTGCTAAAGGCATCTCTCGAATTCTAGAGGGCTCCAATTCACCTGAAAGTGTACGGCGGGCAATTACTGCAGACTCTAAAATTTGGGTTTCTTCAGTGGATACTATTCTTCCAATTGCAGTTTCTTTAATCTTGTGACCTGATCTTCCTAATCTCTGACTCATGCGAGAAGCATCTCTTGGTGAATTGTACTGAATGACTAACGCAGTATTGCCTACATCTATCCCCAATTCTAAAGAAGAAGTACAAATTAGGGTATTAACTGTACCTTTACGATAATCTTCCTCAGCCTCTATTCTTACATCTTTACTTAATGAACCGTGATGAACATGTATGCTAGCATCTGGATCCCACATATTCCATCTGACACCCATAGCCTCAGCTGTATCTCTAGTATTTACAAATAACAAAGTTGGACCCATTTCAGAAGCCTTCGCTGAATACCTAAGTGCAGCAACTCTTTCTGGCTCCCAATAAAGTTCATTTACTAACTCGTCATCGTCAGAAACAGGTTCTGGGGCATGCACCAAAAGATCCATGTTTCTCTCTAGTTTAGGAGTCAGAATCTCAACATCTCTGTCACCAGCCAGAAAAGAAGACACTTCTTTTGGAGTTCCTACTGTTGCACTGAGACCTATTCTTTGAAAATCTCCTGCAAGTAATGTCAATCTCTCGAGGGCAATGCTTAGCTGAGCTCCGCGCTCACTTGAAGCTAATTCATGAACCTCGTCAATTACTACGGCCTCAACGCCTGAAAGATTTTCTCTCAATCTCTTTCCTGAAAGCATAATTTGTAAAGTTTCTGGAGTAGTAATCAATATTTGAGGAGGATTACGTGATTGTCTACTTCTTTCCGATTGAGAGGTATCACCGTGTCTCACAGCCACACTAATTCCAAGCTCTGAACCTATATCTTCTAATCTGCGAAGCATATCTCTATTAAGAGAACGTAAAGGTGTAATGTAAATAACACTAATTGGCTTAATTTCTCTCTCTAAAAGTCTGTGAAACAAAGGTACCATTGCAGCCTCTGTTTTACCGACCCCAGTAGGAGCAATTAGTAAAACATTTGATCCTGAATCAATGACTGGCCATGTTGATGACTGAGCTAATGTTGGCTCAGAAAGGCCTCTAGATTCTAAGGCATCCAACAATTTAGAATTAAGTTTCATAATCGTAAATCAATTAGGTTACCTAACTCTCCAAAATCTAGCCCTTCCAGGGTTTCTACGCGTGCCTTAGCTAAATCTGCAAGTCCATTCCTCAGAATAGGTCCTAGGCCCTTTAATGGCTCCCTATTCATGGTTCTTCCTGCTAACTCGCCAAAGGCTGGCATCACAATTAATTGCTCTGGCACCTTTTCATACCTCTCATGATCTAGCATAGGTACACGTAACCAGCATGATTCACTGTGCAGCTTATCCACTCTGTCTCGAAATGAAAATGCAGGATGCTCATGACCTACTACTAAGACTTTAGAATTCATTACTTTTTGAGAAGGCCAAGCGTGACCATGTGCAAATCCTACTTCACCTATTGTAAAACCGCTTGAATCGTGATAAATAACCTCCGGAGGTGCAATATCATCTAAACCTCCGTCATGGTTACCAGGCACGATTTCTACATCTGCAATTCTCATAACTGCCATGAAAAATTGATCTAAATCTTTTCTTTGCTGTTGACTGTTATGTGGTACTTGATGTTTAACATCTCCGAGTAAAAGTAATCGGTTAGACTTGGTCTCTTTCAATAGTTTCAAAACTTTTTCAGTTCTAGAGGTCGATCTATTTGGAACCCAAACACCACCTCTAAGCATTTCAGCTTCAACACCATAATGTAAATCTGAAAGAACTAATAGCGACTCATCAACTAAATGTAAAGCTGCATAGCCATGTACAGGAACTATCTTCATAATCCTAAATCGCCGGCGAATACGAAAGCTCCAAACAAATATCCAACGATTGCGCCTCCGTTAAGTAAAGGTAAACCTGCCTGAGGTCTTCCACTAAGAACAAATATCATCAAAATAAAAAATCCAATAACACTTCCAATCATAGCTGATAGGCCAACAGCCCATCCCAAAGTGGCTTTAGCCGAAACTACCAATGCACCTGGAATAACTAAATCGCCTAACCCCATAAACAAAGCTTCACGTTTCTCACCGCTTTCTATTTGTTCGTTCAAACTGCCTTGTGATAAAAATGAATACGAGCTTGTTTTAGGCATAACAAGTAGGATAGGAAGCTTAAGATCCATAACTGAATCTGCTAAATCTACCATGTGTCCTGTCCTGTAAACTGCCCAAGCATCATAAATTGCCAAGCCAATAAGAAGTAAAATTGCAGGCAAAAGACCAAAGGAGATCCCAAAAATAGCTGCAACGCCTGCGGCCAAAATAATTCCTGCAATATCAATGACATACCATTCTGGATACGTCATCAGCAGGAAAGTTAGCTGGACTGCAAACGCTGAGGCTCCAATATAGCCTGCCGTATCAGTAATTCCGTATGCGTAGAAAAAAGGATAAAAAACATAAATAAAAGTAACACCAATCGAAGATAAGAATATTGCTTGTAGAACATAATCTAATCCGTTTTTAGCAATCCACAAAACAAACGCTGTAAAAACTAGAATAATCCCTATGTAAACAATAGAATTAACGGGATCTTCAGGATCTTCAAATGCCTGTACTTCAGCCTCTTCAAATGCAGGTACTATGAACATGGCCAGAATGTGTGAGAGAATAAAACAAAACGCTAAGGCCATAATTGGAATCTTATTCTCACCCCAGGCCTCAGAAAGGCTTTGCTCAACATTACTACTATCTGACATTAAATGCTCACTTCAGAGGGCATTAAAGGCTTTATTAACCCGTTATTCTGGAGCAGAATACGCGGGTGTGGTGTAGCCTGGTATCACTCAAGCTTGCCAAGTTTGGAACCCGGGTTCAAATCCCGGCACCCGCACCACCTATAATTCGTCTAATTTTCCGAGAAGATCATCCATGCCTGACTTATCTTCCTCTTCATCAGATTTTTCTTCTTTCTTCTTTGGCTTGTTTTCAGGATCATCTAATTCGCTGAGCTTACTCATCAAATCATCGTCGTCGTCGGGTGAATCTGATGAAGAATCTCCATCAAGCTCACTTAATTTACTCATCAAATCATCGCCACCATCTGCTGATTTAGATTGCTCTTCGTCTGGTGAGTCTGATGAAGAATCTCCATCCAACTCACTCAATTTACTCATAATATCGTCTACACCTGACTCGCCAGGATCCACTACTTCAGCCTCCACAACGGCTTCTGCTTCTACCACTGCTTCTGCTTCTACCACGGCTTCTGCTTCAACCACGGCTTCTGCTTCAACCACGGCTTCTGCTTCAACTACGGCTTCTGCTTCAACTACGGCTTCTGCAACTGGAGTCTCAGGCACTATCTCTGCTTTAGCTGCATTATCCAAATCTGCAATATTGAGCGTTTGGCCTTCTTTGTACAAGTCCACACGTTCAAATGCTGCTGAAGACACCCCTGAAGCATTTCCACCCTTTGACTCATAATCTAAATGAACATTTAACGAAGCTTGTGCTGATTTTAATGGTTCGAAGTAAAGGGTAACTGGCATCTCATCATTTGCTGGAACTTTCTTGATGTCCACTTCAGTAACATTATACTTGAATTTAGGTTCAGTCTTAACAAGTTTCATGAAATCCGCTCCGTACTCTAAAGTTAATTTTGCACCTTTGAGTTGTTTCTTTGAATAATTATTAATCAAAACATTAACTTGAACAAAGCCTGCTACTTGGGTCCAACTAGAGCGTAAGTTAACTGATTTCAATGCTTGAAGCTCATCAATCATTTCCTTGGTGACTGATTTACTAATGTCCATAATTGGTTGAAGATGTGTAACGGTTCCACTTAGGCTATCAACATCACCATTCCAATCTTTAATTTCAGATTTAAACTCATCTTCAATTTTGGTCAATGCCCTACTCATTCTCGATCTTAGATCTCTATTAGCTTCACCATAAACAACTGAAGCAAGCATTGTATGTTTTCCTCTCTCTAGGATAATTTGATTTTCTCCATAATCTATCGAACCTAGATTTCCTGTTGTTTGGAAGGAATCTTTAACAAAATCATTGATGGCTGTTAACATACTGCTCATAATATCTTCATCCACTTTAGCAGCTTCGTCCATTAAACTTGACAACATGCGACCGTCGTTGTAAATTAGATACATCTCTTGTATTTTGTAAGGGGCATGAGAGGTTTCAGAGCCTATATCTTGCATGTTAATTATTCTTGTAACTGTTTGAGGAAGTACTGCTTGAATTTTTGATATAAGTTTAGCAGCTTGAGGTATGTGAGAATAGGTAGATGCGACTTGCCTTACAATGTCGATATCCACTCCTTGTTCTTTTAATTCATCAATGGTAAAGTTCTGGAACAAAGTGTCTGCTAATGCTAGGAATGAATTCTTTTGCCTTGAAGGAGTTCTCTTATATCTTTCATATGTAGAATCCCAAACTTCCTTGACGACTTCTTTCTTCAAATCTTGGAAAATACCTGAGTCTGCAAATGCACGATTAATCATTCTCAATTCGGTACTAAATGGATTCATATCTCCCCACCCTTGCAAGACATCAGGCCATGTATCGTGTGGGAATCTAATGACACTATCATTAATTGGCAAGTAAGCTAAGACCAAATTCAATGTCTTTGGATTCATCTTATCATCTAATTTTTCCTCAGTGTATTTAGATAATACTTCAACATAAGCATCAAAGAAATAATCATTACAGTAACGCTCTTCCATATGATCTGAAAGGAAAATCAAAGAAGCTAATGCATGAAGACCGCCTTTACGGTATTCTTCTCCATCTTTTAGCAATCTTTGTAGTAATTGAGCTACATAATTTAACATTCCTTTAACGGAGTTCTCTTCGATATACTCTTTGGTTAAGGTTTTGACACTCCTGTGCATCATTTCTCGGACCATAGACCAAACATAAATCGGACTACCTTCAGAATACTCAGCTAAAATTGCAATGGCCTCATCATTGTGCCCAATGCTCTGGAAGCCCATCATTTTCTCAATCATGGCTTTCATATCCAACTCGCTGAACAGAGGTACTGTAAGACGATCGAATTTAGCCTGCATTTCAGTCGGCAATGCTTTCCAATCTGCTTCCCTTGAACTAACGATTACTCCCTTAACTTCGTTATCAGTCAATGCTTCAACTAATTCTTGGTTTTCAGGTATATCATCATAGAATACTCTTACTCCAAACATTTCATGAGCTTTAGCAATTGTATCTGTAGTTAGAATGCCTACTGGGGCCTTGTTCATCAATCTATCAAATACTTCAAACAACATTACAGTCTTACCTACTCCTGGTTCACCAATGATAACGAAATTCTTATCTGGTGCACTGTTAGATATTCTTTCAACAATTTGCTGACGGAAAGAATCTAAGTGTACATTACCTCGCAAATTCTCAGGTAAAGCCCAATCTGATATTACAGTTGTTGGGTCATTTGGAACCTCGAAATATGTAGATATTGTGAACCTCTCACGATTGTTATGTAAATAGTCCAGAACTTCGTCATTATCTGGATGCTTAATGTACGATTCACGGCGTTTAGCCATGTATTCACCAATAATCAGTGCTTGTCCCTGGGCATCGGTTGGAATTTCCCAATCAAGCACCTCAGGCACTGGTAATTGCTGGTTTTGTTGCTGCTGTGGAGAAACTCCGTCATCAACAACAATTCCTTCTGCAACATTATCTGTAGACCTGCGACGCAGAAGTAAAGTACCTGCAACCATCACTAAACCTATTCCAACAACAATGAACAAGGGTAAAT
>JBJLCC010000007.1:0-11805 GCA_045567855.1 Candidatus Poseidoniales archaeon | reverse complement strand
TAGGGGTGCAGGTAGAGGTAAGGAAGTATTATCAGTTATTCGTTCTGCAGATTTAATTGTTCACGTTATTGATGCTCTAGAGCCAGCACCTCATGTTATATTGAAGGAATTGACGGATTCTGGAGTTCGCTTGAATAGTCGCCCTCCCAATGGTAGTATTTCAAAAACAGGAATTGGTGGCATCGAAGTTATCTCTACAATTGAGCAAGAATTAGAGGATGAAGCTATTAAGACCATAGTAAGAGAATATGGCATAGTCAATGCTCAAGTAGTTTTTAGAGAAAGGGTGACTATAGATGACATAGTCGATATTCTTTCAGGAACTAGAGTTTACACACGATCTTTCAATGTAATAAGTAAAGTAGATATGGTTAATTCCGCAGATGTTAAAAGTATCAAAAAGCTTTGCGGTTCAGTAAAAACTATCGAAGTTGCAGCACCTTCCGGTTTGGGTGTTGAAACATTGAAAAAACAGATATATTCCTCTTTAGAATTCATATCCATTTTTATGAAGCCTCAGGGAGAAAAGGCAGATTTAGAAGAACCAATGGTAGTTCGGAAGGGAACTACAATAACCGAAATATGTCAACGATTACACCGTGACTTCGTTAGGAAGTTTAGATATTCCCAAATATGGGGCCCATCAGCAAAGTTTCCAGGCCAGACAGTTGGTTTAAATCATAAAGTTCTAGATGGTGATATAGTAAGCATTATAACACACAGATAATCAGGTATAATTATTATTAGTTAGCGTATAATATCTTGAGTAGTAATTATCAGTATCTAGCTTTCTAATCTTTCTATCAATTCAGCCTTCTTACCTGCCGTGGAAAGGCCTTTTTCTTTTAGCTCAGCTTTTAATTCAGCTACTTTCATACTTTTGTAGTTTTTCTCTTCTGTAGTTTCTTTGACAGAACTAGATTTTTCTTCTTTATTTTTACTGAAGAGTCCTTTTATTGCTGAGGTACCTTTACCAAAACCAGATTTTACAGCCCCAGCACCTCTACCAAATCCAGATTTAACTGCTGAAGTTCCTCTGCCAAAACCAGATCTTACAGCCCCAGCACCTCTGCCGAGACTTGATTTCATAGCGTTAGCACTTTTGCCAACGGCACTTCCCGTTTTTGTTAAAAGTTTTTTAGTCTTTGGAATCTCATCGCTTTTTACTTCTTCTTTAACTTCAATTTTCTTTTCGTTTTCCTTCTTAGTCTCTTTCTTAGGCGTAAGCTTCATCTGTGACTTTTGTTTGAAAACTATTTTTGGTTTTGATTTCTGTGTAGCTTTCTTTTCATTGTACTCTTTCCTTGCTGAATCGGCAGCTACAGATTCAGGTAATTTGTCTCCAAATCTTTCATTATATCTATCTTCTAGACTTTTACCTTTTGAGTCCATCATAAAGTCAAGTTTTTTGTGAATATCAAATAGTGGTTTATTGCTCTTTTTAGACCATTCTTTACTTATATTATTTTGATTCGCTTCTGTAGTTACTGAAATATTTGTATCTGCTACTACGCCCACTGGAGCTACTTCAACTAAGGGTTGAATTGCAGGTGAAGCTTGTACGGCAGGTGCAGCTTGAACTGCAGGAACGGCTTGTACAGCAGGTGCAGCTTGTACAGCAGGTGCAGCTTGTACAGCAGGTGCAGTTTGAACTGCAGGATTACCTACAGGTTCTAAAACAGGGGGGCTTTTTTTTACTTTTTTCTTTTTTCCACCAAACCAGGCCATTTTTTCACCAATATTTTTTAAGTATTTCGACTAACTTTTCAAAGAGACTCGTTAGAGAGGGAGAGCTCTTGGCTTTCACGCCGTTATCAGCATCTCCAAGTCTAATTTCGTCCAGATCTTTGCTTGTCGACATTTTATTGTATCTATACTTCTCAATTAAAAGCTTGTTTCAGTCTTTTTTTCCATCTCTACTCATCTTTTTACGAGCTAATCTCTGACGATTATAAGCTTTAATTATGTCTCCTTTTGTAATAATTCCTATTAATTTTTTCTTATCTGAGGTATCTACCACTGGCAAATGGCTAATTTCTCTAGAGCCTAAGCAATCCAATGCCTCTGATAGCGTGTCTCTAGGATTTACAGTGATTAAGTCAGTTACACAATAATCTTTAATTGTTAAATGCCTTTCATGCTTAATTGCTGCATTGTGTATGTCAGTCCAAGTAATAATTCCATAAAGTTTTTCTTTATCATCAATGACTGGCAAACTCATGTGACCTGTATCTTCAATAATTTGTAAAGCCAATTCCAAGGGTTTATCTGGAGTAATGGTCATTACTTCATTGCTCATTGCTTCTTTAACAGTAATCATCCTCATTATATCCTGTTCAGCCCCTAGATCAATATTTATTCCCATTCTGGCTAATTTAGAAGTATAAGCCGATTCTTTAGAGATAACATAACACGTTGCGTCTGCTACAACACATGAAAGCATTAAGGGTAAAATAATTTCATATGTTGCAGTCATCTCAAAGAGCAGAACTATTGCCGTCAATGTTGCTCTTGTTGTAGATGCAACAAACGCAGCCATTCCCACTAAAGCAAATGCACCAGGATGTGTAATTATTCCTAAATCATTCATAAACAAACCCATTCCAGCTCCTATTGCAGCTCCGATAAACAAACTAGGAGTAAAAATGCCTCCAGACCCACCTGAGCCAATAGATACAGAAGTAGCTATTATCTTCAGTGCCATTATTGAAAATATAAATATGAAAAGATCGTCTATAATTGAACCACTATTATTGTCGCCAGCTAGATTTTCACCGACACTTATGCTTCCATTTTCGTCGCTATCTAATGATATCAAGTCAGATGTAACATCAAATCCATTTCCCAGAATTTGTGGAAACGAGAAAGCAATGAGGCCTACAAAAAGCCCTCCAAGACATGTTTTTAGAGGTACAGGGATTGCTTTTAACTTTTCGAATTCTATTTCAACAAAATTAAGAGATTTTATGAATATAGATGCAGTAAATCCAGTTAACATTCCTAAAATTATGTAGAATGGATATTCGACAGCAGATCCTAATTTATATTGGGGAATACTATCAAACGCAGCAACGTCCCCGGTTAAGCTTCTACCAACTGTAGTCGCAATTACTGCAGCTACAACGATTGGAATGAAGGATTTAGTCTTTAATTCTGCCAAAATGAGTTCAATAGCGAACAATACTCCCCCAAGTGGTGCGTTGAATGCAGTTGTGATAGCGGCAGCAGCTCCGCATCCTACTATTGTTCTTGTTTCATCAACGGTCTTTCCAGTTCTTTGACCTATTTCAGAAGCAAGAGTTGATGATACAACTACCATAGGGCCAACCCGTCCTAAAGACATTCCAGTACCTACACTTGTGATAGCAGCAACACACTTAGCCAAACCTTGCTTTGCACTTAATCTTGCTTGTTTAAATGCTACAGCCTCCATAACAAGAGGTACACCTACTCCCTTTGCTTCTCTTGACCAGTACTCAATTATTAATCCAGCAATTAGCCCTCCTAACGCAGGAACAAAAATAATAAGCCATGGCCTATCCGATTCAGTAATATTATTTTGAACAAGCGAATCTCCATAGAATATACCTTGCATTAGTCCAGTCATAGAGATGAAAACCCAGGTTAGAATCGCTGCACTTGCTCCCGTAATTGCAGCTACAATATTCAATTGTAGCATTGGCGAATTAATTATGCCTCTTAAGCGACTAAAAGCTTCTGAGTCGTTCAATTTGTAAGGACCTCAGAACCTGAATTTGTTATTAAAACCGTATGCTCAGATTGTGCTACCATTCCTTTACCCAGCTCATCCAGAACAGGATAATATGAGATAATACCTGCTCTCATTAGCTTTGTTAAGCTATTTGCAGCATCATTCGTTTGAATATCATGCAACCATCTTTCAGCGAAAGGGAGTCCTTTGTATCTGTGCTGTATTTCATCTATCATTTCAGCTGCCTTTTCGTCTCTGATATTTCGAACCTGTCTAATGTGATAAATGTTTGAGTTTCTCTTTCCTCCAACGCGTCCAGCTCCATCAGTTACAAAAGGTTCAATTGCAATTATGTCTCCAGGCTTTAATATTGTGCCACCATTTTCTTTTACATTAGGTACTGAAATTCCACTGTGGAGATTATATCTTTTAATCCCATGCCCAGTTAAATTTGCGATTGGTTTGTATCCACGATTTTCTATAGTGGTTTGTACGGCGTAACCTATCATGCCTACATTAATTCCTGGTCCAGCTACTTCGATGGCAGCATTAAGAGCTTCACGAGAGGTATCTATTAGTTTACCATATTTTTCAGTTCTAACTTCTACAGTTAGGGCGTTGTCTCCAATATAACCATCAATATGGACTCCAACGTCTAACTTTACGAGATCACCTCTTTGGAATTTTTCAGTAGTCTTAGTAGAGGGAGTCCAGTGAGCTCCGACGTTATTGATGGCGAGGTTTGCAGGAAATGCTAATTTACCACCATTATCATAAACATAGTTTTCAATTTTTTCAGTTATTTCCAGCATGGACTTTCCCTCATCAATCTGATCTTTACCAAAGTGTAAAGCGTCATGTGCTAGCTTTCCAGCTTTCTTCCACTTTTCTAATTCATCAATGTTCAATTATACCCTCCAACGTGTTGCCGTATAAAGCACCAATGCGGATTATTTTGGGAGTATCTTTAGTTAAATCAATTATTGTAGATTCAACTCCAGTAGGCTTTTCACCATGTAGATAAATACAAGAATTGCCGAATATTATCTTTGCTTCATTTAAACTTTTGGCTATATTTTCACCATGAATGTTCGCGCTAGTAGTGATGATTGGATTATATTTGACCAGAGATATTGATGTGTCATTTTTTGGTATCCTTATTGCAATGTTTCCGTTCCGTGCAACGCCTTCAGCAAATTCAACCTTAGATTTCAATATTATAGTCACAGGCCCAGGAAATAATTTTTCAATTATACCTTCTTGCTTTGCATTCATAATGCAGTATTCAGAGATTAAATCTTTGTTATTAACCAAGATGCTTACTCCGTCTTCCTTTTTACCTTTTATTTTGAATAGATTATTTACAGCATTTTGGTCAAAAGGATTACATCCTATTCCCCAAACCGTATCAGTCGGATAAACGATAATTTTGCCTTTTTTGAGGGCATTTCTTGCCTCATCAATGGTTAACATTCGTTGAATAAGAGGGTACCTTGTTAAAATCGTTTTTCACTGCGATGTTGAAGAGGTGTGAAAGTTCGATCAATTTGCCCAACATATCTAGCTCTTGGACGTATCAATCGATTATTTTTGTATTGTTCTAAAACATGCGCAGTCCAGCCAGCTACCCTCGACATCGCGAAAAGAGGCGTAAATAGATCAGTAGGAATTCCTAACTCGTAAAGTAGTGGGGCTGAATAAAAATCAACATTTGTTATAATTGATTTTCTTTTCCTTACTTGTCTCTCTATTTCTTCTGCAGTTCTGTAAATTTCCATGTTGCCATTTTCTTTACAAACTAGCTCAGTCATATTTTTTAAATGAATTCTTCTTGCATCATCAACTTTGTAAACCCTGTGACCAAATCCCATAATTTTTTGTTTGTTATTGAAAGCATTTTCAATATACTTTGAAGCATTTTTTGAATTCCCAACTTCCAGAATCATTTCCATTGCTTTCTCGTTTGCACCTCCATGAAGTGGGCCACTAAGAGTGCCTACAGCAGAAGTAATTGCAGAGTGAAGATTTGCTAAGGTTCCTGCAGTTACTCTTGCGGAGAAAGTAGAAGCATTAAATCCGTGATCTGCTAGCAGGATTAGGTAAAGATTCAAAGCATTGATTTGAATTTTTGAGGGTTCATCTCCATGAAGCATCCTTAGAAAATCTTCAGCGTGCCCTCGTTTAGGATCAGCTTTGATTATTGGCAGACCTTCTCTTAGACGATGTATCAATGCAACAGCTGTTGCAATTTGTCCCACAAGTCTCAGAGCTTTTGGAGCCAATTCACTCAGAGGTACATTTTTTTCATAATGCCCAAGAGCAGATACAACAGTTCTTAGAGTGCTCATAGGTGAAGTTTTTCCCACTAATTTGGTAATAACCTCAACTACCTCATCGGGCAGTACTCTTGCTTCGCCTATGTTTTTAGTCATTTCGGTTAAACGGCTTTCCGTAGGCAAATCATAATCATATAGAATACAGATAGTCTCTTCAAAAGTAGTATCCAAAGCTAGATCATCGACATTAAATCCACAATATCTTAGTATGCCTTTTTCCCCATTAACTGAGCTTAAATTTGTATCAGCAGCTACAATTCCTTCTAAGCCCTTTGTAGGCTCTGGTATTGAATCCTTATTATCTTTTGGTAATGACACATTCTTCATTAAAGGAAGCAATATTTAGGGATTTGCCGAATTTATTTTTTTATATTCGGTTACTCTTATGCCAAGATCGCCTTTGATAGCGGGTCTTTTCATTATTATTTCCATTTTCTTGTTAAATGCTTCTTCAAGGTTTACATCCATAGCTATTGAGTGACCGAAAATTAAAATTAAGATATCTGCCAACTCTTCTGCCTTTTCATGTTTGGACTTTCCTTTCGTGAAGCACTCAGCTAATTCTCCAAGTTCCTCAATAGTTAGTAAAATTCGATAAGACATATCATGCCCATTATTTTCTTCATTGGCAAAGTCATGTTTGTTATGGAATTCTTCTACTTTCTTAAGCATTTGATCAAATGTTTGACTCATTCTCTTCTAATGGAGTTGCCTTTTATTACTTTTTCAAGACGTTTTCAGCAATAGAAACACAAGACATAAAATCTTCGGCAGCTTCTCTGAGGCTGCCCATATTCTGAGCTTTAACTTTTGCCTTCATAATATTATTTTCAATAGAACTTTCCACCCATCCGTCGTTTTCAGGGTCGGTAGCTTTTTTAATTGATTCAGCTACTTTATCTGATTCAAACGGCATTTCAAAATTTATCTCATGTTTGATCTTCTTTTTCATAACTTTTTGACTCCCACTTCCGTATTGAGCAGCTTTCTTCTTTCTATTTGCAATTTCTTTGGAAAGTCCAAGTCCTATTGCAGCTTCCCTCAGTTTTTCTTTGCCTACTATTCCAATGTGTTGCTTTTGAGAATATAGTTTAGAGGTTTGAATAACCTCTTCCGAAAGGTAAGGACATGAAAGCTTGAGACCGAATAGCTTACAGATCTTCAGTTCTCTATTTGGAATTATTTCCAATAAGGATTTAGTTTCCTCGTCAAGATTAGCGTTCTTCATAGATTCACGGAAACGTGCGTATCCTCCAAAAACTTCATCAGCACCTTGGCCGCACATTAAGATTTTATTTTTAGCATTTTTAGCAGCAACCCAAAAAGGGAGCATAAACCCCACTTCAAACTGCGTTAATTTAAGTTTTTTTTGTAAAATGGTAGCTTCCGATATTAGTTCTTCATCGTTTAATTCTTTAACTGTTAAATCTAGATTGATAACATTTGCAGCCGATTTAGCAGCTTCGATATCATGCGAGTCTTTTACGCCTACAGCAATTAATTCAACATCAGTATACTTACTTGCTAAGAAAGCAACAAGTGCGGAGTCGATTCCTCCAGAAAAAGAAACAGTAATATTTTTTTCACAATCCTTTTTGACAGCTTTCTCTAGAGCAAGCCCTATCTTAGAAAGTTTATTTTTGTTCACGCTAAAATACTAGTTTCGATGAGATTTTTTAATTCACTAAATGCTTTTTTGGCTTTCGCTTCACTTACTACGTCTGTAATAACAGCAACGCCAGATTCAAAGAGAATGAAGCTAGCAAGTGGGTTATCAACCCGTATAATGAGTCCTTGAAATCTTAACTGATCATATTCAGACCCTGGTATGGCATTTGAAATAAGTTGCAAATCTAGTTTCTTACCAAAGCTCATTCTAGTTACCATGTTTTCAATTTTTGTAGCTCTTTTGGTACTAATTTTAGGATCAACGTTCCTTATTGAATCTTTTAATTTTGAAATTATTTCTTTTCCTTCTTGTAGTGAGGCGATTCCAGTAACGAGTACTTTCCCGTTTCCAAATAAAACACCCGCAGCTTTCAATCTCTTATGGCCTATAAATTTTGGATTTGTTCGATCTAGCTCAATAATTACCGAAGGATTTCCAGAACTAGAGTATCTTGCATTAGGTAATTCGGTTGCCAATTTAATTAATTCAATATCCTTTCCTAAGTGGGATGCGACAATGACATTTTCAATTTCTAAGTTAGCCACGATAACCATTGAGGCCGGGCAAGTTTAAGATATTAATCCTTATGCAAATTCGTCAAATGGGTAAGGATCTGGTTTTATCCTACCAAGAACAATTTGGGTTTCGGGAACTGTAAGAAGTGGCATAGGCCAAGTGGGTCCATCCTCAATGGCGAGTCTTGGACACGCGGTAATTACTGCAGCATCTATCCCCATTCCCAGTAATTGATCATGAGATTGGTGTATGCTACCAATCATTATAACTTCTTTTCCTGCCTCTTCCAGTGCTTTTGACATTCTTTCAGCAAGTTCAATTCTTTTTTGGCCAATTTGATTTGAAAAAAGTACAGCCCATCTTTTTGCGTCTCTAGCTATAGAAATTGCAGCATATCTTTGTTTTAAGAAAGGTTTCGGATCAGCTTCACTAACTTTGGCATTATGTGGATCAACGCATGCTACTCTCTTTCCTGTTGATAACGCTACAGTCAATGGGTGGAATAATCCTGTACCTATATACAAAAATCCATCCACTTTTAATCTTCTTGCTGAGGAGGAGTTGCATCCTAATAATTGGCCAGCTGCAGCCAGTCGTGGCCCACCTTTAGTTACACTTGCATCAAAGCCAATATTTTCTAGTTTCTCAGTAGCTTCATCAATCATATGCAAATGTTGGGCAGTAGTCACAATTCCTATTTTTTTAGGTAGCATTTCCTTTATTTCTTTCAAACTATCTTTTTTAAGATTTAACTTTCCAGTATGTTTTACAGGTACAAAATAAGTGGGTATTGCATAAAATTCTGAATGATATGGCATAGGCATATGGCCTAAATGAATAAGAGCATCAGCCCCGACTTCTTCCAAAGGCCTGTCTGCTAAGTCACATGCCCCATAGGTAGGCTCACCCCACAAAATTACGTTTGCTCCGGTTAACTCTTTAATTTTTTTTGTGATAGTATGAGATTTAACTTTTAGTCCATCTGGGAGCTGTATTCCTATGAGCTTCTTATCTGTTAATTTTGAACAAACTTCATCTATTCCAGTTTCCCAGTCGAACTTTATTTCAGACATTCGTATATTCGGTCTTGTAAGCCATAATATAATAATAATGTTACAAATTCAGAGTAATCAAATTTAATTCTAGAAGTTGTTTTATGAATTTTTGAACTCTTATGTCCGCAGGAGCTACTTCCTCACCAAACTTACGATCAAACTTAGAAATAATTTCAGCTATATTATTATCACCGTTACAATTTTCCCATATGAATGTTGTATACTTGTCTAAAGGCCTTCTAACTTGATCAGGTCCTCCTATTCTATCTTTAACCCATTTCTCAATCCTACCAAACTTTTTAGGATAGATGATTGTTATTTTCCCATTTTCGTATACCGACTCTATTTCATTATTTTTGATTTGAGTTGGTCTATTATTAAGTAAATATTCTTTCATATTCTTTCCATTCCTATTATCATAACTCCCAATGTGGCAGCTCCTGCAATGGCTGCATATCTCACGGCCAATTCTTTACTTTCCCAAACAAACCTTGAAACCCACACCAACCAACCACAAAATAGTGCAATGGTCAGCAGAGTAGCAAAGAGAATGGTCCAAACATCCATATTTGTTAATATGGTGGGTTTAATTAGTGGTAGCCCCGCCAGGATTCGAACCTGGGTCTCAAGATCCAGAGTCTCAAATGATGGACCACTACACTACGGGGCTTCAGTAAAATATTTTAGGTTAGGTATATAAAAAAATTATGGATTTCTTTAATCATCGTAAAATCCATCGTCGTCCTCGAATTCAAATTCACTTTTTTCAGAGGTTTCTGTAAAATCAATTTTGTCAGGGAAATATCGTAGAATAACAACATCATCTAAATCCTGGACCCATCTGTATGGAATGATTATGTTTGCCCCATCTTTTACTAAGTTAGGAGTTGTTCCAGTGACAAGTAAAGCTGAAATTATTCTTTGAGTAGTATCCAAAAGAACATCATGAACTACTCCCAATCTCATACCTTTGCGAGTGTACACCGTCAGTCCCGGTAGTCTTGAAGCTTCGTTTAACACAGCCTTCTATAGGGCATTGATATAATTGGTTTGTGTTGTTTTTATGTAAACTTTAATAATAATAGATTATAAATAGGCCCTAAATTAAAGTAGACTATATGGGTAGAGTAAGACCGACTTACATTAAACGTGTTGCAATTGAATTAGTAAGAAATTATTCTGATAGATTTAATGAAGATTTTGATCATAATAAATCAATTGTTGAAGAATTAACAGACGTAGAAAGTTTAACTATGAGAAATAGAATTACTGGATATGTAACTCGTTACAGGAAGCAAGGCCAAATTTGAAACATTATGATGTTGTAGTAGCAGGAGCAGGACCTTCAGGCGCTACAGCAGCTTATTATTTAGCTAAACAAGGTAAAAAAGTAGCATTTATAGATCGAGCAAAATTCCCTAGAGAGAAGGCATGCGGAGGTGGCCTTTGCGTGCACATTGAAGAATTTGACCACATAATTAACAACTGGGACGATTTTTTAGAGTCAAAATGCCAAAGAGGCATTGTATATGGGCCTGAGTTTTTACCAGTAGACTATGTCAGCGAAAAGCCTTTTTTCTATAATATTCGTAGACTCCAATTTGATAACAAATTGGTAGAATATGCGGTGGCTGAGGGAGCTACTTTAATTGAAGGAGTTGCAGTTAAAGATTTTGATGTTCTAGATGAAAAAGTAGTTGTTAAATTACGTAACGGTGAAGAGCTTAGTGGTGAAGTTATAATCGGGGCTGGAGGTTCTTACGATTTAGTTTCAAAAAGAATTCGAGAAATAGAAAATATGCCTATGAATTGGAGAGACGAAGATATTGCTATGGCACTCTATTTTGAAGTAGATGTAGGTCGAGAATTCATGGATGAAGTTTATGGTGAAGAAAGAATATCAATGGCTCACATCAAATATGATGGATTAGATGGATATGGTTGGTCATTCTCAAAAGATACTGTCCTCAACGTGGGAATAGGTTGCCCAAGAAATATTATTAAAAAATTAAAGAAAGAGAAAAAGGGCTGGAGCGAAAGAAAATATTTACTAGACTACGTTGAAACACTAAAGGAGCAAGGTTGGTTCCCTAAGGACATTGAAGTAGACAGAAAAATGATATCGGGTGCGAACATACCCGTAGGTATGGGGATGAGTTGTACAGTTGGTGATAGAATGATGGTTGTAGGAGATGCAGGAGGTTTTGTTTCTCCATTATCTGGTGAAGGTCTTTACTATGCATTAGATTCAGGTAGGTTGGCTGCAGAATCTTTAAACGATTTATTCAAAGAGGGCAATTTCCAGAAACAGGATTTAATGCATTACCACAGAGCTTGGAGCTCTAAATGGGGCGATGATCTAGAATGGTTGAAAGTTGGTTGGCATCTTTTGATGGCTATGCCAAATAGTTTGATAAAATATGCAGCTTTAGATGAAGAGACTAAAGAATTCTTTACTCACATGTTTGTAGGCTCAATGCCTGCTGCAAAAATTAAGAACAAAGTTTTAGCTTTGAT
>JBJLCC010000006.1:0-13101 GCA_045567855.1 Candidatus Poseidoniales archaeon | reverse complement strand
ATGTTGATGGTATAATCCCAGATTCTTCATTTGGAGTAAAAAAACCAATACCTAAGTGGCCTTTGTATCTACTGATTACTCTTACAATAGTCTTTGCTGGACTTTCTGTAATTTTTTATTTAGAAGAAGAAGAAACTTATCCTGAACTAAATAAATGGCTTCAGAAGATGAGGGGCAAATTTAATCAATTTTGGTTGAGTCTTAAGTACGGAAAAGGCAGCTAAAGAAGCATAGTCTAAATCACCAGTCTTCTCAATAGTTTTCTTTACTTTAGGTTCGCCAAGAATTGATATTATTTCTGCTAACTGATCATCATTTAAACTCAAAAAGGCTTTCCTAAGGTAACTTCCCTTTGACAGCTCACCACCGATTCTTTCTGAAATTAATGACTGATATTCACTCAAATTACTTGAACTCAAATCTCCTGAGTCTAAAGCTTTAGAGGCCACCTCAAAAGCTGCGTCTGCAGAAATTAAGCCCGAATAAATCCCACCGCCTGAAGTTGGTTTAGCCATGCCTGCAGCATCTCCAGTTAATACGATATTATCTGCATAGCTAGGATTCGCAGTTCCAAATGGAATGAGTCCACTTATTAAATTAATAATTTTTGCACCACCAAGTAACTTTGATGGCGCACCTTTCAAAAAATAATCTCTAAAGAAATGCCTTGGCTTATGAGGTAAGGTTGTGGCAATACCAATCCGTCCTTCATCAGGACCTGTAGGTATTCCCCAGCCAAAAAACCTTGGCGCTAATTCAGAACCAACAAAAAGATCTACATGAGTATCCCTACCCTTGTATCCCTTTACGTCTGCACCAAATGCAGTCAATATCTCTCTCTTGCCACTAATTCCTGCGTTTTTGGCAACTCTAGAAAGAGGGCCATCAGCACCAACGAGTAACTTAGTCTCAAGACTAAATTTTTCATTTTTATTTTTTATAATTGCTTTGATGCCACCATCAATTATCTCATGACCCAAATAGGTGTGGCCATGAAGAACTTCAGCGCCAGCTTCAGATGCTTTTTTTGCAATTGAGCGATCTAAATCTGGCCTATCAATAACCAATGCTTTGGTTTCAGATGCCTGAAAATCTAAAAACGAGTCTTTTGGGCCCCATAATCTAGCTCCATCCATTTCTTGCAAAATAGGACGCTCATAGCCAAGATACTCAAAGGTTCTTGGAGTAACTAAGCCCGCACACTGACAAGGTTCCCCAATAGTTTCAGCCCTATCTAGTAGAACAACACGGTATCCTTCCTTAGCGAAATTCCAAGCAGTACGAGACCCGCTTGGTCCAGCCCCTATAACTAAAACGTCAAGCATTGCTTGAGATTTACTCTAATGGAACTAAATCTACCTGGCACTTGTCAGTTAATCCGGCATCAGCAAGTGTTAGATTATTATCAACTGCAACACCATTCAGCATTACTGCAAAGTTTGAATGAGGTAAAGGGAACTTTCCTACACAATTTTGCAATAATTTGTTAACTGGCATATTAGATGGAACTTTAACATTAGCTGTTTTTCCATCAATAGTTGATACTATTGCTACACTTATTTTAGAAGGAGGTGCTGCTGCAGGCTCTTCAGCTGCTTCTTCTTCACCCGAATCATCTGAATCTTCTGATACTGGAGAACTTCCTGATCTTCTGCGGTACAATATAACTGGTATTGCCAAGGCAACTAAACCTACTAAGAATAAAACTGGTAATAGCAGAGGTACTCCCTTCACTAGTTCCCTCTCTGATAATGTATTTATAAATTCAATTTCTCCCAAAACTGCTTGCAGTTGAAGTTCAAAATCGTCTTCAACATATTCATCATTGTCGGTTCCATCACCTGAATTAGTTATGTCACAATCATTACATTGTTGTATCTCGAAGCTTCCTGTACCTGCATCAATTGTCCATGTCAAGGTCAAGAAATCTTTGTTATCTTTATCGGGAACTGTCCAACTGAAAGTGACTTCGGTAGAATCATCTTTGTTTATTGACTCACTAACCTGCTGTGAAAGTTCAGTACCTGCACTATCTTCGAATTTAACTTGAAGTGGTTTTGATGAAATCTGCCAATCTGCATTACCTATATTTTGTACAGTTACAGTTATCTCGACTGTTTCTCCAACTTGAGGATTAACTGGATCTTTAACTACTTTCTTGATTTTAAAATCAGGCAATACTGAAAACTCAACTGGAGCGCCGCTCTGCTCAAAAACGCCAGTTCTTGGCCAAGCATTGTCTGTATATCTACCTAATTCATCAAACATGCGTCCTGTATCTGTGGAGAAACCATCACCCTCTGACTCACATGTAAAGTCTGGGATACTGAAATCATCACAAACGGGATTTACTTCAGCACTGAATGCTGTCCACTCTTCGAGTGTTGCTTTCCATCTAAATCTAACTTCCTGAGTCTCACCAGCGTCCAAATCGAATAATACATACTCTTGATTTGTACGATCCTTCAAGACCACATTATCTGTACTACTATCTGCAGTTATGTATAATCGACTGTTATCAACATCTGCAGCTCCAGCATTTGTTACTGTAACTGTAAAGGTAACTGTGTCATCTACGTTTGGAGTTCCTGAATTCTCACCCGCATATTTACTATCAACACGCATTGCTGTTATTTGCAAATCAGGTTTTACTCTAAGTAATTCGGAATATCTAGCATCATTGTTATTCTCATTTTCTTCTAGAATTTCTCCATTATCATTATTTTTATCATAATCGGCTCTAGCTTCCACATACCACTCACCACCTTTGATAAGCCAGTCATCTGAAACTAATTCTTTAGAATTTCCTTCCTTAATGTTAGTAGATCTTCCTGAACTTCCATACAACTGGTAAATGTAAGTATTTTTGGAGTCGTCAAATTCAAATCCTGCAATCAACAATTCATCAATTTCTTGCTGCGTTGTCGGTGCTTTCTTTGGATAGTAATAAATTTCCACATTAACATTATCTGCGTCTGCTGAACCTGTATTTTCAACATCAACATAAATAACAACAGTATCTCCATCCTTCACCTCGGAAGCATTACCGAATACCCCATCGATTTCTATTTTGATGCCGCTTTGCTGGATAATAATTTCAGGTCTCTGAATCTGTACTGTTAAATCAATTTCTTGACGAGCATTGGGATCGTCTTCCTCATTTCTGACTGAAATTTTAACTGTTTCATTTCCTACTTCGGCCTCATCATTCACGGATACGAATACCCAAAGATCATCAAGCTCGCCTTCTTCAATAGTTACACCAGAATTTGGCCAAGATTGCGTCTTTGAACTATCTTGGAAAAAAGTTACAGTCCAACCATCTTCAAGTGTGGACTCCACTTCTGGAATGAATATGTCGTCGTTAGATCCTGTGTTATCTAATTTAACCTTGAATTTTACACTATTCTGCGTAACAGAACCTTCATATTCTGGATAAATCTCTTTGAGACTGTCGATTGCTGTAGCATCTAGCTCTCTCCTAGGAGATGCAACTTCAAGACTTACTGATACTTGCTCAGCAGGATCTATGCCATTATTAGGTGAAAACTCAGTTAGAACACTGTAATTTCCTATGTCTGAGTCCTGGTCAGGTTCTACACACAAGTAGAGATACTTCGATGTCCCTGCACCTATTGAACCTGAGAAACTACTTGTACATGAAGGACTCTGGAATATTTCTACAGTCCATTCATCTGGATAAGTTGTTGCAATTGTCTCAACACTTACTGAATCTTGGCCGTTACCCGTATTTGTAAGCTTAAAAGTGAACTTTTCAGTCCTTTCGGATGCTTGCGTTTCAGTTGAAGGATAAGATGTTATTGTACTTGCACCTACAATTTCCACTTTAGCCCCAAAAATCTGGCCTATATCGACTTGTAGAGAGGCTGTGTCGCTAACTGATAAATCACCGCCGGATTTGACCTTTACAGTTATTGAGTAACTGTTAGCCTGCAAAGCATTTCTTTCCTGATTAGTTAAGTTATCTAAAACATATTCAGGCAATGTTACGTTTACAGTAACTGAACCCGTTTGATCCTTGTCTAAGGTCAATGAAGTAGTATTAGACAACGCCCAACCCAAATCATCATCTAAAACGGAAACAATCAAAGTATCGGCCCCGTCTCCAGTGTTTTTAACATCGATTGTAAAAGAGGCTGTAGTTCCTGGTAACTTTTCAATTTCAGTTACATCTGTACTAACTTGAACACCTCTGCTTAAGTCAACCTTAACTGTTAGGGTAATTGAATCTGTAGACTTAGTTCCATTCTCACATCCTTCACAGTCCGATACGCCCTTGACTGTAAGCTCATAATCTCCCTTAGATGTACTTTCAGGTACTGTTATGGTCAGAGTAACTTCTTCTTGACCTCCCTCAGCCACGTTAATGAAGGGATTACTAAAGTCAACACCAGTCCAACCTTCTGGAGGTGTATTGGTCATAGCTATAATGTCATCTCCAGTTCCAAAATTATCAACATCAATAGTGACTGAAACTGGGACACCAACTGTAGCTTCTACGGTTCTATCTGAATCTGCGACGGACAAATCTATCCAGTATTCCTGATTAACTATCGTAATTATACTAACTGTTTTATTAGCATACTTAGGCGGATTCTCTTTCTGGGCTTCATCTGATGAAGCTGTCAAATTAATGGTAAAAGCCTTATTATCTTCACCTGATCTAACAGTAACATTTACTTTAACAAGT
Source organism: Candidatus Poseidoniales archaeon (assembly GCA_045567855.1). GTDB lineage: Archaea > Thermoplasmatota > Poseidoniia > MGIII > CG-Epi1 > CG-Epi1. The sequence goes on along the minus strand of JBJLCC010000006.1, from coordinate 8,390 downwards.
TTTTCACCACCTGCTGGCACATTTTCAACCTGGAAAGAAACAGGATCTACTGACCAACCTGCAGGATAATCATCAATGTTGACAGTAAAAGTATCATTACCAGTACCTTCGTTTTGTATCCTTATGTCATACTCTACAGTTGAACCCGGGTCCCCACTCTTTGATGATACTACTACATCTACCTTAAACTGCTTATTAACTGAAACTTTAACTGTTCCTGTATCATACGCTGAAGGATTGTCTTCAGAAGTACCATTTACGACTATGTCATTATCTCCAACGGTAGCATCATCGTCTATATTTACCGTTAAATTAACAACTTTTGTTTCGCCACTGAGTAACTCAACTTCATCTGTAACTGATGCCCAAGAAGCTTTGGTGCCTTCAAGAGCCAATGAAACTGTGTCTTCTCCATTACCTTTATTCTTGATTGTTATTTCAAAGGTCAACTCGTCGCCGGGATCCCCTTTCTTAGAACTGTCTCCTGCGACTTGAACTGAAACTTCATAAATTTGAAGAACGTTAACAAAAATATTACGATCTGCTATTGTTGCACCATCTTCAGATGTAGCTCGAATGGTTATAATATAACCATTTTTGGCTTCTGTATCTTTAGGCGGAGTTACTCGCAAAGTAGTTGTGGCATTAGTATTAGATTCAAGTGTAAAACTTGAATCACCCAATTGACCCCAACTAGAATTACCGCCTATTAATTCTAAAGAAATATCATCCTGACCATTACCTAAATTCTCTATTTTTATTGTAAAATTTACCTGTTCCTCTGGTTTGGCTGATAAAACATCAAACCCGACAGTAGATACCTTTGGATCATATTTTTGAAGAACTGTTGTTCGAGAGGTGTATGTAGCGTTAACTGTAGTATTGTAATCTGATGAAATTGTAACTACTATACTAGTCTCTGATTCTGCCGGAGCATCAATAGGTGCTTTTACAACTAAAACATCTGTTAAATTAATCTTTTCATCGACACCCAAGTTACTGATAGTATCTTGATCCAATGAGGCATCCCAACCTACTGGAAGACTAGATAAATCTACTGCTAAAGAAAAAGTATCTACTGCATTTCCTTTATTCGTAACTGAGAACGAATAATAAACTCTCTTTCCAGCTTCAACATCTTTTGAACTTGTATCTATCTTGTCAACTTGAAGTGCTGGTAACTGCTTAACTTTTACAGTTACCGAAGTAGAAGACACTGTTTCTCCATCTTCAGAAGTTGCTAAAACAGTTATACTTTTCAGTCCTGCAGTAGCTTCAATATCTGGTGTAACTGATAAATTAAAAAATCCTGTAACATCAACTGCAAGAGTCATGGTTGAAGGCTGAGGATTGACATCCCAACTGTCAATTCCGTTTGCCGTATACGAAATAGTTATACTGTCTGGAGTATTACCCTCTGTATTGTTTATGCTCATTGAAAACTTAACATTTTCATTTGGTTCAACTTCCTGTTCTCCAGATATTGCTGTAAGGGTTGTTCCATATGTATTTTTCACTGTAATACCTGCTAATGCAGTTTTTGTTTTTCCTGCTGTGTTCACAGCCTCTGACTTAAACGAAATTGTATGAGTATCGCCACCTTGTGAATTTATATGGTCTCTAGGTGCTAATTTTACGAAAAGTGTTGCAGTTGCTGATTCATCCTCATCTATAGTTAGTTGTTCAGGTATAATAGAAGCTGTATATCCTTCTGGAATAGATGAAGATGTAACGCTCAAATTAAAACTGTCATCTTCGCCTTCATTTTCTATAGTGATGGTATATTGAAGTTGTTCATCAGGTTCTCCTTCCTGTTGAGTTGGAGTTACGGTCATTTTGTGATCATATCCAGCTTCTACAGTTCCTGAAATCAGGAGAAAACCAAAACATATCAGCGCAAGCGCCAATGTGTTAGCAAACCAATTTTTTAGGTTAAGGCTCATAACGTATCAATATTTTCACCAGAAAGTAGCATATAAAGCTTAGTGAATAATTATTAATAATAGTTAATAATAGTTATTATATGAGTAACTCCTATTCATTGCCTCCAATACTAGTCATGCAAATCGAAGCTCTCGTCGATTCTGGTCACTTCAGCAGTAGATCTGATGTTGTAAAAGAATCTCTTAGGTTTATGATCGAAAAGAAGAACCACTTAAGATATGCGTCTGCAGTCGAAATATATAAGAAAGGAAAAGCTACATTAACTAAAGGAGCTGAGATAGCTGGTGTTTCGCCAGATAACTTTAGGGGCATATTAAATGATCAAGGAGTTGTTACTCCTGACACCGTAGAATGGGAATCTATAGAATAATGAAAAAAATAGAATCATACGAAGAAGCTTTGGCATGGCTTGATGATCTAAACCAGAACAAAATTATGCCTGGACTAGAACGAATACGGAAAGTTATGGATTTATTTGGAAACCCGCAGACTAAGATAAGAATCATCTCAATAGGAGGGACAAACGCAAAAGGAAGTACAAGTTACAACCTTAGCAGAACATTAATGCAAACGGGTAAAATAATAGGTTGTTTTACATCACCACACATACACACCGTGAGAGAAAGAATTAAAATAAATCATAAAAATATAAATAAAAATTTATTTACAAAATATATATTCAAATTGAGGGACATTTCTGAAAAAAATAACCTCAGAATAACCTATTTTGAGGTATTAACTGCTTTAGCTTACATATACTTTCATGAAAAAAACGTTGATTATGCCATTATGGAGATTGGCCTAGGGGGAGAATGGGATGCTGTGAACATTGCCGATACAGAAATTGCAATATTGACTACGCTAGGATTAGACCATACTGAATACTTAGGAAGTAATTTGGAAAAAATTGCAAAAACAAAGGCCAAAATAGTACGTAAAAATAGCACCGTGATAACTGGTTGGAAGGAAAAATATCACAAATATATACCCATATCAAAAAAAATAATAAAAGGTGAAAATATCAAAGATTGGATCAAAGCATGTGTTGATACTCTAAAGCTATCAATTAAACCATTAATTTCAAGCATTCCTGGCAGACAGGAAACTCATTTAAACTTCACAATTGATACGGCACATAATGAACAAGCAATCAAGTACCTTTTATCCATAACTGATGATTACGACAGAATAATTCTTGGAATGCTCAAAGATAAAGATGTTAGAGGCTTTATTTCTAGACTACCTAAAAGTAGTACAATATTAGCCTGTAATATACAAAGTGAAAGAGGCGCCACCTCGAATTATATCTCTAAGATTTGTAGAGATTTAGACCTTGAGTGTATCAAATTTAATAATGTAAAAGAAGCTATCTTATCTATAAAAGAGGAAAAAACATTGATTACGGGATCATTTTACACTGTTTCTGATGCAAGGAACTATTTCAAACTAGAAGGATATAGTGAACTATAATTATGAGTCTTTAATGATAAACTAATGAAACATGTATCAACTATAGTTGCAACTCTTGTTTTGCTCACTACCGCAAGTAGCGGATGTTTGGAAAATGGATTCTTTGGTAATGAAAATAGCGAGCCCTCTTTAGCATCTCCAACTTGGGAAAAAGGTGATTTTTGGGAATACTCAATCACTGTAGACGATAAACAATTTTCAACTACTATGGTTGTCTCAGTAGATGATGACGATTCAGACTATTATATTGGTGCCGGGAGTTTGTCTTCAGGAAGTGGGCTCGATGATGCTAAGAGACATGCCGTCTTGAACTATAATCCTGCACTCGGCAGAGTCCAGATGGCAGATTATGCCATCTATGAGAACAATATTCCACAAAAGATAACTGATTTTCCTTTAGAGCAGGATAAGAGTTGGGAATTTTCTCTCTACGGTGAAAATTTCAAAGCAAGCGTTATCGATATTACTGAATCTGTTGCTGAAATGAATGCGAATGCAAACAGTGGAGCATTTATCAAATATACCTTTGATAAGAATGCTAGATGGTTAGATAATTTTGAATATACTAATTCAAACGGTGAGGTAGAATTAGTTATGAATTTAGCAAATTACGGTAGCGGATACACGGGAAATTCTTACTTTTGCAGAGGTGGAGATTTATTCGACGAAGAATTTATTGGACCTGACTTTGGAGTTTATGATACTGTATTTGCAAATGAGGGACACGAAAGATATGGTCCTTGGAACTACATAGTCTATTACTTGGAAGCTGACATCGGAAGTTCGGGCAGTGGAGAACTAGTCTTGCGTGATCATGAAGGTACTGAAGTCTTACTTGAAACATTTAGTCCAGGAACTAATCAACATATCATGGGTACTGTAGCTGGAAGTAGTGGGAACTGGACACTAGAAATTTCACTTTCAGGTAATGCCGACGTAAGAGCAAGAATTGCTGGAGCAATTCAATATACATATTCAGTATAATTACTTAACAAATAATCTGTATTTCTGATCGGTCTCTCGAATTTCATTCTCTATTCTCTGAGATAAATATTTTTCAGGGTTTCTAAAACTAGAAATTTTCTCTTCCATTTCTTTGAAAGTTTTGTAAGGTCTATTTCTAACGATAAGATTCATAGTTTTTTTACCCAATCCAGGAATTAATTCTAAAGAGTGATACCTACGTGAAATAGGGCCTGCATGATTGTAGAATTGTATAAACTTTTCTTCATTATCTTTTACAATTTCATCTAGGACGAAACTTAATTCACTTTGTGCAGTATGTGTCAAGTCGGAATAATTAACTCTTGCTCTAACATGATCAATTTGCGTTCTATCCTCTGTTTCTTTCCCAATATAACACTTATCGCCAATATTTATTGCTGCCCCAACTACTGGCTGCATATCAAATATTTTAAATTCTTCGATACCCAATCCGTATACTAAAGGTTCTCTTCGAAATCTTCTCTTACTATCGGGCCTTCCTTCTGGTAATACATCAAGAACGTAGGCATAATCTTCCATTAATCATACCCCCATTATCTCCTTGACAGTTGAAATTATGACTTCGATTTCATCATGTCCAAGAGAGAAACGTTCTCTAGCGAAAATAGATCTAACTGCATCTGCATGCATAGGTAAAACGTCAACTATCTTAGCTGCATAATAATCATTAACATGCTCTAATTCAATAATTTTTTCAATAATTTGCCTACCTTGCTCAGGAGTAGCCTGAGTAATCAGGCGAACATGATCTAGAGCTAGTTTGTGCTCATATTGTATTTGCTCAATCAAAATTAGCCTTTGAGAGTCACATTTTTCACAGATTGGACCTTTGTATTCGTCTGACTCTTCTTCATCTTCAGACTTTTCAGTTTCGGGCTCAACGTCAGGAACTGCTTGAAAATGACCGCAATCTACACATCTCAAACGATTTTCTCTCACACTTAGCTCTTTTTCGAGTAACTCTTTTGCTACACCTAAAGGTACCGGTTCGGGTTGTTTTTCTACGTCCATGTTTATACTCCTACTTAGCTTTCCTAAGATGCTCTGGTCTTATTATTAATTCTTTGAGCATGTTACCAACGCGTGTTGATACCACATAAGCCTTACCTTGATTACCAGTCACTTTGCCCGTCAATCCGTGAAATCTATGGTGTGGTTGACCTTTCTGGTATGAAGGATCAATTACAACATTAACTGTATCTCCTACATTAAATGTTTGCAATGAGCGTGTAATTGGAGAAAGTCCCTTCTCTTTGAAAGAGCGTGAAAGCTTGTGGCGTGAACCACTTCTTAATCCTTGTGATCTTTTGGTCATTTTGTTTCCTCATCGTTTTCAAGGTGAAGATTAAGGACATCCAAAACCTCTACCTTGCATGCTTCATCAACCAGTGAGGAAAAACTAGGAACTGTGCGTCCCATGTCTCCACTGACAAGCTCACGAATATAGGTCCCGTGTTGAGCTCTGATTTCTAATTCGACCATTCCTTGCTCAAATGATAATACATTTACCGATTCAACAAGGCGTGGGCGTATCAAATCTGCTCTACGGTGCGCTACACGTGTTGGTGTCCGCTGCTTGATAAGCTTCTCCTTCAACCTCTGCGCCCCGTTCTTAAGGCTTTCTATTGTTAAGTCTTCAGGAATAGACACGTCTACTCTGTATGATTTATCACATACCGTATTCTTAAGTTCAGCCACTCTTTTTCGAGGAACGAACTCTAAACTATTTACTTGAATACGACCCATGTTAATCTCATTAATTTTATCTGTAATCTCATTTAAGTTTACATCTCGATTCCTAGGCATTCGAAGTTCGAGTACAAAAGGTCTACCTGAACCTAACATTGCCGCATCGATGTCTTCGCGTCCCATCCCGTGAAAAAGATTTTCAGTTGCCTTCGTGACTTTCATGAAAGGTCTAGCTACGAGAGACTGAACTGAATCTGGATAAAGTTGACCAGTGTCATTGCAACTTTTACAACCCCTTCCTTTACAGCTTCTACAAGGCCAATAAGTCTGAGGTATAGTTCTATCGTATTTGTTATATTTCCCCTCAACAAATATAGACTTAATTTCTAAGTTAATTGTATCATACCTAGTATCGATAATTATTGTTGAATCGGGATTATCTAATCTCGCTAAAATATTATTTTTCTGAAAAACCCCTATACCGATCTCTCTGTTTAATTGAGATTTAATACTCTCTGATAAATTCACACCAAAAATATTTGCAAATTCAGATTCTAGGTTTAGGATGTCCTTATCGACAATCGTTCCTATTTTAAAAGTTTCAAGCGAATAATCTGAGATTGATTCAGAGGCCAAGTCGATAAAATTATCAATTTCTCCAAACAATCCATCACAAATCTTACAATCCTCTGGGGAGCAAATATGATCTTCCTCAATATTTTTATTCTCAGATAATTCAATAAGGTTAATCATCTCAATGCCTCTTTCCCGATTATCTAGACCAAAACCAACTAATCCTACTGAACGACCTAAGCAAGAAAGACAAAAGGGCGAGTACTTCTTTATTTCTTCTAAATCAAACATTTTTTAAATTTTTAATTTCCTAAAATTTTACTAGGAACATCCGTTACTATAGAGTGGATATCACTGTTTATTAAATCTTTCAAAAGGTTTAGCTCGTTTACAGTCCAAAGCTGTATTGGAACCTCTTTTTTCTGGAAATTTCGCATTAAGCCCATTTCGTATATTTTATAAAAAGGAGCTATAAAATCTGCTTTGGAATAATAAAAATCCTCCATAGAAATGGCTTCCTTAATTATTTTGTAGAAAACTTGGTAACTGATAGCGTCGCCTAGTAATAATCCAGATACAATTTTCGAATCTTGACACTTAACTCTTCGAATCACTGAAGGTATGAAAGATGTAACATATATATTATCATAACTAAAATTAGCTACTAATAAATCAACTACTTCAGTCTCAAATCCTTCTTCTTTTATCTCTAGATTTACACCAATTTTGCCTTTACATAAGAAAAGTACTTCCTCTAATCTGCATAAATGCTCATTAGAACTTTTTAAGGATCCATAGGTAAGGTTGGAAACTGAAACGCCATTAATTTTGGCATCATGTTGGCATACTAGTACTTCATCAAATGTTTTTCTAACATCAAATTCAACCATATCTACTCCCAGATTAATAGCCTCTTCAATTCCAGTCAAATCATTCTCGGGACTGCTTAAATCCGTCTTGCCTCTATGAGAAATAATTCGCGGGGACATGAAGCCTCATACAGATGTTTAAATATTAAATACTGTAAGTGGATAAAGGTTTGATTAAAATGGAAAGTGATTCTAATTACGGCGGCAGTTCATCAGGTAGAATACAAAATCTTGTTGAAGATTTAGGTGATGAAGATTACAGTACGCGCAGTGAAGCATTAATGACCCTAAAAGCAATGTTACCTATCAGCGAAGTTTCTATATCTAAGAGCCTTGTTGAAGTTGTATTAAGCCATGGTGAAAACAAAGCTGGAAGTAGTACTTCATTTGTAAACAAAGGCGCTATTGAATTATTTCAGAATATGACTGAACTAGGGCTTGAACCTCTCGTAAATGATTTACTAAAGAATGGAGATTCATACGCTAGAAGGGTAGCTACGGATGCTATGGGCCGAACTGGAAGAATGGCTGTTTTACCCTATCTTGTAAAATGCATGGATGATGATGACATGTATGTCAGATGGCAAGCTGCTAAAGGGCTAGGAAGATTTGCAGGTTCAAGCGATGCACGTGATGCACTTGTTGATTGCATGGATGATTCTGAACCGTATGTACGAAAAAGAGTTGCAAGATCACTTGAAATCTTCGGTGGATCTGGCCCTATTGATGAAAAAGTCAAAGGTCCAATGGAAGAAGATGGTAAAGGTGACATTGACGGTGATGGAATATCAGACTCTGATGATGAAGAACCTAGAATTCCAGATGATAAACCTGATTATG
>JBJLCC010000005.1:0-14709 GCA_045567855.1 Candidatus Poseidoniales archaeon | reverse complement strand
GTAATGAACATGCTTTTACTGTAACTGTAACAAGTCGAGATGATCCTGAAACTCAAGATAACAGTGATATCTCTGCAACTCCATTCTACTATTCACAAGAAAGCGGAGATAAAGTTCTATTAATTGATGCAAATTTTGGTAAAAATAACGGATATAATAATTATCAAGACGTTGACAAAATAGATAATCGATTGAAACTTTCGCTACAACAATATTTCACTGAGGGCGAAAGTCGAGGTTATGATGTTTACACTGTACCTTATGATAGTGAATTAGGATCCTATGGGGAGCTAGGGCCTTATCCTACTTTAGATTTAATGGATGATTATGATGTAGTAATATGGACCCAAGGTGATCACAATCAAAGAAATATCACAAATTGGGAAGAATGTATCAGTGATTACTTAGATCAAGGCGGAAGTCTTTGGATTATGGGTCAACAATTTTTAACAGCTCTCAATGGAAGTGATGGTCCAAGAGAAGCAGGTGATTTTGAATATGATTATTTTATGATAGATTATATTCGAAACAATGACGGAACTCCCGACCCTCTTATCGGAGTAGATGGCGATGAAATATTTGGTGATGCTGAATACAGCATGGGAGATACTAGCATATATTATTCTGATTATGCCGATTGGATAAGACCAAGAGAAGAAGCTGTCGGAGCATTTTATACTGATAGAAGTAATTGGTGGCACATTGTAAATACGGTTAATGATCCAAATAGAAAAGCAAATAGTCCAACTCATTCTATGTGGATAGGTGATGAATCTAAAGGAAGTGGAGAATATGGTAACGGATGGGATTATTCAGTATATACTTCAGAAGATTATTCTCTAGGAAACAGTGCTCAACTATCATTCCAACATTATTACGATACTGAAAGTGAAAGTTATGCATACGATGGAGGAAATGTACAGATTACTACTGATGGTGGTGAAACCTGGGAAGTAATACAGCCTAATGGAGGATATCCTGCTCAATCTGTTAGTGGGCTGGATGGAGAACCAGGATATTACGGACAATCTGGTGGGTGGGTACAGGCTATCTTTGACTTGACCAACTTTTCAGGTGAAGAAATAAAGTTAAAATGGAGATTTGGCTCTGATGGTGTTATCGATACTTATGAAGGATGGTACTTTGATGATGTAGAATTGACATCTAATGGAGGCTCTACAAGCCATTTATCTGATGATATGGAAAGTGGAATGGATAATTGGGATGATGCTGCACAGGTATTCAACATGTCTTTACATTATGAGGGTGATTACAGGCTGATTGTATCTCCTTTTACATTTGCTAAAGTTAATACTTCAAATGATCGTGAAGATATGGTAGGCAGAGCTCTTGACTGGTTAAGAGCTTCCGCAGCTGCTGATGATGTGGGAGTAAAAGTTCTTAAATTAGAAGGTGATGCAAAAGAGAATTCAACTATTACATTTTCAAGTATAATTAGAAATTATGGCTCCGACACTCAAGCTGGTATTGACGTCAAAGCTACAGTTCTTGACTCTGAAGGTATTGAGATTTGGAATGAAAATCAATTGATTAACGGCCCACTTGAATCCGGAGACGAAGAAACCTTGGAATGGGAATGGAACAGCGGTAGTCCTGATGAATTCACAATTATTGTAGAAACTACAAAAGAAGATGAGAATCATAGAAATGACGGCAAGGAAGTCGATTTCGAAGTAGAAATGATTCATTTGCCTGAGTTATCTACTTTTAATCAAGATAAAGAAGGTGAACCAGGAGCAAAACTGGAATTTAACATTGTTATCAAAAATGGAGCTTCAGGAACTGATACATTCTATCTCGATATGGTAGGTACTGCAGAAGACTGGGGATCTATGACAAGTCAAATGGAACTGGAGAGTAATGAAAGTAAGGATATTGAATTACAAATTACAATACCTGATGATGCTGATTATGGCTTGTATGATTTAACTATTACACTAAACGCAGGAGATATTACTGAAACATTAGACTTAACAATAGATGTAACTGATAATCCTACAAATTATGAAGTAGAAATCGTAGTAAGTCCAACAAATACCGAAGCCGTAGCAGGGCAGAGTATAGATTTTAGCGTTACAATTTATAACAATGGCGATGGTTCAGATACATTTGATCTTGATGTTATAGGCGATGAGAAATCATGGATTGAATTCGAAGAGAATGGTATTTCTATCAGTGCTGACGGTGAAGCTACAGTCAATGGATTAATCACTATCCCTGATGAACAGGACGATGGAAATGTGTATATTGAAATTGTAGCTACCTCTAGAGGAGACGAATCTGCTCAAAATGATAAAACAATCAGAGTGAAGATAGAAGAATTAGATGTAGATGGTTCACTCCGAATTATTGGAGGTTCTGCTCAACAGACTGTTGCTCCTGGAGAAAGTATAACTTTTGAATATCAAATATGTAATGATGGAAATACAGAACTAACAATAGACCTATTAATTGATGGAACCGCAAAAGACTGGTATACATTAGATATTGAGACACCATTTGAATTAGACATAACGTGCGACACATTTAATGGAAACGTAAATGTTCCTCTAAATACTCCCGATGATAACTATAGAGTAGAAGTAGAAGCTTTCCATAGCAATGGTGAACAATTAGGAAGGGCTTTTGCTAATGTTATTGTGCAAACGCCTATTGAGGAGATACAGGACGTTGATCTTTGTTTTGCAGACTACAGTAATTTATGTCTAAATTCAGCTAATTTTGAAATAACTATAGAAGCTTCAAAGATACAAACGACATCTGCTGGATTTATTATTGAAAATAAAGGTACTGTAGATGTAGATGTTGCTCTTGAATTAATCATGCCAGATGGTTCTAAAGATACGGATCTTTATTTTGATGAAAATAATAAAGAATGGAGAATTGCAATTTCTCCATCTGATACTAAACTTTACCCTCTCAAAGTAAAATCTGGTGAGAAACTCGACTGGGGTGCTCTAGCAGTTATTGCAAGAGAAGTATTACCTGGAGCATATACCTATACTTTGAATATTTTAGCTGCAACTGAATCTTCGAGCGGAGGATATGTTTTTGAAGTATTAGACCAGGTTACTCTAACTGTTACAGTCGAAGGAGATACCATATCTGAAGAAACTATATCTGAAGGTGAGGACTCTTTACTTCCTGGACCTTCGTTCTTGTCCGTTATAGGTATCTTAGCATTGATTGTTTTCAGAAGAAAAAATTAATCAAAGTATTTGTTTAAAATTAGTACTGGCAAAAGCAAGAAATAAACTAAGTACAAAAGTAATGCTAAGGGCCACATTGTAAGCCAAAATGCTTGTTCTAAATATCTAAGAACTATTGTTATTATTAAAACTATTAGCCCAAAAAGAATAGGAAATTTAAATTGTTTTCTAGCTTTAGCATAAGGTATGGTTGATGCAGTCAGTAATGAAACCAAACCAATAGATAAGGGAATTAGGGTATTATTATAATCATTAATCTGTGAATACTTAATTGAGATTACTACTATAAACATAGTTAATCCAGGGGAAGGTAACCCGGAAAAATATTCATTACTACCTTGGTCTCCTATGGTAAAATTGGCTAATCTAATAATACTTAGAAGTGCAATTAATAGTGCTGAAGATATTGCTACAATGTTACCTAAATTATATCTAAAATTAACCTCGAAATTGTCATCAAAAATGTCTATTGCAGGACCTCTCTCTAAATTATAATACAAAGAATAAACCAAAATAGATGGAGCTAATCCAAAACATATTGAATCTGAGATCGAATCTAAGTACTTCCCATAATGGTGCTTAGTGCCAAATTTACGTGCTAATGCGCCGTCCATCCCGTCAATAATTGCACACAAAGGTAGAATCAACATAGCTACGATATAACTTTTCTCACTACCGTCTATAATGTATGTTATAGCTAAAAAACCTAAAGATGCACTGAGAAGTGTTGCCATATCTGCGTACGAAATCAAAGTTAATGGTTTGAAAAGTTGCTTAAGACTGGACATTCAATCCTCTCTTTGAGTAGCTTGCAATTTTGAGAACATACGTTTAGGAACTTCAAATAATTTTTCTGTTGTTGATAAAGATGATAGCGGCGTATATTCTGCCAATTGCTGTCCAGCCAATACCCTGTCTCCCTTTTTAACTAAGATATCTATTCCTGCAGATTCAAATGATAAATCAACACGAGAACCAAAATGGATTAAGCCTATTCTTTCCCCCTTAGTAACTTCTGTATCAGGTTTAACGTAACTAACAATTCGCCTAACTAAAACTCCCGCTATTTGAATTACTTTCATTACTCCAATGGAGGTCTCTATCTTAGTCATCAGACGCTCGTTCTTGTCTGAATCCTTGTGAAAAGCTGGAAGGTAACCTCCGGATTTATGCTTAATAGACAAAACTTTCCCGTCGAAAGGTGATCTGTTTACGTGTACATTATGAACATTCATAAAAATGGATAGGCGGACCATTCCGCTCTTTATTTCTGCTCTTTGTACAAGTCCATCAGCAGGACTAACAATTCCAGATTCAATTTTTCTTTCAGGATCTCGGTAAAAATACAACAAAAAGAAAGAAACTAATAAACAAATTATCGATAATGTATACATACCTTCAAGAGGAAGATTCGAATCAAAACCTTGCTCTTCAACTGATGTTGAAAAGAAGCCAAATGGAAATAATACCAAACCAGTAACTAAGAGATATGCTACTTGAGACGGCATACCTTTAGCAAAAGGAAGTCCTCGTAAACCATCCGGAGCTTTTCTAAGAGGTAGGTCAATTACTCCTAATATGGAATCCTGCATTTCTGGTAAAAAGTGAAATACAGCTATTGCTAAAAATACTAAGGCAATTAAGCTTCCAACTTTGCCTAAAACTCCGTGAGCATAAAAGAAAGTTTCATCTCCCCAGACGTGCTCATATGTTAACCAAATAACAACTGCATTTCTAATTAAATTTAATAAGTAAATTGCAGGAACTGTGGCAAGAAATGCATAAAATCTTCTATCTGCTGGAGCCTTAGTACAAACAACCCCGCCAACAAATATTATCATACTTTGTAAAGCTGTACATGCTAATACAATAGTTACTGATACTGAATCGGGATTGCGCCATTCGTCACCTTCAATAGCAATTTGAACTTCTTCGTGATTGGAAGCAGGTCTGTAATATTTTGAACCATCACCGTAATCTAGATTGCCCAAAGATGTTGGAATATCAAATGAATTTAATATCCATATTGATTGCTCCGCAACTATTTGGATTAACCAACCTGAGAGAATAGGAACGCGCTCAACGAAAAAATAAATTCCGCCAGCAACAACTGTCATTGCAGCTAACCATCTGAGTGGTTCATAGTTAGCATTCCAGCGTATACTAAGATATTCATGTATAGCCAAATAACCGAAAAATGGCATCGCTAATGCACAGAAAAAACCGTTTGCTGGATCATTAATTAGAATGTAATGCTCTACTTGTATCCACCAAAAGAAACCTAGAAGTAACCAACCTATTATATTCAAATTATGACCTATTTTTACAGGAAACTTCTTACCAAAAATAATATGGGCCCTGCTCGAGAAAAAATATCCCAATGATAAAATAATTAAAGAACTGATGACAAGAACTTCTCCAAGTATAGATAAATCACTAGCCATCACTCAACACTACAGCCGTTCTAAAAAAAACCTAAGGTCTTTTTTCTAACCAATTCTGCGCCTCTGAATAAGATTCTAAACCGCCAATATCATACCAATTTCCTTTAAATGATACTGACAAAACTGGATTACGTTTAACATTCCAAGTTAAAAAATTACCCATTGCATCTCTATCTCCTCCACCTTCTATGTATGTCAAAAAATTATCGATACCTGATTCCGAAAGTAACCAATAAGCTGTTGCTGCCAAGGTGGATGGAGGAGAAGAAGGTTTTTCAACAAAATCAGTAATTCTGTTTCCCTCTAAATTAGCTATACCGTATAATTTTGCTAATTCTATACTTTCAACATCAAATAAACCAATAACATCTGAATTCGATTTCTCATACAGCTCCACCATTTTAATTAAATCAAAATCTGATAAGTTATCACCTCCTGCTATGAAAACTGGACCTGTTAATTTTTTCCTTTTGAATAAAAGATTTAAAGCTCCTAAAGCACCTAATTTTTCGTTTTCATTAGTACTTTCTTCGATAAATAATTCTACTTTCTTATCCTTAGAATTAGAAAATAAATAATCTTGAAATTGAGGCGCAAAAAAACTATTTACTGAAATAATTACTCGTTCAAAACCAAGATTATCTAAAGAATCAAGGACATAATCAAGCATTGGTTTTCCCGCGAGATCAAGTAGTTGTTTAGGCTTATTTTTGGTTAATGGCCACATTCTCTTAGCAAATCCACCTGCGAGAATTATGGCGTCCATTAAAGATTTATTTTACCGCCAGACATTAATTGCTGCAAGGCATCATCTGCAGCAGTTTCTAATTTTTTAGGATTATATAATTCATCCTTTATGTTCTTTCTATGATCTTTAACTACTTTCCATCTAGCTTGTCTTTCTTCGTTAGCCGTTTTTCTGTGTGATTTCAATGCTTCTAGCATTTCCATAGCCTTAGAATGCTGATTGTCAGCTTTCTTACGAACATTTACAAATTCTTTATGCTTTTTATCTGCTTCTGTAGATAAATGAGAAGCTTCTTTCATAAGGTTACTAACCTTTTTGTATATTTTTTTATTAAGCTTGGCCAGAACTATAACTTCACTGTGCTCATCATTGGCTTTGGAGAATTCTGAATCTATTTCTGCATCTAATTCTGATACTTCTAAGTTTAAATGCTCTTGAGTTGCAAGTTCGCTCTCTTGCTCTCCCAAACTTCTCCTCAATATTCCTAACTTTTCCATCACTTCTCTCTCTTTAGAAATTGGCATTTCTGTAGTTTCTCTTCTTCTTTCTAAATTAAGAATTTCTGAATGTAATGCCTGAACTGTATCGGTAAGAGACTTTCCACCTTTTTTATTTCCTCTTTTCTGTTGCTTTATTGAAATTAGTTGTTTAGCTTTTTCCTGTGCGGTATTTCTAACATTCTGATGTTTGGCTTTAGCGGAAGTATTTGATTTCATTTCTTCCCTATGCTTCATGATTTCTTCCATAATCTTTCCTCTTTGATCATGTAAAGCATTCCTTTCATCACGAAGAGTCCGAGCTTCATCATTATGGTTATTACGTTTTACTACACAACTTTGAAATCGCTCTTCAGCCAATTTAATCTCTGATTTTGGCTTTTTTTGTTGGTTAGATTTCTTTTGGCTCATAACTAAATATGCCTCTAGGAATTTGCAAATCTCGAGCATATGATATAAAGCTGACTATTAAACTAATAAGCAAACGGGTTAAGTATTGAGTATATTGATTTGTCAACTGGTCCTACGTCTAATGGCATAGGCTCTCCAGTAAATTTTTCAACGACTTCCATGTATCTTGCAGAAGCTTCAACGCGAATCTCATCTGTTAACTTAGGCGGCTTACCTTTACCTGTAAACCCTTGTTCTGAAAGCCAAGTTCTAACGTATTCTTTATCCAATTTACGAGGTTCTTCACCTTTCTCAAAACGTGCCTCGTAATCTTCTTTCATCCAATATCGACTTGAATCTGGAGTGTTAACTTCATCCATCAGCATTATTTTACCCTTAGAAATACCAAACTCATACTTTGTATCTACAAATATCATCCCATGATCTGCAGCTCTAGAAACTCCTCTTTCGTATAATCTCATTGATATTCTAGCTAATTCTTTGTACAACCCAGGATCGACTGCTCCTCTCTTATACAATTCAGATGGGGCTACCGATTCATCATGTTCTCCCTG
Source organism: Candidatus Poseidoniales archaeon (assembly GCA_045567855.1). Taxonomy (GTDB): domain Archaea; phylum Thermoplasmatota; class Poseidoniia; order MGIII; family CG-Epi1; genus CG-Epi1. Next base: position 6,825 of record JBJLCC010000005.1, on the reverse strand, counting down.
TGCAGCTTTTGTTGAGGGTGTGATAATTGGCTCAGGGAAGGCTTCATTCTTACGCATACCTTCTGGTAATTCATTACCACAAAAATTTCTATCTCCCTTCTGGTATGCAGTCCAAGCTGAAGTGGATGTTACTCCAGTTAGATAACCTCTAACTACCATTTCTACTTGTATAGGATCACATCTCTTGACTTTCCAAACATTTGGATGTGGTCGCTTAATAATATGATTTGCAACAATATCTGCAGTTTCTCCAAACCACCAGTCTGCTAATTCTACAAGGGCTTGCCCTTTGAAAGGGACTGTACCTAGAACTTTGTCAAACGCAGAAATTCTGTCTGTAGTCACCATTGTTATGGTATCTTCGTTGATGTAATTATCTCGAACTTTACCTTTGTATAACTCTCCTTGGTCATCAAAGTTTGTTCCTTCTAGCGCATATTCTAATTGTTGTTTTATTAGGTCTCGGTCCATAAGCTACAGGCTCATTGGACAAGGGACTAAAAGAGCCTCTCCCATAACACTTAACTGTAATGCTCAGTAAAACTTTGAAAACTGCTGCCGGAAAACTATTTGACCCTCTTGCTAAAATTCTAGGAAAACTGGGAATTAGACCAAATCACATCACAATTTCTGGAGTTGTTTTGACTATGTATGCTGCATTGCTATTATACGATCAAAATATTTATTACGCTTTTTTGGTAGGGATGATTGCGTCTCTTTTTGACGGTGCAGATGGATTAGTTGCAAGAGCAACAAAAACCAGCTCGGTAAGAGGAGGATACTTAGATGCAACTTTAGACAGATATGCTGATTGCATCGCTTTTAGTGCTTTAATTCTTTGCGATTGGGTAAATCCTTTGCCTATTGAAAGCCTTGAATTTATTTCGGGGCAAATGTGGGCAATGGCTGCAATGATTGGAGCGTTTCAAACATCATACTGCCGTGCAGCCGCCGAAAGACTAGGTGTTTCACAAGAAGGTATTGGATTAATTGAAAGGCCCGAGAGGTGGTTTACTTTAGGGATGGGATTGTTGATTGGTGAATTGATGGGTGATGTTGAGACTATCATTACAATTGTAGTTGCTGTGCTGGCAATTTTAGGAAATCTAACAGCTATACAAAGAATGAACCATTTTTGGGTTGAGGCTAAAGATGAATAAAGAGTTATTCAAAGAAATTTATTTATCTTTCTTTTTTTTAGGAAGAGCACCTATTGCTCCTGGGACGTTTGGAACTTTAGGCGGTGTTGTACTAGCATTCTTAATAACTAATTATATTGGAAACAATGCAGAATATGCTTTACTAATATTAATTCCTATAATGTATTACTTTGGTTTAATATTAGCACCTTGGGCTGAAAAAAAATACGGAGGCGATCCTGGAATATATGTTCTAGATGAAGTTATTGGATATCTAATTATAATTGCTTCATTGAGTTTACTTCAATTTTCAATGGAAAATCATATTTGGATTTTATCCTTTATCTTATTCCGTGTTTTTGATGTAGTAAAATTATGGCCTGCTAGAAATTTAGAAAAACTTCATGGAGGACATGGAATTTTATTAGACGATATTGCTGCAGGGTTTCAAACCTTGCTTGCTATACTTCTTTTGGACAATTTTAATCTTATCTGATTCCTAGATTAACTCTAAAATTATGCCGATTAATTTTTATTCTGGCCTCAATCTGTAATATTAGACTTTTATGACTACTGAAATCGAAATACAGGTTGGACTAAAATCAGGAATGGCTGATCCAGAAGGCGGTAATGTGAAAAAAGCGCTAGATTTACTAGGCTTTGATAGCGTTAAAAAAGTGGACTCCGTTAAATGTTACAGAATCATTATTGATAAGAAAGAAGCTGAAGCAATTAAGGAAGCTGAGGAAATATGCAAAAAATTATTAGCAAATCCAGTAGTTCATGAATATTCTATTTCGGTGGCATAATAAATGCTTGAACCTGTTAAAAATTTGGAAAATGTTTTTTATGTTGACTTAGAGAACTCTGATTCGGGTGAAATTGTAAAATCGTTAGGACTTGGTTTACTAAATGATGAAATGGAAAATGTAAAAAAATACTTTTCTAAAGAAGGAAGAAAACCTACGGATGTTGAACTACAGGCTATCGATCAAGCATGGTCTGAACATTGCTGCTATAAATCTTCTAAACCTGTTTTAGAAGAAACTGTTTTTGGATTGAAAACATCAAAAAAAGTTATCGCACGTGAAGATGCTGGCATTATGGAATTTGATGATGAGCATTATTATGCTGTCGGATTAGAATCACATAACCATCCTTCTGCATTAGATCCTTACGGAGGATCTGCAACTGGAATTGGAGGGATACTAAGGGATGTCGTATGCATGGGTGCACAACCTATTGCACTTGTGGATCCTATCTTTTTTGGAAACTTAGACTTGCCTCGTGATGAGCTTCCAGACGGGATTAAACATCCGCAATATCTAATGAGTGGCGTCGTAGCAGGAATTAGAGACTACGGGAACAGAGTTGGAATTCCAACCGTAGCTGGACAAGTTGCTTTTCATCCAAGATACACTGGAAATCCTTTAGTAAATGTAGGTTGCATAGGAATAGTAAAAAAAGATTTGATGATTCATAGTCATGCTGGAGATATTGGAGATATTTATATCTTGGCCGGCGGAAAAACAGGAAGAGACGGAATACACGGCGTTACTTTTGCTTCAAGAGATTTAGATGCTGGATCTGATGATGATATTGGAGCTGTTCAATTAGGCGATCCCATTACAAAAGAACCTTTGATGCATTTATGCTTAGAATTAAATGAATTAGGACTATTAACTGGAATGAAAGATCTAGGAGGGGGCGGTCTCTCTTGTGTTGTAGGTGAACTTGCCTTAGATGCTGGTTTTGGTGCAAAAGTTGACTTAGAAAAAGTTCATTTAAAATTAAAAAATATGGCACCCTGGGAAATTTGGGTTTCTGAATCTCAGGAAAGAATGATGTTTACTGTTAAGCCTGAAAATGTAAAAACTGTTTTAGATCGATGTAATGCATGGGACGTCGAAGCAGTTGCAATTGGAGAAGTTATCAAAGAAAAGCGGAATATTGTAAGATTTAACAATACTGAAATTTTGAATTTGGATTTAGAGTTTACAACTGGAGGTCCAGTATACAATCGACCTTATACTTTACCTAAGATCAATAATCTAGAAGCTGTAAAATTACCAGAACTTCCTTTGAATTTATCTAAAACAATAGAGGAAATTATCAGTAATCCAGAGGTAGCTTCGAAAGACTGGGTAATTAGGCAATATGACCATGAAGTTAGGGGCGCTACTGCAATTAAACCAATTCAAGGCAAGATTGGTAAAGAAGTTCATGGAGACTCATCTGTATTAAAACCTGTAGAGGATTCTTGGAAAGGACTTGCTTTAACCACAGACATTAACCCTCACTTAATGGAAGCTAATCCATACCATGGCACAATGAGTGCTGTCGAAGAGATTTGCCGCAATTTAGCCTCTGTAGGGGCCAGGATTGATTCATTAGCTGATTGCTTATGTTTTGGAAATCCTCAAAGGCCTGAGATAATGGGCCAATTTAAGTCAAGTTGTGATGCACTAAGAGATGCTGCAACTTCTGTTGACGTCCCTTATGTTTCAGGCAATGTTAGCTTATACAACGAGACTACTGAAGGTGCGATACCTCCAACGCCAGTCCTAATGGGAATCGGGTTAGTCAATGATATCAGAAAATGTATTACTAGTGATTTGAAGAATGAAGGTGATATATGGCTAGTAGGAGACAATAAACAACAGATGGGTGCTAGTTTGTATTATAGAACCTTAGGCCTTAATTGCCCAAATGTACCTACTACTGACTTTGATTCATTCATTCCTAGAATGGAACAACTAATTGATGCTATCGAATGTGAAGAAGTTGCCGCATGCCATGACATTTCTACCGGAGGACTTGTTCTAGCAATAATTGAAATGTGTATGAGCGGAGTTGGTGCAAAAATAAATTTATCTGGAGAAATGAGAGATGATTTAGAATTATTTAATGAATCAAATGGAAGATGGCTGGTTCAAGTTAAACCTGGTTTCGAAGAAAAATTTTCTAAAAGATTTGATTTTGCTAAAAAAATTGGGACTGTGAATGAGACTGTAGAATTTATATTACATAATAAACAAAAGCTTAACTTTTCTATAGACAAATTGAGAAAAATATGGACTGAACCACTATGGAATAGGCTGGCTTAAGCTTTTATTGTGGCTCTAAGTATTTTAATTATGTCGACTAATGCAACATCTGATTACATCGCAGATACTGGCTCAATTGAAGCAATACTAGTTTTACTTGTGTTCCTAATAGCCTTTGCTTTAATTTTAGGAGAAATTGTTGACCGCACGCTGGCTGCTTGGGGTGGGGCTGTGGGAATGCTCTTAATTGGAACTTATTATAATTCTCTTACTTGGTGTACCGGAGGCGGACATGGGGAGGCTGGTGCTGTATGTCAAAACAATTTGTTTGAAGCCATTGATTTCAATGTAATTGGCCTCTTATTGGGAATGATGATTTTTGCCGGAATGCTCGAGATAAGTGGTTTCTTTGAATTTGTGGCAATCAAAGCTACAAAATTATCTGGAGGCGATCCATGGAAACTGGTTTTTTATCTAGGAACTTTCACCACAGTTATTTCCGTATTCATTGATAATGTCACCGCTTTAATTCTAATCGCTCCTGTAACTCTAAAAATCTGTTCTAAGATTGAAATTAACCCAATTCCACCACTAATTGCCCTAGCTATTTTCTCAAATACTGGGGGAGTAGCGACACTAGTCGGAGACCCTCCAAACGTATTAATTGCATCTTATGCAAGCGCACGTGGCTTAGGATTTGGATTTATGAGCTTTATTTACCATTTGACTCCTTTGGCTATAATTGCATGGGGTGCCACACTTTGGTATATGCACCGCCATTTCAAAAACTGGAGAGAAGTTAAACCTCAAAATGTAGAGGAAGTCACTAACGAAGACGAATGGGCTGCTGTAAAAAATGATGTCTTAATGTACAGAACTTTAGGGGCATTGGCAGTAACTGTGATCATGTTTGCTGCTGTTGAACTCTTACACTTAGATTTAGAAATTTCTGCTGTATCTCTTGGTGGGGCCGGAATTGCCATGTCAATAAGCATGATTGGTGTTCCTCATGAAAAACGAATGGATATCCATGAAGTTATACACAAAGTAGAATGGGGTGCACTATTATTTTTCGCGGGATTATTCATTATGGTCGGAGGATTGGAAGCTATGGGCTATCTCGAAGCTATTGCTAATATGATATTTGATAACTTTGGCCCTAATGGGAACATTCACAGCGATCCTGTAGTATTGGTAATTGTACTCATTTGGATTTCCGCAATTGCATCTGCTATTGTAGATAATATTCCTTTTTGTGCAGCTATGTTACCTGTGATTGAAGAAATAGGAAGATTGAGTGATGGTGCCGTAGAAATTATACCTCTTTATTGGGCTTTAGCAATCGGTTGCGGCTTCGGAGGAAATGCAACACCAATAGGTTCTAGTGCAAACGTTATGACTATTGCAATCAGCGAAAGAGGTGGACATAAAATTTCAACAAAGGAATGGTTAGGTGTAGGTGTTCCAGTTATGATTATAACCTGTACAATAGGTTCGATAGTTGTCGCTCTATTCTACGATCATTTCCTAACAGCTTAGCTAATTAGTATCGCAATCTGAACAAACACCATTTGAATCTAGCTTGCTAGTGCATTCTAAGCATGTTTGTTTTTCTAAGAATGTTTCTAACCAGGCTGATTGTAACTCAGGTTCATCTGCCCGCTTCAACATTGATAGCTCGTATTCACCTTTACTACTTTTATCATATAATTTAGTAAGATAATTAATATCAAAACTAATTGATTGTTTTTCAACAATTCCCTTCTTAGGAAACAATGGTGAAAGAAAAACGCCTGCTATAAATGAAGCCATGTGTGTTCCATGGCCAATACCGTCTTGCGTATTCATTCCAACATATAGCGTTTCCATCGCTACAAAGACTATTGTTGCAAGAATCACAGGGACTCTTTGGAGAAAAATGGGACCTAGTAACATTGGTATCTCATCTCGAGGATATAGTAAGGCAAAACCACCCATTATCCCAAAAACGGCGCCTGAGGCACCTATATTCAATGTGTTAAGGCCTTCTGCATTGAAAACTGATACTGACCCTGTGATCAAAGAACCTAAAATTCCTGAAATAAAGTAAATCAACAAAAAGGATCTAGAGCCTATTCTCTCTTCAAATGGAACTCCTAACAAGATTAGAACTAGCATATTCATCAAAATATGCATTGAACCACCGTGCATGAACATAGCTGTTATAATCGAAACTAACCTAAGTTGCGGCTCGGCAATGTATTGCGATTTGAAACCTAGATCGATAAGAGCTTCAATTCCTATTTTTGGAGATAGCAGATATAATATCCACCAGCTTGCGAATATTGAGAAATTAATGAAAACCAATGACTGTGAAACCATGAACTGGTTTCGTATACAATAGTATGAAACTAATAATCCTATTGCAATCAAAATCAATGTTCCCATTGATGATATTAGCTCTACCATATTTCCGATTTAAAACTAGGCCTCATTAAAGCTGACGCTAACCTTTAAAGCGGAAAATAGGGGGAAGTACAACTTCCCCTTTTCCTCATTGACTTACTTATTCTTCTTCTCTTCTTAGAGAAGCACCAGCTGCTGCAATTAATGCTGCTACTGACATACCAACTATTCCAAGTGCGAAAGATGGAGTAGAT
>JBJLCC010000004.1:0-15147 GCA_045567855.1 Candidatus Poseidoniales archaeon | reverse complement strand
TTTCCGAACTCTTTGATAATTTTATTGAATGTATCTAAATCCACAATTAGCTAATGGGGTCTTATAATAAAGAGACCGTTCATTAACGATTGTGAGGAAAATCACAGAATTAAGAAAAGGAATGAAAAACGAGGGAATAGACTGTCTTGCTATAGTTCCAGGTCCCAATTTGTATTACATTACTTCCAAGAAATTTCACTTGAGTGAAAGGCCAGTAGTGTTATTTATTGAACAAAATAGTTTGACATTTATTCTTCCAGAGCTTGAGAGTCAAAAGTTATCTGGACTTGACGTCGAGTTCTTAACATATTCTGACGCATTAGGTCCTCAAAAGATATTCGATGAGTTTCTTGAAGATAAAAATTTTGAAAGAATAGGTATTGAATCTAGAATAATGCGTCATCTGGAATTAAACTTAATTGACAGAAATAACTCAGAGATAATAGATTCTATGTTTATTTTTGCAGATTTAAGGACAAAGAAATCCAAAGATGAGATCGAAATGATTCAAAAAGCAGTCATAATAGCTGAAAATTCACTTAATAAAATAATTGATAATCTAACTTCAGGAATTTCCGAAAAAGATTTCGCTTCTCTATTGGTAATGGAATTACTAAAAAATGGTTCGGAATCGGATTTGCCATTCTCCCCAATAGTTGCATCAGGGACAAATGGATCAAATCCACATCATTTTCCTACAGACAAGATAATAGGCGATAATGAATTGGTCATAATTGATTGGGGGGCTAACTACCAAGGATATTTTTCAGATATAACAAGGACATTTGCTACTGGCAAAAGTATAGATTCAAAATTATTGGATGCCTTCGAATCGGTAAGATTAGCAAATACAGCAGCAATAGAAATATCTGCAAGTGGCGTGACTGCAGGTGATGTGGACCTGGCAGCTAGAAGCATAATTGATGAAAGAGGTTTTGGAGATTATTTCATACATAGAACAGGACATGGTTTGGGTCTCGAAATACATGAAGAACCGAACATAAAACAAAATGAAGATTTTATTCTCAGTGAAGGAAATATTTTCACAATAGAACCAGGAATTTATTTGCCAGAATTAGGAGGAATTAGGATTGAAGATGATGTGCTAATTGAATCTTCAGGTTCTAGAAGTTTGACAACAATACCAAGAGATCTGGTATATCTTTAGCGTCAGTGAACCCTTTATAGAGCACCAATTCGCTACATATTAATGGCAGATTCGGAAAGTGGTGGTGGAAGGCGCTACGTTGTTCTTGCTGTAGTCATTATGCTTTTGGCAGCATTACCATTCTCACCTTTTGTTTCATTTCGTTCATCGCAGCATGTCGATACAGAGTCTGCATCTTTAGATTCAAATTTACCAACAAAGGATAGTGATAATGATGGATTGCCAGATTGGTGGGAAATGGAGTTTGATTTAGATCCATTTGATGCAGCAGATGCTCTTCTAGATAGCGATCAAGATGGTCATGACAGAAATCGGAATGGTATTCTTGAGGAAGAAGAATTTTTCACAAATTTGATGGAATTTGAAATTCGAAATTTACTTGGGAATAGTACTAATCCAAAGATTAATGATACAGATAGGGATGGTATGCCTGATGGGTGGGAAGTATATTACAACCTTAATCCTATTGGAAATTATGACGCAGAATCTGATGAGGATAATGATGGATACGATTCTAACAGAAACAATATTATTGGTCCGAATGAAAGACATACTAACTTAGAAGAGTATTTAGCAGGTACGAGTCCTTGGCAGTTTGATTCAGATGGCGATGAAATGCCTGATGGCTGGGAATTATTTTATGGTTTGAACCCAACTTCATCCAGTGATGCGTGGTTTGATTCAGACTCAGATGGTTGGGATTCAAATTATGATGGAGAGTTAGAATATGAAGAGAAATTTTTCAATTATATGGAATATTTTAATGATACTAATCCGCTCAATTTTGATTCTGACGGTGATACAATGCCTGATGGTTGGGAGGTTATCTTTGAGCTTGATCCGCTAAGGCCTTCTGATAATTTTGAAGATAAGGAAAATGATGGCTTAGTAAATTTGTACGAGTATAACAATTCTCTTGTTGGTACTGGTTGGTTCGATAGAGATGGAATTTTTACTACTAGGCCTGATCTGAATGATACTGATAATGATGGTTTAACTGATATTGATGAATTATTTATTCACCTAACAGATCCAACACACAATGATACTGATCAAGACGGTATGCCTGATGGATGGGAAGTAAATTATGATTTTAATCCGATATCAAGTTTAGATGCCGATGAGGATGCAGATAACGATGGGTGGGATTTTGACAGAAAATTAAATATTAGTGGTGATGAAAGATTTACTAATCTAGAAGAATATTTGAATGGAACAAATCCTAGAGATAATGATACAGACGGTGACGGAATGCCAGATGGTTGGGAAGCATATTATCAGTTAAATCCAGTAGATGCTAATGACGCGAATGAGGATTTTGATTCCGATGGCTATGATGCCAACAGAGACACTTTTATTTCAAACAATGAGAGATTTACTAACTATGAAGAATTTTTGAATAACACTATTCCGAATAAGAATGATACTGATGAGGATGGTATGTGGGATGGCTGGGAGGTTTTCTATAATTTAAATCCACTTGACAATTTTGATGCTACGGTTGATAATGATATGGATGGTTTTGATCTGAATTATAACGGAACTCTTGAGGAGGATGAAGAGCATAATAATTTGTTAGAATTTGAAGCTGATACACATCCCTTTATCGAGGATACCGATGCAGACGGAATGCTTGATGGTTGGGAATGGAGATACGGATTGAATCCATTAAATCCAGCTGATGCTGGAGCTGACCCTGACCAGGATGGAGTAATCAATCGATATGAATACAATAATTCAGCTGCAGGTTCTTACCTTGAAGTAGATAACATTACTCATACAAATCCAAATGATAATGATACAGATGACGATGGTCTTTTAGATGGCGAAGAATTATTTAATCATTTAACAGATCCTACACACAACGATACTGATGGAGACGGAATGCCTGATGGTTGGGAAATTAAATATGGATTAAATCCCCTTGATCCTACTGATGCTTTGTTAGATTCAGACTCAGATGGATTTGATTTTAATTGGGATGGCGATACAGATGGTGAAGAGTTTTCAAATTTAGCAGAGTACCTGAATGGGACAGATCCAACAAATGGAGACACAGACGGAGATGGTATGTCTGATGGTTGGGAAGTTTATTGGAATTTCCAGCCAAAAAACTCTAGTGATGCCTCTGAAGATCCTGATGATGATGGATTAATTAATTTATATGAATTTAATAACTCAAATTTGGAAAACTTTGATGATAACGTTATAAGTCCAGATAATATATTTGGTTCAAATCCTTTATTGAAAGATACAGATGGTGACCTAATTGAGGACGGTGAAGAATGTTTTTCAGGAAATGACACTTACACTACAGACCCCTCCAATCCAGATTCTGACGATGATGGTATGCCAGACGGTTGGGAATTTTTGAATTTATTAGATCCTTTTAACTCAACAGATGCAGATGAGGATTTAGATGGCGATGGTTGGGACTTTAATCGAAATGGAACAATAGAATTCTCAGAATTATATACTAACCTAGAAGAATACCTAAATGGTACAGATCCTAGAAAAAACGATACTGATGGCGATGGAATGCCTGATGGTTGGGAAGCATTTTATGGCCTTAATCCAAATTCAGCACTTGATTCTTCTTTAGATTTTGATTCTGACGGATATGATTCTGATGGGGATGGTGAAATATCGCCAGAAGAAAAGTTTACTAATTACGAGGAATTTTTGATGGATTCCAATCCTTCCCAGGCAGATACAGACGGTGATAATTGTACAGATGGTTGGGAAATTTATTGGGATGAGAACCGTCCCGAAAATGAAACACGTAGTCTGGATTTGCTAAACGGAACTGACGGATTTATGGATTATGATGAGGATGGTTGGGAAGATTGGCAGAAGATTTACTATCCATTTCCTAACTGGAGAGAAGAGTTGGCGAATACTAATCCTTGGAATCGAGACACTGATGGAGATGGAATGACCGATGGTTTTGAGGCTGATAATGAATAATTTAACAATTAAATCCAAAATTATTTTTGGCATACCTTTATTTAACAATAGAATTTTACCAAGGAAGGTGTAGATAAAATGAAAGAAAAAATAGCAGTTATTTTTGCAGTTTTAATTCTAATATTTTCACCTCTTGCCTCATTCCCAGTTTCAGCAGATATAGATCCTGACGAAGATAATGATTTAGATGGTTATGATGCCAATAGAGATGGAATAATCTCCTCAGATGAAAAATATACTAATTTGGAGGAGTACTTCAACAATACTAATCCTAACAATCCCGATACAGACGACGGCGGAGCGTGGGATGGCTGGGAAATTTATTACGGTTTTGACCCAAGAAATGCTTCAGATGAATCCGATGATAATGATGGAGATTCTTTATCAAATTCTATAGAATTTTACTGGGATTCAGATCCCTTTAGTGCAGATTCAGATCAAGACGGCATGCCTGATGGTTGGGAAGATACTTATTCAGATAGAGAAGTAGGTGGCATAGGGTGCGGTCTAGATCCGACAGATGGAAGTGATAAGTTTGGAGATCCAGATGGTGATGGTTCAGATAACTTAAGGGAATATCAAGAGAACACAGACCCTTGTGACGCAGATAGTGACGATGATGGTGATCCAGATGGTGAGGACCCTCCTCCAGTAGATCCTGATGATGATGATTCAAGTAACCCCGATACAGGAGCAACAGATGGTAATGTTACAATATATGAAATATTTGACCCCGTACTAGGTACAGTGAAAAGATGGACTTCTCTAGATGGTCTTCTGTATGATGATCAAGCTTCAAATCCTACAGACATGTACACAATGTACAATTATGATTCTGACAAATACGAAATTTTCCCTACAGGTTCCGAGGATTACACCAATATTTTTGAAGGGTGGATATGGATGGGAATTACAATTAGTACCACAGAATACACAAAGATACCTTCAGTCTCACCAGATGCAGATGTAATAGATTATGACCCAAATTCAACAGATATAACCATTAGATTTTTTAAAGATGGAGCTGACAATTATTATGTTCAAGGTAATGAAAATACAGTTATTGATCTTAAATATCGAATGGGCACAAATGGGTCTTATTTCAACAGACCAATTTCCGAAGATCTAACTATAGATGATATTCCAGAAGAAGTTATAAGGCCAATAAACGGTGCAAACCAAGTTAAAGAAAATGTTAAAGAATTTCTTCAGTATAGGCATGACAATGGAACAATTGCTAACGAGCCACTTTATTGGTTATGGCCTGAAAATCAAGATCCTGAAACTAATCTAGCTTTAATAATCAATAACCTGACTTGGTACTTTTCAGCATTTATTGAAGGCGATGGTGATGTCCCCGATACGGAAGAACCATGGGATGCATACCAAACCATTTGTATTAATGGAATAGGAGCTTGCAGACATCGTTCATTCGGTTTTTTTGTAACAGCTTTAGCCTTAGGTGCACCAACAAGATATGTTTCTAATGAAGCCCACGCATTTGTTGAGGTTTACATTCCTGAAGATAATGAAACGGTTTCAGCAAGTCATTGGAAAAGGATTAACTTAGGTGGAACAGGCAGTAGTAACACTCTAGACCGGCCTGATGAGGAAGATGAAGAAAGTGATACCTTTAACTTTGATGACATGGATCCCGATGATATCGAAAATATGACTGGCGAGACTGTTGATGTGGTTATAACAAGTATATCTCCAAATGATCGCATTGATAAGGGTGCAGCCATTTCAGTTCAAGGGTATGTAGAAAACCAAAACGGTACACGTTTACCAAACTTCGAAGTAGGTTTCGGTATGTGGGATGAAATGCACACGCAGCCAATTTTTGAAATTGGTCAAACTGTAACAAATGCGACCGGCTTTTTTGATGCAAATCTAGTAGATTTTCTAAAGGCTCTTCCAGGTGAAAATGAAATTTATGCAGCATCTTACAAAGAAGGTTTCTTAGGTGTGGATGGTCCAGAAATTATAGAGATATATTCAAATTCAACATTTACGTTGAACAATCCAGATTCCGTCGGTAAAGGACAGGATTTAATCGTTTCAGGTACTCTTCTTGACGTAGGAGGAATACCAGTGGAAGGTAAGACGCTGACAATTTTTCTATGGGAGGATACTTACAACGGGATTACTAATTGTAATGCAGGTTGGACTCCAATTTTATGTAATATTGGAGAAATTAGTGGTGAACCAGTAACTGATGAATTTGGTAATTTCATATTTAGTTGGACTGTGCCGGAGAATGGGCAACCTACTCCAGATACAGATTACCACATTTACGTGTCATATGAAAGTTCAGACGGAGATTATGTTTATTCAACAAGCCAGTCTACAGATTTAGTTATATTAGATTCTACGGTAGACTTATTTGCTGAATTAGAACCCGGCGAGGAATATATTGGTAATAAATTCTGGGTAAACGGCAGTATCGCAGATACGGCGATTGGTAATGGCGCTATTAGCGTTGAGGTTGCCGGTTTTGAACTTATTACTTTTGATGTTAGTCAAACTGATTGGTCAACAGAGTTATCTGTACCTTCAGGTTTGTCAGCAGGTAATTATACAGTAATTATTTCGTTTGATAGTGAATCAGCAACGTTACCCGACGAGCGTTTTGATTTAGAATTTACCGTTTTTGGTACTAGTTCGATTGAAATAGATACAAACAATTTAAAGATCACAAGAGGCGAAATAGTTTCTTTGGAAGGAGAGCTTGTTGATCACCTGGGAGAACCAATTGCAGGTGAAGAAATTCAATTTATTTGGGAAAGTGAAATTGTCGGAACGGCTATTACTGAAACAGATGGTGACTTTTCATTCGATTATCCAGTTTCTCTAGACACCTCTCTTGGTAACTTGAGTTGGGCTGTAAATTTTAGTGGCAATTACTTTTACAAGAATTCCTTCGCTTCGCAATTGGTTGAAGTTTATCAACAAACAGTTATTAATTTTCAGGTTGATCAAACTCACTTCTATGCTGGTGATGAGTTCTTTGTTTCAGGTAATCTTTCAATGGATAATGGAACTCTTTTCACGGGAACTGTAATATTTTATTTTGATGATGTTTTTGTAGAATCTTTTGTTACCAACGGCAACTTTAATTTCCAGTATATTCCAGAATCTTCATATTTAGGAGTAGGTTTACATAAGTTGAAACTAAGTTATTCAGAACTAGGTTATAATTTGGGAGCAATTTCTGAAAAAGAAGTATTTTTCCATAAAAAAGTCATTATTGAACTAAATGAAGAGCAAGTTTTACGAAATCAAGAAATAGAGATTACAGGATTTGCACGAGATGAAAATTCTCTTGCTATATCTGGAATTGATTTATCGTTTATTTGGGGAGATAATGAGGTAGATGGAAAATCTACGACTGGATTTGGCGGTTCATATTCAAAAATTTATCTGGTTCCTAATGCTCAATTATTAGGTAAAGTTACTGTTCAAGTTAGTTTTGATAATTCTACCCAGCCTTACTATGATAATGCAACTGAAACTGTAGAATTTACAGTTGTTTCTGAAACATCAATAATGATCCCAGATACAGAGTTAGTTCGAGGTTCAACTATCTGGTTTAATGGCTCGATTCTAGATGACAGAGGTCAACCTGTTGAAGATATTGAAGTTAATATTTTTTGGGATGGAGATTATTTGAGATATGTTACCGGGGACGCAAATGGTAGCTTTAGTTTTGTTTGTGAAGATGATTGGAGTTGCTCAGATTTAGATCATCCAGTTGGTATAATTCCTGTTGAACTTGACTTCGGAGGATTCGGTTATTATCTTCCATCAAATTACATTACAAATTACACAATATGGGGTAGTACTTTCATTGAAATTAGTAATTTTACTGAGTCAGTGATAGCAGGAAACAATGTATCATTTAATGGCTTTATTATGAATGATTTGGGCGTTGCTTTAGACAGAGACATAAAGATTTTGTGGAACGGAATAACTAGAACTACTGTTGAATCAATTAACGGAGAGTTCTCAGGCAGTTTCAAACTACCTTATGATACTCAAGTGGGAAATCACTCTTTAATTTCCAAGGTAGAGGACCAAAATTATCTTCGTGAATCGTCGGATGAAGTCGAAGTTTTTATTCAGAGAGAAACTGAAATAGTGATCCAATGGCTCGGTGGCTACAGAAATCAATCTTCTTTAAGTTCAGGATATCTTCGAGATGCTGCAGGAGTAGGACTTTCAAATTTAGAGTTAGATTTTTACTTGGATGGTAATTTTATTGGTAATGTTACTACACAAGATTTAGGCCTTTACAGCTTTAATTTTGTAGTTCCAGCAAGTACCACTTTAGGTAATCATAATCTTGCAGCAAGTTTCAGCGGTTCATACTTTTATGTTGAATCCAATAACGCATTAAATTCTGAGATATTAGCCTCTACTGATTTTGTGTTTGACGAGATAGAGGTTTTCAGGAATCAAGAATTTTTCTTAAGTTCTTTTTTGATTGATGATTTAGGCAATCCGATGGTGAACCAGCACGTTAATTTAACCTTTGATAATAAGAAATATCCTTTAGTTACTGGTCTAGATGGTTTCATTGAACAAAATATATCCTTGTCCCCAGTAAATGTATTGGGTAATTATATTGCAAAATGGGATTACTCAGGTTATGAATATTACCTTCCAGTATCGTCTGAGCAGAAAGTTCGAGTTTTGGCGTCAACTAATATTGTGTTAGTTTCAGATTCAGAGGTTATTGTTGGTGAAACTTTTACGTTTAATGGAACTCTAAAAGATGATATGAATAATCCACTTCAGGCAACGTTAAGTTTTTCATTTGATGGTTCTTTAATAGAAACTCTAGAGTCAGATTCGAATGGTTATTTTGAAAATACCTATTTAGTTCCGAATGAAAGTATTGCAGGCCCTAATACAATAGTAATTACTTACATTCCTGACGAATTTTACCTTTCGTCTACTTCAAGTTGGGTTCTACAAGTTTCTCATAATATTAGACTTGAATTACCTGATTATTCTTCAATGACAAATACAACAGAGACAATTTCGGGTTTTGTTTTTGATAAGGCAGAACGCCCGGTTTCAAACCTAGAAGTTCGATTAACTTTAGATTCTGGCTTTCCTTTAATAGGTAAAACAGATCAATTTGGCGAATTTAAAATAGATTTAGAAATTCCATTTGGCACGTCTTTAGGCTATCATAATCTGACGGTTGAATCATTTGGAAACAATTATTACATTGGAAATAGTACAAATTCTAAATTGTTTGTTCAAGGCCAAACATTATTGACATTAAATATTCCAGCTTCATTAGAATATGAACAAGAGTTCACAGGAGCTGTTACTCTTCAGATGTATGATGGTACTTTTGTTTCTGGAGCTCCATTATTGATTTCATTTGAACCGTTGGGAATGACTACAATGGTTGTTACAGACTTTAATGGTACAGCAACATTTACTTCGTACTTTTCGGGAAATGTTACAGTTCCTATGAATGTTATTGTAAATTATACAGGAAGTGAAGAATATGTAGCTAGTGATATTGAATCTACAATTATCTACAGAGCACCTTCCCAACAATCAAATTATGCACTATGGGTAGTTGTTGGAGCTGCAATAGTGGCTTCATCAGGAGTATTACTTGGTTGGAAATGGTATCGCGAACGCCATCTTCGAGAGATTCAAAGAATACTGGAATCTACAGCTTTGGCGTTGGAAGCGAATATGGATTATAGAGATTCAATTGTATTCTCCTACAAAGAGATGTGTAAAGTATTACAAGGTCACGGATATCTTAGGAGACATTTTGAGACAGTTAGAGAGTTTCAGGAGGCACTTAGATCCGCCTTATCATTAGATCAAGACTCTGTTGCACGATTAACTATACTTTATGAGGAAGCCGATTACACTAAAAAAGAATTGGATGATGATCATCGAATTAATGCAGTATCTTCCCTTAGAACTGTAATTGAAAGCCTAGATCTAAATGATTCTGCTGTAGAAGAATAGTATGAAAATTTCTAGCCGTTCAGGTATAATAATTCTTTTTGCGACCATTGCAGTTTGTACTCTAGTTTTATTTCCTTTGTTACAGTATGTTGCAGAGAGAGATCCACAGTTATCAGCTTATGATGATGATTGGAATGATATCTCTAATTTTAGAAAAAGTTTAGAGGAGAGTCCAGATTCAAATTATAATGTAAGTGCAGTATTATCTAATCCTGGAGTACTTGATGAGATTTCCGACCCTTCTTCTACATTGTTCGTAATAGTAGGGACTGAATCGCCGTATTCTTCACTAGAACTTGAGATACTAGCAAGATATATGGAAAGCGGAGGTAGTATCCTAGTATTTGGCGATTTTGATTACTCTAATACGATTGCCCAATTATTTGCGATAGAATTTGTAAAACATAGATTATGGGATCAAAATTATCGAGATAATTTATCATTGATTCCTACGACAGCTTTTGTTGATGGCCAATCCTATAACATTCTTCTGAATGAGCCCGTTGCAATTAGAGATTTAGGTTCACAGTATGTTAATCTTTGGAGTCAGGGTTTTGAGTGGAATAAACAAATATTCATTACTACTTCAAAGAATTCCTGGATTGATTCAGATGATGATGGATTAATAACTCCTGAAGACGAAGTTTCAGGTCCACAAGGTTTTACCGTTGGAATGAGGTGTGATATGAAATCGGCAGATGGCGTTCAATTGGGAACTGCCGTTTTTGTTTCAGATTCTAGTTTACCTATTAATATGATGTGGAATGAGGACAGAAATTCAGATTTTTTACTAAAATTGATAGAGTCAATGATAGGAAGTGAGGGCGAAATATTGTTTGATGAGTCTAGACATACGCAGGAATCCTTTGGCGCTAGTTTATTCCAAAGTGCCCTAGGCTTTTATTTTCTCTTGGCAGGTGATACTTTGATAATTCAAGTAATTAGATTAAATGTTCTAGTTTTAGTTATAATTTTGACAATGGGTTTATCAATGAGACAAGCCGAACCAAAGCGTTGGTATCATATTTTTGATATTAGAAAGCCTAGACCTCTTCGTTCATATGGACACAGTCTTGACAAAGGAATTCTTGCACTTCAAGATGTTTTTTTGGAAAGATTAAGGCTAAAATATCAAGTTTACGAATTCGATGATAAGTCGAGAAAAGATCGAATGGGAATATTGCCAGACGTCCTTAATCGTTATAATGTGGCCTTAGATGAAGATATCAAGATGCTTCTGGGTAATCCACAAGAAATAAGGCCAGATATTCTTAGAAGTATAGCTAAAAAATTGAGTGCGTGGTAAATTGAGCAGCAAAAAAGACATAGAGAAAAATTCTAGTCAATCTCTTGACTTAGTTAAGAAGACTAATAAGTCTGCAAAACAAATTGCAGATGAAGTTTCTAATGTAGTTTTGGGAAAGGAACAAACAATTGAGATGGTAATGGCTGGCATTTTAGCTAATGGCAATATTCTTTTTGAAGATTTTCCAGGTTTAGCAAAAACACTAATGTCCAATACATTAGCTGATGCTTTAGGGTGTGAATTCAAGAGGATACAATTTACTCCTGATTTACTACCTGCAGATATCACAGGTTCTTATTTTTTTGATCCTGAAAAAAATAAGTTTAAGTTCCGTAAAGGACCTATTTTCTGTAATATTCTTTTAGCGGATGAGATCAACAGGGCTCCTCCAAAAACTCAAGCTGCTTTATTAGAAGCAATGCAAGAGAAACAAATTACCATTGAGGGAACAACACATAAGCTAGCATCTCCTTTCATTGTTTTAGCAACCCAGAATCCAATAGAGTACGAAGGAACATATCCACTTCCAGAGGCTCAGATGGATCGCTTTTTAATTAAACTGAGTGTAGGGTACCCAGATGAAGATGTTGAGACAGGCATTCTTGAGGGACGCTCACAAAGAAAAAAAGATTCATTTACAGTTAAATCTAGAGCGACTCCCGATAAAGTAGATGAGATGCATGCTTCAATTGAGGAAGTTTTTGTTAAGAAGGAAGTGATGAGGTATATTGTAGATTTAGTTCAATCCACACGAAGAGATCCTCGTGTTGCTGTAGGTTCAAGTCCTCGAGGAAGTCTTGGTTTGTTTAAGTTGTCTCGAGCGTTGGCAGTTCTTTCAGGTAGAGATTACGTTGTTCCGGATGATGTCAAGAGAGCTGCAATTCCTGTACTTGGTCACAGAATAATTCTTAAGCCAGAGGCACGTATCCGCGGTGTAAATGTTGAAGAAGTTATAGGTGAATTGCTTATGACAGTCCAAGTTCCTGCAGTAACTGTGGAATAGTGCAATGTGGACACGCAAGGCAATTGTTTACGTTGGTTTAGGCGTCATTCTTGTATTGTTTGCTCCTTTCATTAACAATCTTCAGCTTTTTTTACTTGGAACAGCTATACTGGCGTTTGTAGCCGTTCATAGTCTTGTTAATACAAGACCTATTGACGTTAAAGTTACAAGAAGCTTTAACGATGATCAAGTATTTGAAAATAGTAATGTTAGTATTGATTTAGTTGTTCAAAATAAAGGCCGCTCAGTGGGTTTTTTAGAGATTTATGACAATTTGCCCTCTGAAGTTGAAGTTCGTTCTGGATTAAATCACAGCGTAATTCGTTTGAGAAAGAATGAAACGGTAGTCAATCAGTATCTACTTGATTGTAGATTAAGAGGTCAATTTAGATTAGGAAATCCTAGATTAAGAATATACAATCCTTCATTTTTATTTTACTACGAATCGGAAATTGAATCTAAGTCTAGTTTAGTCGTATTACCTCAAATTGAGGAAATAGAAGGCGTTGATCTGTCAACAGACTTTCCAAAAATGTATCAAGGTGCTATGCCAATAAGAAGAATAGGAACTAGTGGGGAATTCTATGGAATTCGAGAATATTTCCCTGGCGATGATTTCAAGAATATAAATTGGAGAGTTTTTGGCCGTACAAGGAAATTGATGGTTAATCAGTTTGAAAGAGAAGATATTTCAGATATAATGATTGTTTTGGATGCGCGAGAGATTACAGGTACGGGTACAATTTTGAGGAATCCTCTTAATTATTCATGTAAAGCTGCAGCCTCTTTAGTTAATTTCTTTCTGAGGACGAGAAATAGAGTAGGCTTGATTACTTATGGTGAATCAGTAAATGTTATTTCACCAGATACCGGAGAAAGACATCTTTTTAAGATTCTAACCGCCTTAGCAGAGATTAAGTCTGCAGGGTCTTTGGGATTACATACCGTATTAGGTGATCTCCGGAATTTTACGCCTCGTTCTCCAGTAATGGTAATATCTACACTAGAAAATGATAAGACAAGTGCAACCGCATTACGTGAGATTACAGCTCGAGGTTTCAAACTCACAGTTATAGCACCAGATACTTTAGATTACGATAGAGACTCAAGGATAATATCGCCAACAGTATATTTTACAGCTTCAGCCTCATTGGAAAATAAGATTACAGAAGCTCGCTCATTAGGAGCTCGAGCTATGCGCTGGAATCCAGATTCGGTACTATCTACATCATTAGCAGAGGTAATACGTTAATGCAAACAAGTAATACTTTAGCAATTATGCAATCCATAGCGACTTTATCGTTGATGCTCAGCTTAAGTTTTGCTTATTTAATTAATCCAATCGAGGATTCTTTATTTTTTGGCGCACTTGATGGGTTTACTAGTAGCTTGTACAACAGTAATGTAATTAATGAGTTAAATACTTCAGTTATAGCTGGAATATTGGTAGGATTATTCCTAGGAACTACAAACATTTTGTTAAGTTCCAGTAAGAAAATTTATGATTATGTTTTAATGAGTATTGTTTCATTTTTTGTACTAATCTTTATTGGTTATGTATTTAGTGTAGAATGGGTACCATATGAGCCTCTTCAGCAAATACTTTTTTGGGTATTTATTGGACTACCAGTTTCAACGGGAATGGTTGGTATTTGGCAAAATAAAATAAGCAATCAAATAATATCTGCCTTTTTCATATTATCTATGCCTCTTGGTTTATCAGGTAACACTAATGATCAAATTTACCCAATTTTAGGATTTGTTTTTAGTTTTATTCTGTACTTAGAATTGAGCTATGGGCACGCAAGGTATAGTAGATTGGCAAGAGTAATGTCTTATTCTAAGGAATATGAAGATGTTTTAGTTTGGTTCTTGACAACATTACTGGTCACTCTAGCATTTGCGATGATACTAACATCTTTAGCTTTCTTATTTCATGATTTATTAGGTACTATTTTGCCATATAGTTTCTCAAATTCTATAGAATACAATACAATTTACGGTCAGGCACTATCAGTGTTAGTTTTCTTTATGCTCTGGTCTGTCATTCAGATTCTCTTTTCCAGAGGATATCTAGCAAGACAGGTTGAAGATTGATTAGTAAGCAGAAACTTAAAAACAATACTTTAATCCCAAATATATGAAGACTCCTTCTGAGCTAAAAAAAGATTATCAATTTTGGGAAATTACTAAGGACTTAATTGACCAGTGCATAGACGTTACATTAAATTTAAGTCAAAGTGGTCACCCGGGAGGTTCTCGTTCAAAAGTTCATGGAATGCTAATTACCTTATTATCTGGAGCCATGCGATGGGATATTCGAGATCCAACTAAACGTTTCTCTGATAGATTTGTACTAGTTGCAGGTCATGATAACCCTATGGTTTATGCGACATTGGCAGTATTAAATGAATCACTTCGAATTAAATTTGATCAAACACAAGATTCTAAATATTTAGTAAAAAACGGTGATGAGTTTCAGTTGGTCTGGGAAGATTTATTGACTTTAAGACAGAATAAAGGGCTTCCAGGCCATGCGGAAATGGAAGGTAAAACACTTTTCTTCAAATTTAACACGGGACCAAGCGGACACGGCTCTCCTGCAGCCGCAGGTGCAGCTTTAGCTCATAAATTGGCAGGAACTGAAGAAGTGAAAGTTTTTGCTTTTGAGGGAGAAGGTGGTTTGAGTACTGG
>JBJLCC010000003.1:0-17480 GCA_045567855.1 Candidatus Poseidoniales archaeon | reverse complement strand
TCCTAACAAAACCAAATATTCTTTCAAATGATGAGTATCTATAGTTTGGGCACCTAACCAAAATATGGCCATTACTATTAATGATGAAAATAACAATATTGTCCATGTTTGCTTGATTAGAAGTGGGTGTTCATGTGTTTCCTTCCTAGGAAAATAATATAGTAAAGATTGAGGCATTCCAAATATAAAAATTGCTTGAACTATTGTGTATATCATTATCAATTGCTGATAAGATCCATAATCTTCTTTGATTAAAATACGAGTTAAAAAAAATGGAATTAATAAACTTAAAAAAAATGAAAATGCCCTTCCGTAAATGAGCATTATAATTTTTCGCGAAGGTTCCATCTATTTTTTGAGAAAGGAGTAGGTTATAAACTCACATGTTATGGATTTAGTACTCATTTCATGACTTCTAGCTTACGTATCGCAGTTGTTGCCAACGTGAACAGCATTCACACCACTCGATGGGTGAACTGGTTACGTAATAGAGGTCACAAAGTTCAAATTTTTTCATTAAATGAAGGTGAAAACTGCATATATTTTGGTCCAGAGCCTGCGCTTGATAGAAGCTTAATTTTCAATCTAGGAAGTGCTGTTAGAAGTACTACAAAAAAACTACAAAATGAAATTGATGTGTTTAAACCTGATATTGTGCATGGATTTTCCTTGGTTAATCATGGTATGTATTCGTCAAGAATTTCTAACTACCCAAAAGTAGTAACTGCAATGGGTTCTGATGTTTTACTGGCACCGAAAGAATCTAAATTATTGGATTGGATCATAAAAAAGACGGTCAAACAATCTGATGCTGTAATTGGCGCACCCTTATTGATAGACCTAATCAAAGAATGGAAAGTTAATCAAAATTTAAACCCAAATGTTATGGGGGTAGATTGCTCTCTCTTTATTCCTTTGGAAAAATCTAATTCCATCGTTTTTGCAAGGGGATTTGAAGAAGTTTACAATCCTCTCATTGTTTCAAAAGCAATTGCATCGCTAAGCTCAAAATTAGACAAATGGGAATTTATTTTGTGTGGAGGAGGAACTTTAGAATCAAAATGTAAAGATATTTTGAATAATTGTGGAAACGTAACATTTACCGGACAACTGGAAATAGAAAAACTAGCTAAAATTATAGGAAAAGCCAAACTCGTAATCTCGCCATCATTGTCTGATAGTATTCCGCTTAGTGTTTTGGAGGCTGTTGCTTGTGGAACTCCGGTTGTAGCTAGTGATATTCTTGCTAATCAAAAATGGGTAGACGCTGGGTTGCCTGTTACTATATTTGATAAAAATAGTGCTGAAGATCTTTCCCTAAAAATTTCTGAAATTATTACTAATGATAATCTTTTACAAAATGCGTTGAAGAAAGGCCCTAGCTTAATCAAAGATAATTTCGATTGGGAAACGCAATCAAAAATACTTGAAAGAATATATTTCGATTTATTGAGATAATTTACACACAATAGTTAATACCCATCTAACTTGTATTAGTTATCTCATGAGTAAAGTTAGAACCTCTGCTTATCGCCAGACTCCAACTCCTGAAGGATTGAAAGCGATAGAAAATGGGACACTAGATTACTTCGATACTGAAATGTATGCCAACTTCAATACTGAAGTTTTAGAAGAATACTTAGAAGAAAAAAATAGAGGTGACGGATTTGGTACAACCAAGTGGAAATGGAACCAAATGTTACTAGGATTAGGTATAGGTATTATTTTTGCTATAATAAATCAATACGTTGGGCTAAAAGTTGGAATGATTGTATCTGGATCATGGTACGTTGCCTACCTTTCTGCAATGGCACTAAGATGGACTCCTGGAGAAGTTAATCTTTCAGCATCTGCATCTACAGGTGCGTCGATGGTTTGTACTGGATTTGTATTCACATATCCTGCAATTTATCTGTTAGCTTACTCTCCAAAATATGAAATGAACGGTGAACAACTTATTGATTCATCTTTACTTTTACCTGATTCATGGGCCTTAGCTGGAGTTGCAATGGTGGCCTCAATCTTAGGTGGATTTCTTGGCTGTTTATATTTTATAATTTTCAGAAGAGTTTGGTTGGTAGAAGATCCGTTGCCTTTACCTGGATTTGAAGCAAATATCAAACTAATGGATATTGCTGGAGAAACTGCCAAAGAAGGCGGAATGGAGAGTGCTATGCATTCTATTCGCCTAGTTGGTATTTCAACTGCAATTGTTATGTTTTTCACATTTTTGAGAGACTGGCCACTGCTAGGAACTGGTTCAAACGATGCTGCTGGAGAGGAAATCAAAACTTCGGTTCTAAGTTCTGCACTGGCAGGAACTGAGTGGTACGATGGAGGAGATTTGACTGTACCTATGAGTAATTCATTAACAAATTACACCTGGCTTGGTTTTGGATTGACTCCAATGATGCTGGCTATTGGTTGGTTTATGAAATTTAGAGTAGCACTCTTAGTTAGTTTAGGAACATTCTTTACGTGGTTTGTAGTAACTCCTCTTGCATATCAATACGATTATCCCTTTTATTATCCATTAGATGGAAATTACCATTCAATTAGTCAATATTCCCCAATGGGGTCTATCATGTCATACAGCTATGTTGCTAGGCCTATGGCGATTGGAGCTATTTTAGGAGGTGGAATTACTGGGTTACTGAAGATGGCGCCTGTATTCAGGACTACAGCTTCTGATGTAATTGATATTTTCAAAGGAGAAGGCGATGATGCTTCCAGAAAGGATTATGTAAAAGGAAAAGGATGGTATGAATGGCCAATTAGTCATATTCCTGTGTTACTACTTGTTTCTCTTGTAGGAATAACAATTACTTTCGCAACTCAATTTGGATTTTTAGCATCTTTTATTTTTTCTTTAGTTTTATGTTTAACTACTTTTGCACTAGGTGCAATTGCTGTAAAAGTAATGGGTGAAACTAGTATTGAACCTGTTTCTGGAACTAGTTTTATTGTCCTGTTGATGCTTGTTTTAGTTTTCAAAGCAATTGGATTAAACGAAAGCGATACTGCAATTCTTGCGCTAGTAGGAACTACTGTTTTCGGCGGTGCAATTTCAATGTCTGGAACTGTTATTGGTGATTACAAACCCGGATTATATGTTGGAAATCGACCAATGCACATCATGAAAACTGAATTAGTAGGAATTGTTCCAGGGACTATTGTTGCAGCTCTTTTTGCAGGCCTACTTTCACTTGCTTTGGCAAGAGGAGACTTAATCTTGTATGCACCTCAAGCAAATGCCTTTGCTGCTTTTGCACAAATTATGTTAGGAGGTCAAACTCCATGGGGCTTGTTGGCTGTTGGTATTGTTATCGGAATATTCATGGAACTACTTACTGGAATGGGAACTGCTTTTGGACTTGGAATGTATTTACCAATGGTAGTTACACTCCCAATGGTTGTTGGTGGAGCATTGAGAGATTATTGGGAAGCTCGATTTCTCGATGTAGCCGTTGAGAAAGAGGGATTGAGTGAGAAACAAAGAACTATGAGATTGCTAAACACTTACATGATCGCAACAGGGTGTATTGTAGGTGAAGCTCTACTAGGAACCTTCTTAGCAATTTATTATGTTCTTCCTCTAGTAACTGGATAAATTATGGATATTGCTGTAATACTTTCATTCATATTTTTTATGAGTATTTTTGCAGGAGTTGGTCTTGCTTCTGTTAGAGTTAAAAAAGATACAACTGATGATTACTTAGTTGCAGGTAGAGGTATGAGTCCTTCTCTCGCTGCTTTATCTGCTGTAAGTACTTGGAATTCAGGATATATGTTCATTGGTTTCATAGGGTTTACCTATACACTAGGATATCCTGTTGCATTTTTGGCTTTCATGTCAACTATCGGACAGTTTGTTGCATGGATGTGGTTGTACAAATTTATACAAAAAGAAGGAAACGAAAGAGGTGTTCGCTCACTATCCTCGCTGGTTGCAGAAAAAGCTGGAGCGCCCGAAGCTAAACTTGCAGGAGTATTATCTGTTTTATTCTTGAGCATTTATGCTGCAGCCCAACTTACCTCTGGAGGGAAAGCCCTCTTCGTAATGATGGGATGGCCTGAAGTTATTGGAATCTTAATCGGATTTGTATTGGTTGTAGCTTACTGTTACGCTGGAGGAATCAGAGCTTCAATTTGGACCGATGCAGCTCAATCATGTGTTATGCTTGTTGGTTCGACGATTTTATGCTGGATAAGTATTCAAGAAGTCGGAGGCTTATCAGGACTTAAAAGTGGATTAAATGCGCAAGATCCTGCCTTGACTAATCTATTGCCTCCTAACTTGATGTTTGGTCTAAGTCTTTGGATAGCTGCTTTTTTCTTAGGTGGTTTAAGCGTTGCTGGACAGCCCCAAGTGGTTTCCAGAGTTATGACTTTAGGAAACGATAAAGATCGAAAAGAAGCTATGATCTGGTTTTTCGTATGGCAAACGCCTTTCATAGTTTTGATGTTGATTATTGGATTGGCGAGCCGTGTGTTGTTTACTGAAAGTGATTTTGACGCTGAACTTGGTTTGCCTATGATGGCGATGGAAACTATGCCGGCTATTGGAGTCGGAATGATCTTAGCATCAATATTTGCAGCTACCATGTCTACTGCTGACAGCCAAGTTTTAGCTTGTACTGCTGCAATCACAGACGACATTAAGCCTGAGTGGAATCAAGATCATAAAACAACAAAACAAGTTACAATTGCAGTTGCAGCTTTCGCTACTTTAATTTCAATTGGAGGTTTGTATGTTCCTGGTGGAGATTCTGTATTCCAATTAGTCGTTTTTGCAGTATACGGACTGGGCGGTGTTTTTGTTCCCCTTCTCATCATTAGATGGGCTGGGTACAAGCCCGATACTACGCATTCCATATCAATGATGGTTGCTGCATTTAGTGGTGTTTTTCTATGGACCTTGCTTGGGTATGATGGTGCTGATGGGGTCTTTCCTTCTGTTCCGGGAATGGGTGCTGCATTTGCAACACATTTTACCCTGAATTACATGAGAAGCCCAAAAATAGCTCCTTTGGGACGATTTAAATTGCCTAAGAAAAGCCAATACGGGGCTGTTGCTGCAGCCATTTTGATTCCGTTTGGAGCTGCTGAAGCTGTCTATCTAGTTGGAGCACCTGAATCAACAGAAATCGGAGGTGGTATCGGAAATTACTCAATTTCTGGAGATCTCTCTTATGAAATGTTAGGAAATAGTACCGAATATGTTAATGATGGCGAAACTCTCATGATTGATTTTAATACTAACAATATTGAATGGTCTACCAATAATCGGAATGTGGTAGGTGTTGTTGTTACATTAACCTACAGTGAAGATGAAACTAGTAGTGGGGCTGGCTGTGCTGCGCCTGGGGCTTCACAACCAGATCCAGATACAATTACTGGAACTATAACTCACGATGAATATAACGAGACCGGAAGTGATGAAAATCAAGGTCAAGGAAGTTCTTCACACTCTCTAAATGTTGAATGGTTCAACTCTACTTTATTTTATTCAGGCAATGCAACAGACATGTCTGAATCTGAAATTGAAAATGAACTGGATTCAAAGGGTGCCGGATTGGGGCTCTATTTTTTGGAAATTAACGTTGAAGCTGAAAGTAATGATGAATTAGGATGTACCCATACAGATAATGGTGAAGAAGTCGAATATTTGGTTGAAGTTATGCTACTTGACTACGAAATTACGCCCGCTTAATGACGGGGCTAAGTATCTTATAAGCCCCCAGTTTGAAAGATTAGGGATAGTTAATGGCAAAAGAAGAATATGAAACTCCGCTTATTGATGTTTATAACCGAACTCACATGGACGCTCTCCACGAGGATGGAAGCTGGTATCACCAATATTTACCAGAAGGAGTGTTCCTAGAAGACTTAGGACAAATTATAGAAGAAGAATTGATCAAAGCTTACAATGAAGTAGAGAGAGAAGCTGACAATTTTTTCGAAACAGAAATTAGAAAGCGCTTTGAAAAAATATTTGCACAGGCAAACCCAAAAGACCTTCGTGGTCTTTTACCAAAAAAGCCGCCTGTTAATTGGGCTGAATTGCCTGTTGAGATTCAACGAGAAATGCAAATTATGCATGATAATGCTGGCAGCGAAGGCATTACTGAGAGAACATTGAAAAAGAGGGTTCGACAATACCTTGTTGACCAATTTATCATAGACGAGTGATTTAAATGGCTAAAAAAGACGTAACAAAACCAATAAGCTTAGACCCCCGCGGTGGACGTCCTAGAGAAAAGTGTGTGACGTATATTGAGGGAATTGACCGTATTTTGAACGGTGGACTTCCTATCGGAAATATTGTATTGTTAGCCGGAACTGTAGGTTCTGGAAAAACAACTTTAGCTATGGAATACCTAATTAATGGTGCAAAAAATGGAGAGACCTGTTGCTACATTTCGGTTACAGAACCTTCGTCAAAAATGTTGTCAAATTTACAAACATATGGTTTCTTTGACGACGAGCTAGTCAAAGATGGACGGCTGAATATTTTTGATTTGACTGTTATTAATGACCGGCTCGGCGTTGAAAGATTGGATGGAACTTACTCTTCAAAAGATATGGAAGCATTGCTTGGTGCATTCGAGGATATTGTAGACGAATTAGGCGTTACACGACTTGTTATTGATTCTATCACTGCTATTTGTTATCAATTGCCTGACAAAGGAAGTATCCGTAATTTCATATTTAGATTAAGTCAATTCTTGAGTACTTTTGGATGTACTACTATGCTTATTTCAGAAACTGTAGTAGATTCGAACACGCAGACCTATTCTATTTTTGGAGTAGAAGAAGCTGTTGCTGATGGAGTAATTCTTATGGGTAACATCATACGTCAAGGAGATTTATTGAGAAGCTTACAAGTCGTTAAAATGCGTGGAACTAAACACTCTCGTGCTAGACATCTTATTGAGCTAACTCCAGTTGGTTTAGCCGTCGTTCCTCTCCTTAAATGGGGACAAGATGGAGGACAAGCGTTTACATGAGTATCAAAGATACTGCTCAATCCATTATCAAAAGTATTAATGACGGTGACACGCTAACCAGTATTAGTTTAAACGCTGCAGATTTCCATGAAGATACAGTAAAACTTGTCTCTGTATTAGTTGGTAAAAAATTAGGAGGAATTTACGTTACCACATCAAGGCCTTCATCTCACATTAGGGCCGAGTTAGAAGAAGCTGGTGCAGATCTTTCTGATTTATATTTCGTAGATCTTGTTTCTATGACAGTTGGAGGAAATACTTCAGATCCTAGAACTTTGTTTATTGAATCTCCGACTATGTTAGAATCTATTCTTTTGAATATTACTCTTTTGGAAAGGCGTCTAAAATCAAAACGTAGATTTGTAATGTTTGATTCTGTAAATGGGCTCAGTATTTACTCTGATCCAAAAGTTTTGAGAGAGTTTATTAATGTTTTAGGAAATTCAATGAGAATTAAAGAAATTTACAGTATGTTAATGACTGTAAAAGAACAAACTGACGAAGATCTAGCGTCTGCATTAAAGTTATTATCTGATAAAATGATAGGTGAATAAGTATGGCTGAAAAAATAGTTTCAACAGGAATTGAGCGTTTAGATGAGGCATTAATCAACGGAGAGGGTGTCGTATTAGGAAGTTCTATCTTAATAGCAGGCAGTTCAGGTTCTGGAAAGGAACTATTATCAAAGCAATTTGCTTCAGCTGGTGTCGGTTCTGAAACTGTAGTATATTTCTCAACTGATGAAACTTCAGATGAGCTTATTGATATTTTTGAGCAATACAGATGGGCCACTGACTTACGTATTGTTAACGTAGGAACTCAGTATTTCGAAAAGGTCCTATCTCGTGAGTTGCAGGCTTCACGTTTCAAACAAGAAGGTCTTTCTGTGTCTGAATTAAGAAATTTAGGGTCTTATGGGTCTACATCTGATCAAATTAATTTCGTAGCTGATATGACTTATGAAATTTCTAAACTAAAGTCTCCTTTCCGTGTAGTTATAGATTCTTTAGATTTCTTTTTGCAATACTACAATCCTTTGGAAGTATTATCTGCTGTAAGAACAATTAAAGAATATGCACAAGCAAATGGTGGAACTGTAATGTATACTATTTCAGACGGCGCACATGAACAGAAGATTCACAGTCAACTTGAAGCTATTTGTGACCTAGTCATTGAACTGGAAGTTGGAAGAATGGCTGCTGAGTTTGAGAACCGTTTAATTATCAAAAAGATTCGAAATCATCCTGAAAAAGCTGCTGTTATGATTTATGCTGTAACAGATACTGGATTAACTCCAGAGATGATTACTCGTGTCGCTTGATGACTGACTAATTAAGTTGAACGACTCCCAGATTACGGAATCACAGAAGAAAGGCGCTAAAGTATTCTATAAGTTGCCGAGATGGCTCTCCGTTTCTGTAAAACTTCTAAGTATAATTTCAACAAAATTAACTACAAAGTTCCTTTGGAACATATTCACAAAACCGTTAGAATATCGAATATCAGATGCTGAAAAGAGCTTTTACAAGGATCATGGCTCTTTAGATTTTTTCTCAAAAACTTCTGATAAAACTGTTAAAATTTATAATGTAAGAGGAAAAGGTCCTAAAATTCTATTTGTCCACGGATGGAGTAGTCGAGCTAGTAAATTTCATAAGATTATTAATGAGTTTAAATCTAAGAATTTTGATATAACTGCGGTTGACATGCCTGCCCATGGCCAATCTTTGTCAAAAAGAAG
This sequence comes from Candidatus Poseidoniales archaeon, assembly GCA_045567855.1. GTDB lineage: Archaea > Thermoplasmatota > Poseidoniia > MGIII > CG-Epi1 > CG-Epi1. The sequence continues at coordinate 8,729 of JBJLCC010000003.1, read as the reverse complement.
CCACTTACCCGAATTTTGTGATGTCGTTTACGATCTATCAAAGAACAATGGGCCGTATGATACTATAATTGGTCATTCAATAGGTGCGGTTGCTGCACTAAATGCTATCAAAATGGGTCAAAATTTTAGAAATATTGTTCTTATTAGCCCAGGAGCGTACAAAATTGAGCCTATTTTTAGAAATTATGTCTCTCTTTTTGGATTGTCGGAAGACTTTTATGTTAAAAGTATGTTCAATTCTTTTGAAGCTAAGGGTGGTCGAAAGCCTACCAGCTACGGGCCAGATAAATTCGCTTCAGATATCGAATCAAGATGTCTCATAATTCATTCTGAAGATGACGCTCAAGTTAACCCTAAAGTTGCCGAAAAAATTCATGAAGATATTAAAAATAGTAAATTAATTATGACTACAGATTTGGGCCACATGAGAACATTAACTGATGATAAAGTTATTGAAACTATAGGTGAATTTATTTCAAAATGAGATCAGCATTACACTAATTCTCCTAAAGATAGAGGTCAGGATGCGTGGAGGGCGCTGGAATCTGTCGATTATGAGATTGATAGTAATATTTGTAGTTCCAACTAAATTTACTATTTAATGCTGAGTTATTCCTAAATAGTACTTATTTGTTGATTCATATGGACTGGTTGAATCTATTAGGTAAAGGGTTGTTTTCTGGAGCCGTAATTGTCGCCGCAAGCGAAATTGCTAAAAAATCGACAATATTTGGCGCATTGGTAATTTCCTTACCTCTCGCAAGCATTATGTCAATGACTTGGTTGTATAATGATACAAAAGACAAGGCTCAAGTTGCAGACTTTGCAGAAAGTATTCTCTGGTTAGTAATTCCTTCTATGGTTTTATTCTTGATTTTGCCTGTACTACTGAGGAGAGACTGGGAATTTGAATACGCGATGGCGATTGGAATCATAATGACAATTGTAGCTTATGCAGCAGGAATTGGTATTGCTAAATATTTTGGAAACGTTTCATAGTTTTTAAATAAGGGATAAATCGTGAATATCATGGAAGAAAGTCTAGCTTTATTGATAGTTGGTGGCGTCTTATCATTTATGGGAATTGTAATGAATGCAATACCTGTGAAATTTGATGATGATATCTTGGGCACACTAGGTGCTCTTGGAAGTGATGCAAGTGAAAAAGAAAAAACACTTAGAAATTTCATTGCACAGCTTAGAATTGTAATCGGAGGTTTGGCTCTCACTCTTGGATTCATTGCAATTTACAATAGAGATTTGCCAACTTCAGATGCAGAAAATTTACTAGTTTCTATGGGCGTTGGATTTATTTTAACAATGGGAATAATTGTTTCGGGATTGTTTAGAGGATTTGTAGACAGGCTCATAGTTCCTCCTATGGTTATTTTTACTGTATTGAGTGCAATTTGTTTTTACGCCGGATTAATGTAAATTAATGGTTTTACCTCCTAAAGATCACCCAAGATACAAATCACTTCTAGCCCGTGAAAAGTTAGTTGATGCTTCTGAATTTGTTGCTAAACAGGGATTAATAGCTCACGGAAGAGGTGAAGCTTTTGACTATTTACTAGGTGAACAAACTTGTTTACCTGCGTTAAGTGCCATTAAAGCTGCCGCTTCTACTTTGATTGAAGCTAAAAATCCGGTTATTTCTGTAAACGGAAATGTTGTCGCATTAGCTGCTAGAGAAGTGGCGAGACTTTCCGAAATAAGTGGGGCAAAAGTCGAAGTTAACTTGTTTCATAGAACTCCAGAGAGAGTCGCTGGACTGACCAAAATGATGAAAAAAATGGGAATTGACGCTCTTGGTGCAAATGCAGATGATAAAATTCCTGGATTAAGTTCAGAAAGGGCCAAATGTTGCTCTGACGGAATAGGTTCTGCAGACGTTGTCCTTGTTCCATTAGAAGATGGTGATCGTTGTGAAGCATTGGTGAACATGGGGAAAAAAGTAATCACCATTGATTTGAATCCTCTATCAAGAACGGCTCAAACAGCTCACATTACTATTGTCGATGAATTAACTCGATGCTTGCCTTTACTTTCTGATTTTGTTAAAGAAAAGAAAGGTATCGACTCTTTCAATAACAAACAATGTCTTGCAGATGTTTTAAACTATATGGCTGAGAGAATAAGTTCATGAGTGTTCTGAATATTTTATTTGTTGGAAGTGATGAAGTTGCGCGTTCAATTGCAAAAAAATCTGATTCTAGAGATGTAGACAATTATATTTACAAAGATTTGAAAGAAGGAGGATTATTTTCAACCATTTCAATATTAAGGCCAAATAATTATCCTGATAAACCTAAGCCGTTCTTTACCTCCCTTACTGTTTCAGATTTTGGAATAATTGAAATTAACAAAGTTGACAGTGTTTTTGGTGAAGTTATAGTTTCGATGGCTTCTGCTGGAATTAAAGAAGGTCTTGTACTCATGAATCCCTCAGAAGGAGAATGGGTTGATGAGTCTCAGGTAAAAACATTGTTAAAACAGGCTGGACTTTCTAATTGGGAATTTATTGAAAATGATGGAGTTCTAATTAGAGAAAAATTAATTGAGGTTCTTAATCTGATTAAACCAAATGATGATGACGGCTTTGTAGTGGCTGTTGACCAAGCATTCACTGTCAAGGGTGTTGGTTTAGTTGCTATTGGCCATGTACAATCCGGAAAAGTCAATAAACATGATGATTTGATTTTGGCAGGCTCAGAAGGCAATGCAATTGCTCGTTCTTTACAGGTAATGGATTTGGACGTTGATGTTGCAAATGTTGGCGATAGAGTAGGCTTGGCAATGAGAACTGTCGGACCTTTTAGAGAAGATTTATTAGGTAAGGGATCTATTTTGGCAGATTCAAATGAAAGATTTGCTGTGGAATCTAACTCTAAATTTGAGTTAAATAAAGCTGCATTTCAGAAAAATGATTTGGCTGTAGGAGATGTGGTACACCTTTGTAGTGACTTACAATTTATAGTAGGCAGAATATCAGAAATAAGTGATTGTGTGCATATTAATTGGGATTTTCCAATTGTTTTGAATAAATCATCTAAAAGAAATCCTCTTATCGTACAACTAGAAGCTAATCCTAGAATTATGGGTTTCGCTAAATTCAATTAGTTTTAAAGCTAGCATCGGAATAATTAGCTGGTGTGTTATGAACAATAGGTTAATTTTCAGGGCTGTGGCGTTTTCGTTAGCCTTTTACTTTTTTGTTAGAAATATTATCTATGGTTCTTACGTTATTCAAATTGAAGGAGCTACTTGGGGAGGGGGCCTAAGATTCTTAACAAATTGGAATTTAATGTTAAATTTTATAATAGCAACATGTGCTTTAATGAATGAAAGAGATCGCAACTTTATTTCTTACTATTTTCTTTTACCTGGGTCAATGGTCCTTAATGTCCTAGTATTCCTACTCTACTGGTTAATCCGATTGTTTGGTGGGTTTGGTGTTCAAACCGAAGATTGGAGTTTTTTTCAAATTCTAAGTGATTATTATGCGCATTTTGGGACTTCTGCATTTTTATTTTACGAAGTGATTCTTTACTCTAAAGCTTTCAACAACCCTTCAAAAGAATTGCCTATCTTTGGAGTTATATTCATTGGATACATTACATGGATGGAATTTTTTGTTCAAATTAATAATACCGCTCCATGTGGATCTGTCTCCTGTGGCTTTCCATATGAATTTTTGAATGATTTAAATTACATTGGGAGATTAATTTTCTATGGAGTAGTTCTTTTCATGGGCATTATGTCATGGATTGGTTGTAAAAAATTAGTCAGAGGGCCTGGCCATTCTCTATTTTAAAAAAATAGCATAGGTTTATGTGGTCTTTGTACATTTAGTGATTATGGACGATGATGCTGAAAAAGGTTCTAAACTTTCTGAAAAAGGCGATGAAGAAATTAATGAAAGTTATTCGGAATCGGAGTTCATGTCAGTAACGAAATGGTACTATCTCTCATATCTTCTTTTAGGTCCTACTTGGGTTTCTATACAAATAATGAATGAGGCTAGTTTACTTGAGGAAGATGTTGGTGTAAGTTTTACCATTTTACCATTAATAACTGTGTTTTCTTTTTCAAAATTCATCCATTTGAGATATAATGATAAAACGTATTCTGGAATTACATTTTTTAATAATTACTCATACTTAAAAGTAATTATTCAACTGTGTCTTTATTTTATACTTTTACCATACCTGCTTCTAGGGCCTTTAGAATTTATATATTTCATTATTGAGGATACTGGCGGTTGGGATAGCTTTGTCAGATCTTTGTATCCGATACTTATTTTTCTTGTTATTATTTCTTTATCTTTCGAGAAAAAAGGTTTGAAAGAAACTGAAGGCGATTTAGAAGAAACTGAAAGTGATCCCGAAAATATGTTTGTTGAAGGTAATTCAAATAAGGGGGAAAGCGCAACTCGTTTTGTTCAGATTATACTTGGTTTATTTGCTTTCTTTACTTTTGCAGTGGGCTTCTTATTTGCTCAATGGGCAAGCGGTAATTTTGGTCCTCGATATGGAACTTTTGCAGATGCGCTTCCATGCTATTCTATTGCTTTTGTTTCATTGATATTAATGTTAGCTGCAGGTCTGGGTGCGCAAAGTACCTCTGAGCCCTCACAAAAAGAAAAGATTAAAGCTGCTAATTGGGATAAATTCAAAACAAGAATGATCGTTTTGGTAGTAGTCTTTTCATTATTGATGCCTCTTTTATGGTATGAAAGTGAACTCTATTGGGAAGATCGAAAAAACCAGATTCTTGATTACGGTGAAGATTGTAATGATGAAACTGTGGGTCCAGACGTTGATTTAGTTGGGGTGGACTTTTCAAACATGAAATTGCGAGGCTGTGATTTATCAAATCGGGATTTGACTGGTGCAAACTTCTTAGAAACTAACCTAGCGTGTGTTGACTTTTCTAATTCTATTTTAAAAAATGCTTACTTTTACTCTCCCGACATTAAAGGGACTATTTTTGATAATGTTGATTTAAGTAATGCCGATTTTCAAGGTGCTGTCAAGAATGCAGGTTACCATAGTAGTTATTATTATGATGTAATAATGGTAGATTGTGACTATGATATTTCGTTTAAAGGTGCAAATCTAACAAATGCAAATTTCGAGATGACTCTCTACGGCAGCAATAGAGGAAATAATAAACTAACCTTTGATAATGCAATATTAGATAATGCAAACTTTGCCGTTAACCCAATAGGGTATGGACAAATCAGTTTTGATAATGCAATACTAGATCATGCAAACTTTACTCTTACACCAGAAGAAGCAGTCAGTATGGTTAATGTTTCTTTTATTGAAACTGACCTCTCTGTAGACCTCCCGCCAGGATCTAATCTCTCCCAGAGTAATATGTCTGAGGCAAACTTCATTGATTTTCTAGGTCTCCATCTTTCTTCCTGCCCCTTATCTTTGCCAGAGACTTACAACTGTATGAAAATAGGTAGTAAGAAAATAATTTTTGGACCGTCAATGGACTTTTCATATAAATTTATTAGTCTTTATGATTCCTGGATTATAAATGAGGATTCAGAATGGGACTATTATCGTGAGGAAGTTGATTACGATTTTTCTGAGTCTAACTTTTCAGGTTTATATGTTCCTAATTCTATTTTTCAGGCCGTTAGTCTCAGTGACAGCGATATGAGCAATGCTAATCTTTCTAATTCTAATTTTACATATAATCATAAAAGATATAATGAAGAATATTTGAACTACGATGCTTGTATGAATGATAGTACTAACTGTTCCAAATATGCAGAAGAAGCGCTCGATGAATGGGGTATTAATCAGTTTTCCGATCTTAAACCTTTTTGGTCTACCAATTTAACTAATGTTGATTTCACCGGATCTAATTTGTCTTATTCTGATTTCTCTTATTCCAACATGTTAGGTGCAAATCTGGAAAATGCAACTTTAAATGGTGTGAAATGGTACTATACTCTCTGCCCTGACGGTAGTAATAGTGGTAAAACTGGCAGTTGTGTTAGTTAAGTACCATTATTAGTCAAAGTTTTTGATTATTGGTATAATTCTCTAATTAAGTTTTCAAATTATATTCAATTATCGCTTCCCAATTGTCTGGTTTAGCAGGCCAACCGTCTGTCATATATGTGTAAAATTTCATTATGTCTTTTACTTGTAGTGCTTCGTTGTTTTTCATTTCCTTAGATATTGTAGAAAATTTATCCTCAGAATCTATCGCATGAACGGCTCCAACATGATTAGGATAAACCTTCGTATCTCCAGGTAACTGTTCCAATTTTCTCAGACTATTGTAAAGCATTTTTGTTTTTTCACGAGTATCTCCACCTAGATCTACTCGACCTACGTCTCCAATGAATAAACAATCTCCAGACAAAAGATTATCTTCAATTAAGTAACAATTATGATCATAAGTATGTCCTGGCGTATACAATACTTTCAATTCGGCATTTCCTATTTTTAAGATATCGCCGTCTTTAGTTCCTATTTTTTTACCTTTGTATTTTGTTATTTCACTTTTGACAATCCCGTCTAATCCATTTTCTCCTGCAAAATAGCTTGATGCAGATTTACGATCTGCATGAGTATGTGTATCGATTACATATTTTACAATTGGAAATTCTAATCTTTTCAATTCTTCATGAATATCTTCTTCAAATCCCTCAAACGAATCCACTATTGCACATTCTCTTTTTTTCTTACAAAGAACAATATAACTTACACAACCTGTTCTTCCAAGTATAAGTTGAGAAATATGAACCATATTATCTTAAAAATGTAAAGGTATATAATATAATAAGTCACATACACCTTCATTTCCACTGGAAAAAAAGATATTCGACGGCTTATTTTTAAATTTTAGAAGTATGTTATACATATTATCTTTTTGGAGTGGAAGCAAAGGTCTCAGTGTCTCTTTTTCAAAAAAAGTTTATGATAACATTTTATATAATCCCTTAAAACCTGATAGTCAACGTATTGTATCGCAATACTCGGAAAAATTATGTATCAAAAAACAACCTTTGCAATATTAGTTGCTTTGTGTTTCTTAGGAGCACAAGCATCTACTGCAGTCGAAGAAGGACCTACTTTCTCTACAGGAGACACATGGGCATTCGGTCAAGAAATTGATCTTATGGAAGAAGCAAATTCTGAAATCCAAGAGCTTGAGGACATGATTACTCAGGAGATTATTGAAAGTGATAATTTTACTCAAATTAGAAACTGGACAGGATTAGGCTTAGATTCTTTTGAACTAAATAATGAAGCTGTATTAGGATTTTTCTATACTGGAGAAATTGTAGACGATTTCGACAATATGGTTCATATGCAAACTGAGCAATCATTGTATTCTCATACCGTAGTTGGAACTAAATTTACAAGCATGTTACCTCCAGCAGGAACACATGACTTAAAAATTAAAGCATATTGCGCTGATGAAGACTGGAATGATGATACCGAAGAGTGTGGAGAAGATGACGACTCTGGTCAAATTGCGTTGTTTGATAATAACACAGGTGAACCAATCGTAATGGAAGAAGTTAATACAGAATTGAGCGGTGGCATGCATTACATTGCTAAAATCACTCAAGATACTTGGTGGACACAAGATACACATGAATTAGTAAAAACGCAAATTACAGTAGCACTTGGTGCTTCTGCAGATTTAACACTTAGAAATGTACCTAATCTGACTTACGAAGATGAAGATATTCTTGCAGTAATTTCAGGTCCTCAATTTGAATGTGAAGACGGTAACACTATTGAGTTCGAGGCAGCAAACAACGGCACGGTAGAATGTGAAGATGGAAGCGACGAACCACGAGATGAAGACGGTGACGGTTCCACAGACCAGGAATTTGAGTGCGATAATGGAGATACATATCCACTAGATTACGTAAACGATGGAGAATGGCACTGTGAAAACGGTGAAGACGAAGGAGAAGGTGGAGTTTCCCCTTGCTCTGACTGGGAAGAAGATGGAGAAGAAAAAGCAAGCTACTGTTACGAAACAATTAATGTTCTTTACGAAACTGCAGTAGTGTCAATGGATGCTGAGTTGAGTATCAATCTATTATTTGACTTTGGCGACAATCCTATGAACGCCATGGATCTCCCTCTAGACGAGAATAAGTATTGGGAAGGCGAATTAGATAGGTTAACAATCAGCGGAGATATAGGTGGAGAGATTGATATCGCAAAACCAGAAATGTCCATATGCCCTGATTTAGATTGTGATCAGTTACCTGAAATGCAAGAATTATACTCAGGAATTACAGATGCACTTCAAGAGCTTCATGACAATGAAACATTCAGTATTACTGTTGATAGAAATGACGACGGCCTTCCAGACGTAATTACAGAGTGGAATGATATGTTCCCGATGTATATTCCAGAAACTTGGATGGACGAAGTATTCCAGGAAATTGCAGATCAAGCGTTCTGTGACGATGAGGAATCTGCAGAAGAAGGAGAAGAGTGTGATGAAAGAGCCGAAGAAGAATATGAAAAGTTAAATTTGAGAATTGAAAACAACCGATTTGCTTTCGGACCGTATAATTTACACGACATTGAAGATTTTGAATCATTACCTTATGCATTTGAAACTGGAGAAAAAGAAAGTATTCAGTCTAGCACTGGAGAATCTTACGAAGGATACCAAGTATTCCCAACAGACAGATGCTCAGAAAACAATCCTGACAGGGATGAAGATGA
>JBJLCC010000002.1:0-18201 GCA_045567855.1 Candidatus Poseidoniales archaeon | reverse complement strand
TAATTTCTGAATAATAGCGTTACTAATTCTAGAACCAATACCTCTGATTGAGGTTAGAGCGTAACCTAGTCTTTGCTCTCCTGAAACGTCTGAGTTTGCTATGCGAATTATGTATTTGAAATCTGGGTCTTCGGACACGTTTACCTCTTGGAATAAATTCTCAAGGCTGCGCTAGCCGGGCGGTCTATTTATATTCTTTTCCTCATAGACTTAATTATTTCGAGGTTAATTATTAATAAGGCTAAAAGTAGGTAACTAATAATGAAGAAGATTTCTTTGCTACTAACAATTTTGCTACTTGCAGTTGGCGTTTCAGGAGGTTATGGTTATTATGCATTTGTTCTCAATGAAGATGATGATGACTCTAGTGATGGCGAACAGTCTGGAGGTAATTCAGCCCCTAATGCAATAATTGACCCAACTAACCCAAAGGTACAAGTTGATTCAGATATTAATTTTACAGCTTCGAAATCGACAGATTCAGATGGCGATGCATTGTCTTATGTATGGATGTTTGAAGGAGATAATAAAGAATATGAAGGCGAAGTCGTCACAAGAAATTATCCTGCCGAGGGTGAATTTGAGGTTAAATTAATAGTTTTTGATTCTGAGGGATTATCAGATGAAGCCGTAACCACAGTCACTGTGGTAAGTAACTACAAAGGTGAATTTAGTGGTAGTCTGAGTGAAGGGCAAACAGAGACGATCACATTTCCAGTTCAAGCGGGCGCAATAAGTCTTGATGTTGATTGGAACTTATCAGATGATCAGCAAGGAATAATCAATTTAGATTCTTCTACAGTTGATATGTATTTGGAGGATTCAGAGGGCAATATACTAGAAAACGCTACCGGTGAACAGGAAGGGACCGGTTCTTGGTCGATTACAGATAATAGATTAGAACCTAATGGAGATTATATCATAGTGATTGAATGTACAAATGGGGAGATGGGTTATGAAATCGTGGTTAATGTTAAGTATTAATTTTTCTCTAACACAATAATATTTCTAGTAAGAGATTTATGGATATACCATTCAAATTTGTGCAGTAGCTTGAGATTTGGATTTTCAACAATATTTGGGTTAGATACAGCAAGTACAAGTCGTTGTTTTTTGGCCATCTTTTTTTGAAATGAGTCTAAGCATCTCTTCATTAAATCTTTGATGTCTTCGCCTCCAGTAGTAGAAGCTATACCATACGGAGGATCACAAACAATGGAGCTAAAATCCTGGTTGCTTATTTCTCCAAAATCAGAAGCTATCAGCTTACCCTTAAACCCATAATGTTTAAGATTACCCTTTGTGAATTCAACCATTTTTTCTTTGAGATCTATTCCTGTTACCTCTATTCCCATATCTGCAGCTTCAATGAGTATCCCTCCTGTACCACAGAAAGGATCTATCAGCGGTTCCTCTCCGTTGCAATTAGATAGGTTAACCATTGCTCGGGCTATTCTTGGATTAATACTAATTGGAGAAAAGTATGGGCGATTGCTTATGTGGTGATCAAGACATCTTTTGTAACCAGTTTCCCATTCTTTATAATTTAAGGAAATAAAAGTTCTTTTTAGTCTGTATAAGAGTACTGTAACCTCAGGGTTTCTTAAATCAGTCTTGTTCTTGCTTGAAATTTTTTCCCCAACAGATATTAAGGCACTTTTTCCATTTAAATTTTGGGTACCAATTTGCCTAATAGCGAAACTATTTTTACCAATATCAATTTTTTCTAAATCTTCTAATGCCATTTGCAAATTATTTCTCGTTGAAGTGAAAATAACTTTCGAAATTCTTCTTGTCATAGATAACCTAGACATAACCTTATCATCAATTTCATTTGAAGTAGAAATGATGATTATTTTTTGATAATCAAATTCAATTTTAGGGTTGTATTTTCTGAATTTAAGTAATTCGAGAGCTTCATGTTTACCCAAATTCGTATTTTCACCGCCTAATTCAAGTAAATAGTTTTCTCGCATTTAATCCTATAAAAGTTGTTTTATAATGTTGTATCTAGAGTCTTCTGTGTTCAAATTAGCACGGAAGGCAATTTCACCAATATATGCAGTCTATCAGAGGAGGTTAGAGAATCAAGTCAAGAATGGAGACGTACCAAATCATTTGGCAGTTATAATGGATGGAAATCGAAGATATGCCCAAAGTGCTGGTTTATTGCCTCATGAGGGACACCTTGAAGGTAAGAATACGTTAGAAAATTTATCCGATTGGTGTCGTTCAGTTGGGATAAAAATTTTGACAGTTTATGCTTTTTCGTTAGAAAATTTTAACAGAAGCGATGAGGAATTGGGAAAGCTTATGGATTTATTTGCGGAGTCATTTAGAAATGCAGGAGATGATCCTAGAGTTCATCAAAATAAAATTAGAGTTAGAGCTTTAGGACATAGAGAGTTACTTCCTGCCAGAGTTAAAGATGCAATTGATTATGCAGAATCGAAAACTAAAGACTATGCAAATTTCAATTATAATTTGGCAGTGGCTTACGGAGGGAGACAAGAAATTGTACGCTCGATGAAAATACTTGGTAAAATGATAGAGGCTGGGGAGTTGAAAGCAGATGATATTGATGCAGATATGATTTCATCTAATCTTTATACTAGTGATTTGCCAGATCCAGATTTGATTTTGAGAACCTCGGGTGAAGAAAGAATAAGTAATTTTTTACTTTGGCAATTAGCCTATTCCGAATTATATTTTGCAGATGTATTTTGGCCAGATATGAGAAAAATCGATTTTTTAAGAGCTATAAGGTCATATCAACAAAGGAATAGAAGGTTAGGTAAGTAACGACAGGTTTTAAGCACCCTTCTTATGCAGCCAATATGCTAGAGCGTTATGCGCGACTCCCAATTGACAGTCCGAGACAGATTGTTTTAGTCGTAGCATTAGTCACATTAATAGTATCTCCATTCCTCCTAAAAGTAGAGTTCTCAACAGATGTTCAGGCATTTTTGCCTCAATCTGAAGAGGTTGAAACTTACGATTTAATCAGCGAAGACTTTGGTAAAGATTCAAGTGTCGTTAATTTGTATTTAACTTCTGTAAGTGGAAGTAATGTTCTTACCATGGACAATTTGGTTGATATTCTCAATATTCATAATAATTGTTCGCAAATTCAAGGAGTCAAGAGCGTTTTATCTGTGGCAGACTTCTTTGATTCAGCACTTATGGATTCAGGTTTATCTTTGTCAACAGCTAGTTCTGCAGAAGAACCATGGGAGCTCGTTTATGAGTCTATATCTACAACAGGCAGTGGGAATTACTCCTGGAATGAAGTTGATTTTGTTGGGGATGTTTTAATTAATAAGGATTTAAATTTAGATCCATTAATAATAGTGGAATCAGATACTTCAGTTCGTAAAGCTCCTGTAGCTAATTCAACAATAATTATGGTTAATTTAGATCCAGATTTATCTACAGATCAGAAGAAAGAGGCCGGTCAGAATTTGAGATCTCTTTCAGAAGCTCACAATCAAGATTCTGGAAGCGATATAAGCGCAGAGGCCTTTTCCGTTGATCTTTTAGCTTCTGATGTCGATGAATCCACGCAGTATACAAATATTTTAATGATTGTTGGCATGCTCTTAGTTACAGTTGTGTTACTTTGGCTCACTTTCGGGCATTGGAGTTACGTAGTTTTGCCGATTACAACACTGATTCTGTCCATATTATGGACTTTTTCATTTGCAGGCATTGTTGGAATTAAAATGACTGCTTTAGGTGTTGCAGTTATCCCACTGGTTGTAGGTTTAGGTATTGACTTTTCAGTTCATGTTAGCAGAAGGTATCAAGAAGGTATAGCTGCAGGAAGTAGTTTAGAGGATTCATTGATAGAGTCTCAAATTCACACAGGACAGGCCTTGTCTCTTGCAATGTTTACTACAGTAATTGCCTTTTTATCAGGGATTACAGGAGGTGTTGGTCCAGTTAGAGACTTTAGTTTACTTTGTGCTTTTGGAATTTTTTCATCATTTATCTTAACCTTATTCTTCTATACCTCAATGAGGTATTTATTGGATTCATCTTCCGATGAGATGGCAATCAAGCCTCAAAATTCAGAGATAATAGATTTATCAATATCTAGAGCTTCCCAGATTGTTGATAAGCATCCACAAGCAATTATCTCAACAGTTATAGTTTTAACGATTCTAGCACTTGGTGGAGCTTCTCAGATTGAGACTTCATTTTCATTGGATGATTTTCTTTCCGATGATTTAGAAATAATGGTTACAGCAGATAAAATACAATCAGATTTTAGAGGGGCTAGCTATTCACAATCTCAAATTTTAGTTGAAGGAGATATAGATTCAACAGATTTCTTAGATGGCAATTATGAGTTGCAATATGGTCAAACAGGTTCCAATAATAAAGGGTTGAACGATGATAGGTATGTCATTAAAGTAGGCGCGAATGCTAGGGTAGAGTCAGTCCATGAATTAATCCAAAGAGCTATAGATTCTGAGGATTACAGCATTTCTAATAACCAAAATTTAACACACGAATGGACTATCACTAATTCTTTTTTAGTAGATTCTGCTGAAACTATAGATATTAATTGGGTAATGGAACAGAGTGTGGTTTCTCCATCTTTAGAAGTGATTGTTTTATGGTATGATTCTTCAAATAAACTTATTGGAAATGATAAACTAACAAACATTCAAGCTTCTGCAGGTTTTCCAACTCCTTCTAGCGGATCTATAGATGTTTTTAATAATTCTTACAAAGCACGAGTTAAATTTTCCTATTTACAAGATGTTTCAGAAGATTCGTTGGTTCAATCTATAGAAGCTCACGATAGGAATAACTTTATTTTTGTTCAATCATTGACAGATACCTTCAACTTGACTTACCAGGCAAAAACATTTAGTCTAACAACAGATTCAGATATTCGTAGTCTATATGATTATTTATATCAGAGAGAGTTAGATGTTGCTGACCCTTTTACTGGCGATTCTTATGCTGATGAAATCAAGCATGTTTTAAGTCGAAATTCAGAGGGAAATTATGTATCTTCAGTAATTAGAATATATGTTGGACCCACTACTTCTTATGAATTAGATAACAATGGATTAGAATTTATGCGCTCTGAATTGGATGCAAATATTCCTGAAATTTTTATTGAGAACTTTACGGTAAGTTCAACAGGAGGGCATGTTCTAACAAGTGTAACGGTTAATGAGATTCAAAAGACTCAAATAACATCAACACTTATAGCTATTTTATTTGCTGGAATGACTTTGGTATTTATTTATCGAAGTTTGGATCTCGGTATCATTGCAGTTTTACCTACAATTCTTGCTTCAGTTTGGATATTAGCGACAATGACTCTTTTGGGAATTACTCTTAATGTTTTAACTGTGATGGTTACCGCATTAACTATAGGCTTAGGAATAGATTATGCAATACATATTGTAGAAAGGTATCGCGAGGAAAGAGAGCATAAGACGGAAAGTCAAGCAATTGAGACTACTATCGTTAGAACAGGTTCAGCGTTATTAATTTCAGGTTTAACAACAGTTTCTGGTTTTGCAGTACTATTTTTATCACCTATGCCTTTGGTACGTAACTTTGGAATAATAACTGCAGCTACAATCATTTACTCTATGTTTATAGCAATTTTCGTCTTACCTAGTTTGATATGGATTTCAAACCGAATAAAAGAATGGCTTTCTAGTCAAACTTTAGATTAGTTTTTCTCTTTCTTCTCTTTTCCCACAATTCACGTGCTAATTGTCTCATATCTTCGACAGAATCCGACTCATCTACTATCTCAGCACCTAGTAAAGTTTCAACAGCGTCTTCAAGAGTAATTATTCCCTGTGTAGTACCGTATTCATCGACAACAAGGAATATGTGTTCCCTTTTCTTTAAAAATTCATCGAGCAGAGTTGCAATAGAATCTTCGGGGTTTACAGTTGACAGTTCAGAGATTAAATCTTCCATTGGTATATCCGATTTTCCCTCTCCGTATAACTCCATTATCTTACTTCTGAACACTACACCAATAATGTCATCCAAATTTTCCTCACGAACAGGTATTCTAGAAAATGGGATAGGAGAGTGATCATCTACAATCTTACCTACCTTATCCTTTCTTTGGAAAGTTAGCATCACAGTACTTGGAGTCATGACATCTTCAGCTAAAATTTTATCCATGGTTAACAGGTTCTTAATCACTTGAGTCTCTTGTTTTTCGAGTGCGCCTTGGTTTTCTCCCATTTCAGCAACTGCAATCATTTCTTCTCTAGTCATCTCTTTTTGATCTTCATTACCTTCAGAAATTCGTCTCGAAAAGCTGTTCAAAACAATGACAATTGGCCATGTAATCCAGATTAAGACATCCAGCATGTATGCTGAACTAGGAGCTAATTTTTTCCAGTATATTGCGCCTAGTGTTTTTGGTATAATTTCTGAAAAAACAAGAATCAATATTGTTAAAATAATTGAGGCCACAGTAAACCATTCGTTACCTAATTTATTGAATTCTGAGCCTACTCCTGCAGCACCAATAGTGTGTGATATTGTGTTTAGTGTTAAAATTGCCGCTAGAGGGACATCAATATCTTCCTTTAATTCTTTCAATCTCTGGCCACCTCTATTGTCGTCTTTGCTGAGAATTTCAATATGAGACCAAGTTACGGATAAGATAATTGCTTCTAAAAGAGAGCACAAAAATGATACGCCTAATGCTAAAATTAGGAATATTGTGATTCTTCCCCATTCAAGTTCAGGATTTCCTAAATCGTCTCCTACGTTAGAAACTATAGATAAAAAATTTAACAAGCTAATTACTACCTCCAAGTAGTTCATAATGCAGATTCAAATAGCACATCAGGTTATTATTCAATTCCTAGAAACTCCTGATATGAATTGCCCTTTTGGGCCTTACACGCATAATTGGCTAAAGAAGTATGTTTATTAGTACTTTTGTTATAAAAAGTCCCATTTTTTGCACAAATCATTATAATGGCACCTTCTACGGTCGTGTTATGGCTCGTTTCCCTGAAGCTGAAGCACGTTTGTTTCAAAAGAAAGTGTGCATGAAGTGTAATGCTACTGTAGGTTGGAAAGCAATCGCCTGTAGAAAGTGTGGTTACAAAGGTCTTAGACCTAAAGCTAAAGAACAACGTGGTAAGTAGATTAAATAACTATTTTGGTTCCATTTGTAGTTCCGATAATCAATTTTGAAGTCATATTTATAAAAAGTCCAGTATCTACCACGCCAGTAATTTGCATTAATTTCTTATCTAATTCTTTTGGATCATCTATACCATTTTCAAATTTGCAATGATAAATGTAATTTTGATTATCAGTTATGAAAGGTTGTGCATTTGCTTCAATTCTTAGTTTAGCACTGCAACCTAATTTAGTTATTTCTTTTTTTGTGAAATCATGATTTTCAACAGATACTTCAACAGGAAGAAAGCCTACACCTAGTTTTTCAACTATTTTACTTTCGTCTACTATAATAATTAGTTGTTTAGCTTTTTTCTCTACTTTTTTCTCTCTGAGCAGTGCGCCCCCTAGGCCTTTGATTAATGATAAATCAGGAGATACTTCATCAGCTCCATCAATTGCAATATCAATAGAATCTAAGTGATCAATACCAACGAGTTTTATACCTAATTTTTCAGCCTGGTTTTTAGTCTTAATCGATGTTGGCATTCCAGTAATTTGGAACTTTTCAGACAATCTTTTACCAATTAAGTCCACGGCAATCTTTGCAGTCGACCCAGTACCTAAGCCCACGACCATTCCATCCTTAACTAGTTTAACAGCTTCACTTGCTGCATTAAATTTTGCTTTATCTTGGTTCAATAGTATAGCCCAGTCTCGGGTTCAGAGATTTCTGAATCATCTAATCTATTTTTGATTTTTTCTAAAGCTTCTGTAAAATTCTTATAATTAGTTTGTGTTTTATTATCTTTAATAGCTTTCATTCCAGCTTCAACGCACAATGCTCTTAAATCAGCGCCTGAAAACCCTTCACTTCCTTCAGCTAATTTTTTGTAATTAACACCTTTTGCAATGTTCATACCCTTACTATGAATCTTGATGATCTTTGTTCTTGCTTCTTCTTCGGGTAATGGAATTTTAATAATTCTATCAAATCTCCCAGGTCTCAAAAGAGCTTCATCCAAAATATCAGGTCTGTTTGAAGCTCCCATTATTGAAACTTGACCCCTAGGCGTGAATCCGTCAAGTTCACCTAATAATTGCATTAAAGTTCTTTGCACTTCTCGATCTCCAGTAGTTCCTACATCCATTCTCTTGGCTCCAACGGCATCTAATTCATCGATAAAAATTATACTTGGTGCTTTCTCTTGAGCTAACTGAAACAGTTCACGCACTAATCTTGCACCTTCTCCGATATATTTTTGCACTAGTTCACTACCAATTAATCGTATGAATGTTGCATTAGTTGCATTAGCTACAGCTTTTGCCATTAAAGTTTTTCCAGTTCCAGGAGGTCCAACCAAGAGTACGCCCTTTGGAGGTTCAACACCAACTTTACTAAAACTTTCAGGTTTTAGCATTGGTAATTCTACAGTACTTCTTAGTTCGTCTAATTCTTCAACTAAGCCCCCTATGTCTTTATATTTTTCAGATGGTTTTTCATCAACTTCAGCGCCCATAATTAGTGGATCTTTCGTAGAGGGTAATGTTTCTAAGACTGCGAGAGTTTGTCTGTGAAGGGCAACACGATCGCCTACTTCTAAATTCTTCTTATCAATGCCTTCTGAAATGTGAACTACAAAGTCGGGTCCGCTGCTTGATTTTATACCTACACGGCCGTCCTCTAACAGGTCTCTTACGGTGCCAATTACTTGAGGTGGCGCTCTTAACCTTGCCAGTTCACCTTTTAAATGGGCATTTTCTCTTTTCATTCTAGAGACATCAGCTTCTAATTGCCTTTTTTCAGATTCGAAACGCTCAGTTTCTTCAATCAACCATTTGTCCCAATCTTCACCTTTACCTGGTGAGGACACTTCACCACTATTTTCATCAGCAGACACTTTATATCACTAGACATTTAATTGGGTCAGATATATATCAGTTGTGACTTAATATGTTATGCGAAATGTGCGGAGCAGAATCAGCAAGTTTGGACCCTAGGAAGATTTCAGGTTCTGTTCTGAGAGTTTGTATTTCTTGTGCAGGAATGGGTAAGCAAACTACATACAGAGAATCAGTAGGTCATAGGGCTTTTGTTGCACAAACACTTGAAAAAAGACAACAGAAGACGAGGTACAAGGAAATTTCTACAGATGATAAAGTATTAGTTAGTGATTATGGTGGTGTGGTGCGAAAGGCAAGAGAAAAGAAAGGTTTAGATCATGCTTCATTAGCGTTGAAAATATCTGAAAAAAAATCAATAATCACCTCAGTTGAATCAGGCAACATGAAACCAAATGAAAAGCTAATAAAAAAGTTAGAGAATTTTTTGAATATCAATCTCTTAGAGGAAGTCGAAGCTCCAACATCCTCATATAAATCAGGTTCGAAGAAGAATTTTACAATGGGAGATTTGATTAATCAAGCACTTGAAGAGAATAAGTAAAACAGACACATAATCTTTTTTACTAACATTTAGAGTTAAGATTACATGGGATTGTTAGGACGTCAATTTAATTTAGAACGTGAATTTGAAGAATCTTTATTATTAGCACTTTCTACATTGACATTTACAATTTCACTATTTGCCGGGTATCAAGAGGAAGGCATAGGTAAGCTTATTTCACTTCCATTATTTGGCATAGAATTTCATTTAATTTCTACGCCCCTTTGGATTATCTCAGGCATACTATGTTTGCTTTGTCTGCAGCAATTATTTCATAAAATTTGGACTCATGGTATTTGGTTAATTGGGATATATTGGTTAACTGCATTTGGTACTACCTTACTGTTTGTGATGTTTGATCAAGGTTACATTTGGTTTGTTGCAAGTTTGATTCTTTTGCTTTTAGCTTTATTCATAATGTATTGGATGGTTTTAGAAATATATGCCCTAAGACACAACATCATTAGGGAAGTTTCTGAAGCCAATGCTTTAAGTTTAACAGATTGGTTGTTGTCCGTACCTTCATTCTTTTTATCTACTTTTATTAGTTATTATTTTTACAGTAAGTTGTACTTGCAAGAAGACGGGTGGTTTACGTTTGGTTATTCAGCTGAAGGTTATCTTCTGTTTCAATTTTTAGTTTTCTTTTCAGCTCTATATATATTGTACATTCCTCAAAATTTGCTTGGTGACTATCTCGAGTACAGTGACTTAGACATCAATACCAGTTTTAATGTAGATAGAGAGAAAGTTGAAAAGAGATTATTAGATTACACAAAAAGTGTTGATGAAGGAAAAATCCAGGCTACTCTTGTTGATTTATATAAAATGGCAGAGGGGGATGGTGAGACGTGGTTACAATTGGGCGAGTTTTATCCTGAGTGGAGTGTTGAAGAAATTAAACTATTCATTACTATGCTTGAAGATTTAAGCGAAAAGTGATTCATTTTATGAAACAGCACAAAGTATTATATAGAATTTAATCTAAAACGTTGTAGTGTGTGTTGAATAAATGCATAAAAATCATGCAATAAGCATGAGGAAATTCAATCATGAGTGACATGAATAAACCCGAGATGACGGCCCAAGTACTAGTTGCTGTAGGAGCAGTATTTTTGTTAATATCTGCATATGTTATGGGAGTATATATTCCAAATCAAAAAGAGTTAGATGACGACTTCGAAAGTCGAACCTCCTTTGATGGAGATATGACTCTATTTGATGCAACGAAGTCAGCTACTCTTCAAGGAGATTTCAATCCTGAAAATGCTTTAAATTCTTATGCTGCAAATGATGGAACAAATGCCGAAATCGTAGCTAAAGCAGATCCGGCACTAAGTGACGATGATAAAACATATTATAATTTCAATGCTTCAGCTTTTACATCAAAAAATATGACTGAAGAAAATAGAATCTTAACATTTACAGATTATAATAATTACGTAGACAGAACAACTTGGGAAACTAAAGATGCAGATGATCCAGATGATACTTTTGGATATTCACTTTGGAATCCTAATGAGCTACCTGAGAAAAAGAATACTCAATACCCGAATCCTTTCGTATCCTCACACACTAATACCTACATTTATGCAGGTGAAGAAAAAGTTGGTGGGATAGATTGTTACAAATACACCGCAGATGAAACATTCGAATACTCTAGTGAAAGTATTTTAGCATTGAAAGCTAATTTTGATGGCTTCCTTCCAGCAGGTGTTGAAGGAACTTCTTACGGAGAAATGCAATACAAAGAAGTAATTTGGGTTTCCACTGAAACAGGTCAGGTTGCTGACAGAGAATTAGATATTTTAGTTAATTTCATTCCAGACCCTAGATTAGCAGTTCTTTTCCAGGCAACAGAAGCTCTTGATTCAGTTATTGTTTACGAAGGTACTCTAGATGGGGCAGATATTACTGCAGATAGGAGAACTTTTTCATCAGGTTCAATTTTCACAGGGACAGATAATGCAACTGGTGCAGAGAGAACATACATGAATGCAACAGGTACATTATTAATATCCGGAGAAACAGAACCACGTGTAAATTCAACATTTTTAATTGATACTCACACACAGCAAGCTCAAGTTCAAGCACCAGATGGTACTTACATTAGTGCAGGTTCGACTTTCTTTAGTATTGGATCAGTTTGTGAGAACTCAACAGTTGATAATTTTACAACATATAATTATCCAAATTTGTTCTTAACTACACATGTTAATACTTATGAGTGTGTTGAAACAACGGCAATTCCAGGATTTATCATACCGTCAGCCAATGTTGTAGGAAATACTTCAGTATACCACTATAGATCTGTTGAAACGGATGTTTCTTTTGGTAACCTTGACCAAGACGGTGATGGTGTAGATGATACACCAAATTTACCTGTATTTGACCCAGTAAATGGATTTTGTATGAATCCTGCAGTTTGTGCAGACAGGCAATGGTCCAATTTGATTGCTTATGCTTTAACACAAACATCACTTGGACAAGATGCACTTCAAATACCAATTAAATCTGATTCAACTATGGACCTGCCAAGGTTGGGTACTGAACAGATGGTTCTGGATGGAGATGCAATGTTAGGCGGAAGCTTCCATCCATTGATTCAAGGAAGCTTTGTTGCAATTAATGACTATGCAGCAGATCTTGGAGTTACCAATGAAGACGGTTCACCATTAACTTATGACGGAATGCCGTTTGTTCTAAACAAGACTCACCCAGCCTTAGCTCTTGGTGATGTTGCAGTTCCAGGAACCATGGAAGCAATGATTGCAGGACAGGCTCAACTAGGTTCTCAGTTTCACCCTACAGTTTTTGCGGGAATTGCAGGTAAAGTATCTTTCTTAGGAATTAATCAGACAGCGGCTGCAGGAATGCCTTGGATGATTTCAGGAAATGTTAGCGTTGGTGAAGAAGAAAACGTTACTAACGTAATGGTTATGCCATTATCAGCTTTCCCAGAGATGGATATGGCAGCGGAGTTACCTGTTCTTGAAGAGCAAACACTTCCCTTGTTTATGGACTATGAGGAGAACGTAATGCTTGATCCTGTTACGGCTACAGTTTTAGATCAAGATTTCAACATCGTAGTGTCCATTCATTTCCCATGGGGAACTGAAACAATTGTTCAAGCAATTAATGTAGCTTACACAGATAATCAAACCTGGTCCAGTTCAGCTTCTAGATGGACTGCTGAATTTGGATACACTTTCATTCCAGGAAGTCCTGTTAGAGCAGATAATGCCAACTTCACAATCATGACTCTAAAAGGTGGTTATTCAGATGCAGAAGTAGCAGATGCTAAGAAGACTATTGAGGATACTAGCTCATCATTAAGTTCAGCTAGAACAATTCCAATGGTTCTGATTGGTGTAGCTTTGGTTAGTTTGATGGGTGGTTTCTATGTATACTACCAAAATAACCAAGGTGAAGGCATGACTTCAGGAATGGACGACAGTAGTTCTGAAGAATCTGCACCAAGCATGGCAGTTACCGAAGAATCTGAAGAAGAAACAGAGAAAGAGTCTGCAGATTCTGAAGAAGAGTAGATACTTTTTAGTTTATTTACTAAGAAATAACTCGCAATTATGGCTAATTTACCCAAGTTCGTAGAGGAAAGAAAACGTCTTTTCCTTTCAATTTCAGTAGTATTAGTTTTGTTACTACCAATGATTTGGTTTGGTTTAGGACACATTATCGCTAAGCAAGCTTTGACAGTACCTCATGGTTGTGGTCTTTGGGAATCTAATACACCAACTAATTGGACAGTAGATGATGACTGGGAGTCTTTTGAGCCTTGGGCCGATTCAGATCAGCGAATATCAATGAGGAAGAATTTCAACGCTACTCCTTGGCAATTTAATGCATATGAAACTATTAACTTTACAAGTAGAGATGGAATTAATCTTGAAGGTTGGTACGTCGAGGTAAATGAGTCTTCCCCAGTTGTAATATTTGTACATGGGGGATATGAGAATGGCAAATGTAAGCCAGAAATTTTGTTATCAGCTTCGTATTTGTCAAAGAATAATGTCAATGTTTTCATGATTGATCTCCGAAATCACGGCCATAGTGAGGTCGTTTCAGATTATTTTTATTTAGGTCAGAAAGAATATTTAGATGTATTAGGTGCATACGACTGGTTAATCAAGGACAAGAACTACAATCCTAAATCTATTGGAATAGTTAGCATATCAACATATTCCCTTGCAACAACTCTTGCATTCGACGAGTCAGAAATTAGCGCTATGTGGTTAGATAGTCCAATTATTGACTTTCCACTTTTAGTTGGAAACGAATTAGAGAGGCTTGGTTTTCCTAGAATTCTAGCTTCACCAGCTGTAACTATGGGTGAAAGGTTAGTTGGAGTTAATTTAGAGGATAGAGTGCCTTTGGAAGTTGCTTCAAGAGCCGGAGAGAGGCCAATGTATCTTGTTCATGGTGACAGTGATGTTAGAATATCTAATGAACATTCTAAAAAATTCTACGACAAAGCTGTAGAAGCTGAAGCTAATGTTACTCTTTGGCTAGTAGAAGATAGTGCTCACGTTGATGCACTGTGGGAGTATTCCCAAGAATATGAATCTCGTTTGGTTACCTTTTTCAGTAATTCACTAGAATCTAAATCTTAGTTTTCACCCATAAATGGGTATTTCCAATCGTGAATTTTGAGGTTATTTCTTTTGACGGATCTTGGTGAAATCCATCTAAGTAAATTGAGAGGTCCGCCTGCTTTGTCATTAGTTCCCGAAGCCCTTGCACCTCCGAATGGTTGTTGACCAACAACAGCACCAGTAGGTTTGTCATTAATATAGAAATTTCCCGCTGTGAATCTTAATTTATTATATGCTTTCAGGATATTTTCTTCATTAGTTGAGAAAATAGATCCCGTAAGTGCGTATGGTGAAGCTTTGTCACACAAATCTAGCACTTCATCAAATTCATTATCTTCATAGACATATACTGTCAAAACAGGCCCAAATATTTCTTCAACCATAGTTTCTGAATCGGGATTCTTCGTCAAAATAATAGTGGGTTCGATAAACCATCCAGATTCATTGCTACAATTTCCTCCAGCGATAATTTCACAGTTCGAGTCTTTACTTGCCCTATTAATGTATCCACTTATTTTATCAAAAGCTCTTTCATCTATAACTGCAGTCATAAAGTTAGAGAAATCAGAGGCATCTCCCATTTTTATTTTGTCTACCTCAGAGACTAGGTCATCTCCCATTTTTTCCCATACAGATTTTGGAACATATGCTCTGCTTGCAGCAGAACATTTTTGTCCTTGATATTCAAAAGCCCCTCTTAGTAGTGCGACCAAGAGTCCCTTTGTATCACAATCCGGATGAGCTACAACGAAATCTTTGCCTCCAGTTTCGCCCACAATTCTAGGATAGCTTCTTAGATTTGGTAGCGCTTCAGCGATACGTTGCCATATTCCCTGAAATACCGCAGTAGATCCTGTAAAGTGCAATCCTGCAAAATCAGGATTTGATAGACAAGTCTCAGTTATTTCAGATCCCGAGCCTGGAAGGAAATTAATAACTCCTGCAGGTAGTCCCGCTTCCATCATCAACTCCATCAATAAATAATTGGAATGATATGAATTTCGGCTCGGTTTCCACAGTGCAGTACAACCAACCATTGCAGGTGCGCTTGGAAGATTTGCAGCTATACTAGTGAAATTAAATGGAGTTACAGCTAATACGAATCCTTCTAGAGGTCGAATTTCAGTTGTATTTAGGTTACCCTCAGGTGAAACTAATGGCTGGTATTGTTCATGAAATTCTCTTACGTAGTGAGCGTTAAACTTCCAAAAGTCTATCAATTCACAAGCTGCGTCTATCTCAGCTTGAAAAGCAGTTTTACTCTGGTTAAGCATTGTAGATGCGTTAATTTTCATCCGCCACTTTCCGGCAAGAAGCTCAGCACACTTTTCAAATATCTGTGCACGTTTATCCATTCCAAGTTCTATCCAATCTTTTTGAGCCTCTATTGCAGATTGACACGCTTTTTCAATTTCTTTTTTACCAGCAAGGTGAACATTTGCGATTATATGCCTATGGTTATGAGGTATAACTTGTGTGACCGTATTGTTAGTGTAAATTTTTTCACCATTTATAATGCAAGGAATTTCAATAACTTCTTCCATTTGTCTGTTTAATTCTTTCAATAAAGCTTCTTTTTCACTACTTCCGGGCTCATAATCTAGAATAGGCTCATTGTTTGGGTGAGAACTCATAATTTGAATATCGAGACCTCAATTAATATTAGTTGTCTCAATAGATATCTTTAATTTAACAAGACTATAGCATACTATGGCAAGATTGGATGTTAAGGACAAGGATCCTTTTGCTCATGCAGATGATGAACCAAAGGACAAAATATCGACTATTGGTTTCATATTTAGGGCATTATTTAGGTATCTGAAAATATTTATTTTCTTTTACGGGTTATCAGCAATCATATATTACTATGTTTTTGGAACACTGCCTGGCCTTTGAATGAATTAACTTTCGTACTTTTCAGCGGAATCATATAGATTGTCAAAGATTAATCTAGCAAGTCTGGCCAACTCTGGTTGGTTCATCCACATGCCTAGAAGTGTGTTTTCAGATTCAGGAACATCTAGTCCACCTACACAGAATTCACTATTGTCTATAAGTATGATTCCTGCGGCAGGTATTGATTTTGCCAGTTTAACTTCAAAATATCCTTCCAAACGGCTTAAATCTAAATTAGTCTCTTTATCTGGAAATAACATTCTAACTTTTATCCCTCGGCCACTTGCGTCGGAAAAAGCCTTACAAACATTTCGTGGCATTTCAGAAGGAAGTATGGCAGCAATAACATCTATAGTTTCATTAGCTCTTTCACACATGTCTACCACTTGTGCGAATATTTCCATGTCCTTTACTGTAAGCGTCTCCAAGTAGTCCACAGGTTTAGATTTGAACAGTGGAGCTAGTTCTTCATCCACAAGTTTTGATGCCTTCTGAATAGATTTTAATTTACGATCAGATATTTCCTTAGGATCTACTGGAAAATAGGTTTTCGGGTGTTTATTTCCTTCAACGACAATTCCTTCAGCCAATAGGTTATCGATAATGCCGTAAATTTTAGCACGTGAGAAATTAATAGATCTACTAATTTTTCCAACAGTGGATTCTTTAGAGACTAATAACACATGGTAAACGTGAGCCTCATCCTTAGATAGACCTAATTGAGTTAGTATCTTAATTTCTTTTTCAGATTTTAATTTGTCACTTTGGCTTAAGCCTTGCATAAGTCACTATAATTGTATATCTATTTAAGAGTAAGTTTAGCTACAAACTATATAAATGTTTTATAAAATTAATCAGTTTCCTTAGTTTTATATACTAAATTTGTAGTGAGCATAGTAGATGAGTAGTGACGCAGTGATATGTGGTTATGTCCGGTCAGCTTTTACACCAGCTAAAAAAGGAGATTTGGCTAAAGTTAGGCCAGATGATTTGGCTGCAGGTGTAGTTAATGGCTTAATTGAAAAATATAAGATTAAGGTTGATGATGTCGAAGATTTAATTCTTGGTTGTGCTTTCCCTGAGGCTGAGCAAGGAATGAATTTGGCTCGGAATGTTGTATTCCTGTCAGACCTTCCAAAAAGTGTAGGTGGCGTAACTGTCAATAGATTCTGTGCTTCATCTATGCAGGCCATACACCAAGCTGCTGGAGCAATAATGTCAGGCTCTGGTGAGTTGTTTATTGCAGGTGGTGTTGAGTCAATGAGCAGAGTTCCAATGCCAGGGTTCAATCCTATGTTAAATCCAAGTTTAATCGACGTAGATGCGTATATCGGAATGGGGCACACCGCTGAAAATTTAGCCAAACAGCATTCGATTACTCGAGACGAGCAAGAGAAGATGGCGTTAGAAAGTCATCAAAAAGCAGCTAGTGCTATCGATCAAAATAAGTTCGAAGATGAAATTGTTTCAATTAACGGAGTTAGCAAGGATGGATGCATTAGACCTGAAACTTCTCTTGAGTCTATGTCTGGCCTAAAGCCAGCTTTCGATAAAGATGGCGTAGTTACGGCCGCAACTTCATCCCCACTTACTGACGGTGCCGCAGCAGTTATTGTTTGTTCTGAGGATTACGCAAAGAAAAATAATTTAGACATATTAGCATTCATTAGAGGAATGGCCATATCTGGTTGCAGTCCAGAGGTAATGGGCATTGGACCAGTGTTATCATCTCAGAAAGCTCTCGAGCGTGCTGGAATCAAGTTAGAAGACATAGATGTTATTGAAATGAATGAAGCATTTGCTGCACAGAGCTTAGCCTGCGTGAAAGAGTTAGGTGTTGATATGTCCAAGTTAAACATTCACGGCGGGGCAATTTCGATGGGACATCCTTTAGGTGCTAGCGGCGCTAGGATTACTGGTAAAGCTGCTTATCTGTTGAAAGAAACCGGAAAGCGGTATGCTCTCTCAACTATGTGTGTAGGCGGCGGACAAGGCTGTGCAACAGTTCTAGAAAGGGTTTGAATGGAAATTAAAAAAGTAGCAGTAATCGGTGCAGGTCTCATGGGCAGTGGTATTGCTGCACAGGTTGCTAACGCAGGCTTTCCAGTAACGCTA
>JBJLCC010000001.1:0-18253 GCA_045567855.1 Candidatus Poseidoniales archaeon | reverse complement strand
TAGGAGAGTCAGGATTATATGTGATTTTTACTGTAGAATTAAGAGCTATGCGTTCATCCGTTTCATTAATAAACTTTTGGAATAATTGTTCTTCTCCGTCACGTTCTATATCATCAATCCATTCACTCTCCCAGAATTCCAGATCTTCACTTAAAGTATAGTTTCCGCTATCTAAAGTATAATTATAACTTAAACTTATTTGGTATACAAAATCTTTCCAGCATTCCCAATCATCTAGGTATCCATCATCATTTTGATCTTCACAATATTCTTTAGTTATGAATGTATTCACATTATATTGCTTAACTATAGTTCCTTCAGCTTCAGGCCACTCAGAGGGGTCTGATTTGCCAGACTCAGTAGAGGACATAACTGTAGCAAAAACTACTGCGCTAATCAAAGCAAATACAAGAAATGCAGCAATGATTACTGGCCAATTCATATCGCCATCTAGCCAAGAACCACCTCCAGAGTTATCTTCTTCTCCAGGTAGTGCATACTCATCATCAGCTTTTGGTATTGAATAGCTTCCGCTTCTAGAACCTGTTTCAGAAGGTGTTTTTGATGATGCATATTTGTCATTGTCATTACCACTCCTCCACTTGCGGTATGCTTCACTATCTTGCTCTAAATCTTCATCTTCAGCCAAAGGTGTCCCTCATACGATCCATGAAAGATGGTTTTGTTGAGTCTAATTTCTTTAATTCTTCCCATAACTTTCTAGTTTTTCCATTAGGCTTTGGCACTTTAACGTTTATCCTTACATGTTGACTACCTTTGAAAGATGGTCTTGTAATGTCAGGCATTCCCTTTCCTTTAAGTCTTAAAACGTCACCGGATTGAGTTCCTGTGGGAATATTTAACTTAACATTGCCTGCTAAAGTGGGTACTCTCATACTATCTCCAAGTACAGCCTGTGATGGGCTAATTTCCAAATCTAAAACAATTTCGTTATCTTGCCTTTGAAATATTTCGTGTCTCTTCACATTTACGACAATGTACAAATCACCCTTTGGACCATTGTTAGGTCCTGCACTTCCCTGTCCTCTCATTCTCAATCGATATCCGTCATCAGCTCCGGCAGGAATCTTTAGTTTTATTTTTTTGTCAACTGATACGGTACCAGTTCCGTTACAGTCATTACACGGCTTGTCTATCACACTTCCAGAGCCTCGACAGTCTGAACAATTATCTGTTGAAACGGTTTGCATGAATCCTCTTTGCATTACTTTTCTGACAATACCTTGTCCTGCGCAGGTACCACATGTTCTCGCAGTTCCTCCCTCCGCAGCTCCTGAGCCATTACATTTTTTACATGAGTCTTCTCTAGGTATAGTGACTTCTTTTTCTATGCCTGTAAAAGCTTCTTTAAGATCAAGAGTAATATCATATCTTAGATCATTTCCTCTATTATTTGGTTGACTCTGACCTCCACCAAACAATTGCGAGAAGATACTACCCATTCCACCCCCTCCTCCTTGTCTTCCCCCAAAAAGTTGACCGAATAAGTCAGAGATATCACCTTCATGACTGAATTGATCCCATGAGAAGCCACCGCCTCCGAAATCTACTCCTTTATGCCCAAATTGGTCATATCTCTTCCTCTTTTCACTATCAGCTAAAACTTCATAAGCTTCCGAGATTTCCTTAAATTTCTTTTCAGCAATTTCAGGACTTTCACTACTTGCGTCGGGATGGTGCTTTCTGGCTAATTTCCTATAAGCTTTTTTGATGCTTCTTTCATCGGCACTCTTTTCGATACCAAGAATTTCGTAATAATCTCTCTTAGCCATTTAATTGCTCTATTTTGGCCTTTTAATAAAACTTTAGAATTGTTTCGAGGATATGCCTCTGGATCCAATTAATATGAAAGATATTCCAACAATCAATATGATAAAAATAGAGATTAGTGGATCTGTGGCAATAGTATCATTGTTACTATTTACAAGGCCATAGTCTGAAGCAGTTACAGTCCATCCCATTTCAATTAGTGAGTCATAAATTATTGAATTAATATAATGTGTCAATGTAAGTTGTTGATAATTTTGCCCGGATATTATTTGTTCCCAAAATAACCAGTAGATGAAGCATATCAAGTAAGGCCTTTCAAAGTATACATTTATCGCGCAGAATATGGATAAAAATCCAATCCAGTTAAGTATTACTATCTTAATCACTAAAGCTAAAAGCCCGATTTCCTCAAGTATTCCGTGAAGTCCAGCTCCCATCATCACTATTATGTAAAATATTGTAGAATATAGTCCAAGTAAGGCTACTCCAGTGATAATTCCACTAATGTACCTGTAAGTAAAAATCTCTATGGCATGGATTGGCGATGTTCTTAATATTTGCATTGTTTTCAAATTGTATTCTTCACTAATTAGTTCAGAACTAAACATGATACCTAAGAGCAAGGCGATAAATCCAATTCCAAAAAGTTGAGATAATTCTAAAAATGTGTCTCTCAAATCTTCATGTAATAGTTCACCACTACTTGTAAAATATATTCTTTCCCCATCAACCTCTTCAGAAATACGATCATCGGAATATTCGTAATAAATAAGTAATCCTAGGGCACACGGCAACATCAAGATTGCTACCAAAACCCAAGTTAATTTGTTTGTAACTAACCTGTAAGAGCAATCTTTGAATATTGGAGGGAATAGCGTTGGAAATCGTTTGAACATCTTACTTATTTCCATTGTTTTCCCTCTACTAATTTAGAATATAATGAGTCTAATGTATCATCTTCAGAAACTATTCTTTCGACAACAATCTTTTCATTTTCAAGAATTTGTGGGAATTTAGTGTAAAATTTCTCAGACTCATTCGTCTCTAGTATTATTTCCCCTTCGCTTTCTAACAATCGGCCTGCAGTTATCCATTTTTCATCTAGCATACGTTTGACTAGCGGTCTTAATTGTTTTTTATCTATTGGAGATACTTTGATTTGAATGGGTATATTCGACATTAACTTTCGTATTTCATGTCTGTTACCTGAAGCCAAAACTCTTCCATTATTAATCAATATGATATTGTCTGTTAAATACTCAACATCATGCAAAATATGACTAGATATCAAAATAGTCTTTCCTTCATCAGACCATGATTTAATTTTTTTCATAAGTAAGTGTCTAGTTGTTGGATCAGCTCCTTGGAATGGCTCGTCTAAAACTAAAATTTGGGGATCGAAAGCAGTTGCCCTAGAAACTTTCGTTTTCTGCCTCATACCTCTGGAGTATGTACGTATTTTTCGGTGCATTGAATCCTGCAGTCCCAGTTCCGTTAAAGAATCCTGAGCGATTTCCACAGCCTCCTCTTTACTAAAATCGTGAATCATTAGGAAATATGAAACGTAATCAACAGCACTCATATGCTCATAAAAGCAATCATATTCTGGAACAAAGCCAATTTTATTTCTTAGATCAAAATCATCAAAAGGATTTACTCCATTCACGTGCACAGAGCCTATTGATGGCCTTGCCAATCCAAGTAACACTTTCATTGTAGTTGACTTTCCAGCACCATTCGGACCTAATATTCCCGTAACTCCAGGCCCAATATTTAGAGATACATTTGAAATTCCTTGCACTCTACCGTAATTCTTGGTAACTTCTTCAAAAATAATCGTACTCATTTAGTAACCTCCATTCTAGACACGATGTAATTTACAAGAAGAATAAAGGAAGAAAATAGTAAAATGTATAGGCCAATTATTATGCTTAGAGGAAATTCAACGATTTCAGGACTCCCAAATATAGTAACAAAGTAATCTACGTTGAAAATTTTATAGCTTATTATGTCTAGGAAATGAACGATCGATAAAAGTAGGATATACTCACAATTCTCAATATCCATTTCAGACATCAATCCGTAAAAAATTTCAACTATTATAGAGATTCCATATACCGTGCCAAAGAACCCTGCAGAAGCTAGCGATTCCCGGTTAATAGCAGCTGAAAAAGTAATTCCTATTATTGAATATGAGATCGAGTAAAACACAGCTTGTAAAATTAAATTACTAAGAGTCCATCTATTGTCACTAAGAAAGTCTAAAGTCAGCCCAGATTTTGAGAATTGAGATATGAAAACAGCTAAGTTTGGAATTAGAGTAATGGTAAGCATTAGTACAAAAATTGGTATAACTCTTGCTATCAGATAGTCTAGTCTACTGATTGGTCTTGAAAGATATAAATGAATCGATTTATCAGTTAAGTCATTCGCAATAAGTCCACCACTTGCAACAGCAGCAATTAATACTAAAAATATTCTAGTTCCACCGTATTGTAAATCTCCATAAAAATTTAGGTGCGTACATGTTTTTAGATCATCAGAAACAGCATTACAAGGATACGAATCTTCTCCTAATAACAGATAAAATGCAAATGTCCAAAGGTATACAATGCCAATCAGAAAAAGAATGCTCTTATTTTTTAGACTAAATAGTTTTTCGAATCCTCTTAGCCCCATCCCCAAAATAATATTCCTTCTATTGCTTAAATTAGGCTTGAAATCTTTGAATTTTTCGGCTATCTTAGCATCATTTTTCAATTGACTACCTCCAGATAAATATTGTCCATTGTCACTGCAATTCTCTCCATCTCATATAATTGGCATTTAGCATTGGCTGCAGCAGAAATTATTTCCTTGAAACTTTGTTCATTCTTGTAAGGAATTCTTATCCATCTTTCAGTAATCTCAATATTTCTTTTGCTATTATTTTGTTTTAATATAGATATGAAATCATCTGAGTTTTCTCCAACTCTTATTTGTATAGTATCAGTTTGTCTCTTAACTAGCTCTTTTACATTTTCTTTTATCTGTAGTTTTCCATTATTAATTATAATGACATAATCACAAACAGTTTCAACATCTTGAAGTATGTGCGTGCTCAGTAAAACGTTTGTATTACTAATTTCAGCCAGTCCATTGATAGTCTCGAGCATTTCCTGTCTGGCATTAGGATCTAATCCCGATGTGGGCTCATCAAGAAACATGAGTTCGGGACCGTGAACCAACCCTTGCGCTAACTTTATTTTCTGCCGCATTCCGCCAGAATATTCTTCAATTAAGCGATACTTCTCTTCGCCCATTCTTAGATGTCCTAATATTTCATGCGTTCTTTGCGTTGCAGTTTGGTAGTCTAAACCAGAAACTTGTCCCATTTCAATTAAAAACTCTACACCAGTCATTTTGTTTGGAATGCAGTCGTGTTCAGGCATGTAACCAATTTTTTTTCTAATTTCAATTGAATTCTTGTCTAAATTTTCACCTAGAACTGTAATCTCTCCGCTGGTAGATTCAATTAACCCTAGTGCGATTTTGACAAACGTACTTTTTCCAGCCCCATTAGGTCCTAGAATTCCAATTTTACCTTTTGGAATATCTACAGTAAAGTCATCTAAGGCAGTCACTTGACCATATTTCTTTATGACATTTCTTGCTTCAATCATCAAAATCTAATATACTAACCTGCCCCTCTTATTTAAATTATTTTGAAAAAAGTGATTTAAATTAATTTTATATACTGTCATGAGTGCGAAGTAATACCGTAGAAGAGATGCAATCTCGTTTTACTACGGAGGTGAAACCATCGCGTCAAACAAGATAAATCAAGCTATCGCCGATGCTCTCAGTTCAGATGGAGAGCGCAAATTTGTAGAGACTGTCGAGGTTGCAATCAATCTTAAAGATGTAGATTTACAAAATCCTCAAAAAAGAATTAGCGCTGAAGTAGCTCTTCCACATGGACGTGGAAGACCTGCCCGAGTTGCAGTTTTTGCCCAGGGTGAAATGGCAGTTATTTCTAAAAAAGTAGTTGATACAGTAATATCTCCTGAGCAAATAGACGAACTCTCTGAAAATAAACGTGAAGCTAGAAAACTAGCTGGTAAGTTTGATTTCTTTGTAGCTGAAACTGGTTTGATGGCTAGTATTGGTAAAAGTCTTGGTGTAGTTTTAGGTCCAAGAGGGAAAATGCCTCGACCTATACCTCCTCAAGCAGATATTGAACGAATTATCAAAGGATTAACTAATTTAGTTCCAGTTCGCACAAAAGATCGCCCTACTTTTCACGTTCCTATTGGGAATGTAAGTATGTCTCAGGAACAGTTAGCAGATAACTTAGAAACCATATTGAAACGTGTAGAATCTAGTTTAGACAGGGGTTATGACAATATTGCATCTGTTTGGGTTAAAACTACAATGGGTAAATCAGTGAGGTTGCAATAATGGTGAAAGCATATGTTGCAGACTGGAAAAAAGATGAAGTTTCTCAACTTCAAAATTTTGTAAAGTCAGCAGATGTTGTTGGTCTCGTTGACGTTAGCGGTATTGGCGCTAAGCAAATGTTGGACATGAGAGCTTCACTTAGAGACCTAGGTGTAAAATTGAGAATGTCCAGAAATCGTCTTTTGAAGCGTGCATTAGAAACTTCATCTAAAGACAAAAAAGGTGTAGAACAAGTTGTTGAAGCTTTGGAGCCAAAACAATTAGCCTTATTTTCTTCAACTGCAAATCCTTTCAAAGTATTTCAGATGCTTTTAGAGTCACAAACTCAAGCTCCAGCTAAAGGCGGAGAGATAGCATCTTATGATATCATTATTGATAAAGGACCAACAGCTTTTCCAGCAGGACCTATTGTAGGAGATTTCCAAAATGCAGGTTTCCCTGCAGCAATTGAAAAAGGAAAAATTGTAATTCGTAAAAAACATACAGCAGTAGCTAAAGGCGACGTTATCAGTGAAGAAGTCGCATCAGCTCTTGCAAAACTTGAAATTTATCCGATAACCGTAGGAATGCAATTGTTAGGAGCATTTGATGGAGAGACTTTCTATCTATCTGATGTCCTTAACATTGATCTGGAAGCTTTCCGTGGTAACGTACAAAGCGCTACCGCACAAGCTTTCAATTTGGCATTTAATACGAAGTACTTCACAGGATCTGTGATGCCATCATTGCTTTCCAAAGCTCATAATGACGCTTTGGCAGTTGCGATGTCAACATCTTATCCAACCGATTCAACGATCAAATCGTTGCTTGCTAAAGCTCACTCAGCAATGTTGGGTGTCGCTTCAAAGTCAGGCGATGGTGCTGATGATGAATTGAAGGAAATGCTAGGCAATGCAGCTACAGCAGCAGCGGCAGCTCCAGCACCCGTGGAAGAAAGCAAATCATCTGATGATGAAGATGATGACGAAGAGGAAGAGGAAGCATCTGAAGAAGATACGGCCGCCGGACTTGGAGCATTATTCGGATAGAAAAAGGAGGCAAAAAAAATGGAATACGTCTATACAGCAATGTTGTTGCATTCAGCAGGAACAGAAGTAAGCGCAAAAAGCGTAGAAAAAGTCTTGAAAGCCGCAGGCGTCAAGGCAGACAAATCAAGAGCAGAAGCTCTTGTCGCATCTCTTGAAGGAGTAGATATCGAAGAAGCAATGGCTACAGCAGCAGTGGCAGCACCAGCAGCTAGCGGTGCAGCACCAGCAGCAGCTTCTGAAGAAGCTCCAGCAGAAGAAGCTGAAGAAGAAGAAGAAGAAGCAAGCGAAGAAGATACAGCAGCTGGACTAGGCGCACTTTTCGGTTAAGGTTGAATGGGCATAAAGCCCTATAAATTCAATGGATTCCGATCAGGAAAGCCAAGCCACTACAGCATCTGAAGATAATTCTTCTTCAAACTCTAGCGAAAGCTCTGTAGATACGCAACAAGATTTCAGCAAACTCTCAGTTGATGAATTAAAATCTAAACTCAAAGAAGCTGGTTTACCAGTATCGGGTAAGAAAGCTGAACTAATTGAGCGCTTAGAATCATCATTATCAGAAGCGCCAGACGATCAATCTGAAGATTCAGGTGATGAAACAGATTCAGATGGAGATTCCGATAAACCGGTTGTTAATCCAGTATTATCACCAGAGAAATTAGAGCAACTATCTAGATCTGAGTTGAGAAAGATTCGTAAAGAATATCATCATAAGGCCGAAGAACTGCGAGTAGGGCGAGATGAATTAAATCTTACATCCCAAACTCATGCTTCTGAAAGGAACGACTTGAATGTTAAGGCAAAAGAATACATGGATGAAGTTCACATGTATCGAGATAGGCGAAATGGTTTGAACGTCGAAGTTGGGCAAATTCGTGATGAAAGAAATGAAGTAACTGAAAAAGTTAATTCCTTGAAAGATAATTTCTTATCTTTGAAACGTAAAAGGTTTTCGGGTCAAAATTTACCTCCGATAGCAAGACTTAGGAAACAAATACAAGAACTAGAAATTAAGCAAATGACGACTCCTCTTACAACAGATAAGGAGCGCGCCTTGGTTGAGGAAATCTCATCATTGCAGAATAAAATAAAAAAGCATGATGAATTGATTGAAACTGATACTGAGGTTTTAGATGCTAGAGATACATTTAGGGAAGCTGAAAACAAACGTCGCGAATTAAGCAAGTCCATGCAAAAAAGTCGACAAGAAGCTCAAACTGCACACCATTCAATGAAAGATTCACTAAGGCTTAACCGTTCAACTCGAAGAAAAGCAGATGCTGCACAACGGGCATTTGTTAAGGCTAAAGAAAAAGCAGATATTGTTCACAATGAATACATTGAATATTTGAGAGGTATGCAAGAGATTGACAGGATGACTGCATCACAAGGCAGATCAGGCTCTTTAGCTGACCAGAAAGCTAGTGCAGCTAGTGCTGAAGATTTATTTGCTAAATTTTTGGCCGGTGAAAAGTTATCGACTGAACAGCTAATGATTATTCAAAAAGCAGGAATGCTTTAATTTTAGTCTAAATTTTTTAACTACCTTTTGGATTTGACTAAAATGAAAGATCCGCTTTGGGTGCCTTCAAAGGAAAGAATAAAGAATTCTTTGATGCATGAGTTTATGCAAGGATGCCCAGAAAAATTTGACTCTTATTTCGACTTACATCAATGGTCAATTAGTGAAATGGAAAGTTTTTGGTCTCAGTTTTGGGATTTCTCTAATGTAAAATATTCAAAGTCATATGATTCAGTATTAAAAAATCCAGTAATGCCTGGAGCCAAATGGTTTTCTGGTTCTGAGCTTAACTACGCTGAGAATTTACTAAAAGGAAATCCGAATCAGATAGCTGTTATCTCACTAGGTGAAAGTGGTTCAGCTAAATCTATGACTTTTAGAGAACTTAATCTTAAGGTGTCTTCTGCACAGAAAGGATTGATTGATTTAGGAGTTAAAAAAGGCTCAATTATAGCAGGTTTCGTTCCAAACTGTGTTGAAACAGTAATCATCATGCTTGCAGTAACTTCACTTGGAGGAATATGGACGTCGTGCTCACCAGATTTTGGTTCTAAAGGAGTGGTCGACAGATTTGGGCAAGTTAATCCGCATATCTTAATTACTTCAAATGGTTATAGTTACAACGGTAAATTATTCAAATTAGAAGACAAAGTTAATGGAGTTCTAAATGTAATTGACAGTATACAACATGTCATAGAAATCGAATATGCTGATATTGGTTCTAATTTTAATCACGTTTCAGTAGTTTCATTTGATAATTTATTAGATAATGAGTCCTCCGAACTAAGTTTCGAACAATTGCCTTTTGACCATCCACTTTACATAATGTATTCTTCAGGAACTACGGGACCTCCTAAGTCAATTATTCACAGCGCAGGAGGTACTTTAATCCAGCATATGAAAGAGCATCAACTTCACTGTGATGTCAAACCAGGTAAATCTAAAATGTTCTGGTTTACTACATGTGGATGGATGATGTGGAACTGGTTGGTTTCAGGTCTTTCTTCTGGTGCCACAATAGTTCTTTACGATGGTAGCCCTAGTTATCCTAATATAGACAAATTATGGAGAATGATCGACGATTTAGGAATAACACATTTTGGGACTAGCCCTAAGTTCTTAAGTGCTTGTGATTCTGATGAAATATTACCAAAAGAATTTTGTAATTTAGATAGTCTTGAATCAATACTTTCTACGGGGTCTCCATTAGTTGAAGAGCAATTTGATTGGGTATATTCTAATGTAAAATCAGATATTCAACTTTCATCAATTTCAGGTGGAACCGACATAATCGGGTGCTTTTTGGCAGGTTCTCCAATTCTCCCAGTTTTTCGAGGAGAGCTACAATGCCCACAACTAGGTATGTCTGTAGAATCGTGGAATGATGCCGGAGTCTCGGTAACTGGAGAGAATGGTGAGTTGGTTTGTACTAAACCGTTTCCATCAATGCCAATTGGATTTTGGAATGACGATGATAATTCAAAGTATATTTCAGCATATTTCGATGAATTTGAGGGCGTTTGGACTCATGGAGACTATTTAGAAATAACAGATAACGGTGGTGCAATAATATACGGAAGAAGTGATACTACATTGAATCCAGGCGGCGTAAGGATAGGAACTGCTGAGATATACAGTTCTATTGAAAATTTCGAGGAAATACTCGACTCAGTAGTAATAGGAAGGCCCGAAAGTTCAGATGTATCAATTGTACTATGTCTTAAATTAATTGATGGCATTAGTATCACAAAAGATTTAGAGAGGAAAATAAAAGCACAGATAAGAAAGTCGACAACTCCTAGACATGTTCCAAGTTACGTATTTCAAGTATCTGATATTCCGTATACTATCAGTGGAAAGAAAGTGGAAAAAGCAGTTTTGCACACAATTTTAGGTAAAAGTGTTAAGAATAAAGACGCTTTGATCAATCCCGATTCTCTAAAAGAATTTTCTAATTTACCCTTCTAAAAGCTTTAAATGGAACACTTCTACCAAAATATGAAATCCCAGTTTGTCTTACTATTATTTGCCACTTCAATTGTGACAAATTACGTAGACATTCAGGTCGATAATTCAGATGAAAGCTGGATTGCAATTCAAAACGAAGATTGTGGTCCATCTTCCTTTTCACAAAATGTCGAAGAAGCTTTTTTGAGGGAAATTAATAAAATTGATTCAGAATCAAATTTATACAAAATGCGTGACTGGATTATAATAATTGAAGACGATTTTTGCCATCATAAGCTTGAGGTTCTATTTGAATTGTCACAGTTAGTAGATTACCACCAAATCAAGACTATTGAAGGCGGATGGAAATTGAATTTCCAATCCGGAGATATCGCATATTCGATACTAAATGAATGGAAAGAAACTGGAAGAGTTTGGGGTTTTTATCCTGAGACAAGTGTAAATAATAAATTACGTTATGAGCCTAATGATCCTTATTATGTTTCAGGAGATCAATGGCATCTAAATAACTACGGCCAAAACAGTGGTAATTCAGGCATTGATATCAATTCACAAAGCGCTTGGGAAAGTTATGATGGTGAAGGTATTCGTATTGGAGTTATTGATGATGGTATAGATTACAATAATCCTGATTTGTCACCTAACTTTGTAAGTTCCTTGAGCTATGATTATTGTGATGATGATAGTAACGTAATGCCTTTAGATGCAGATGAAGATGAGGAAATAGATTGGCACGGAACTGCAGTCGCAGGTATTGTCTCTGCACAGGGAAATAATAGTTTGGGAATATCTGGTGTTGCATATAATTCAGATTTGGTGGGAATAAGGCTAATTGCAGAGACTTGCAATTCAGCTTTTTCAATAGATGAGTCTGAGGCATATGCGCTTAATCATAAACTTAATGAGGTTGATATTTATGTAAATAGTTGGGGTCCAGCAGATACTGGAACTATTCTTGGTGAGATAGGTCCCTTAGCACTCTTAGCTCTAGAAGAAGGAGTTTCTGAAGGTCGTAATGGTTTAGGCTCGGTTTATGTTTGGGCGGCAGGTAACGGTCATCAAAACGGAGATAGTTCCAACAAAGATGCTTATGCTAATAGTAGATACACTATCGCAGCAGGTTCAGTTAACTGGATGGGAGAAAGAACAGAATATTCTGAGTCAGGTTCTAATGTGATGCTTGTAGCTCCTTCGCACAATAGTAGTGATTGGGTTGATCCAGGAATATTCTCTACAGACATATCGGGAACTGAAGGTCATAACACAACAGATTATTTAGATGACATGGGTGGAACTTCAGCCTCTACTCCTATGGTTGCTGGAGTCATAGCTCTTATGTTAGAATCTAATTCCGATTTAAATTGGAGAGATATTCAGCATATTTTAGTTAGAAGTTCTAAAAAAGTTGATAGTTCAGAGGAGGGTTGGTTCAAGACCTATGAAGGGCGTGATTTTAATCATGCATATGGATATGGTTTATTGGATGCTTCGGCAGCAGTTGATTTGGCTAGGGATTGGGGCAATGTAACTGAAGATGTTAATTTTACAGAAGTTAGCTTTAACGTTGGGAAAACGGATGTCAATAAATTCATTTTTGACGGAAATGATTTAGGAAGGACTTCAGAAGTTTTTGTTAAAGAAAGCATGAATATTGAAACTGTTGAAATTGAAGTAAATATCTCACATCCTTACAGAGGAGATTTAAATATATTTTTAGAATCACCCAATGGCGTAGTTTCTGAGCTTGTGAAGCAAAGCAATGATAATGGTCAAAACTATCATAATTGGACATTTACGTCTGTTGTTCATTGGGATGAGAATTCATTTGGAACTTGGAAATTAAAGGTAAATGATACAGTAGACACATCCTTAGGTACATGGCAGGACTGGAATATGACTTTTTATGGATACCCTGAGAGAGATTCTGATTTAGATGGCTTACCAGATTTTGCTGAAATAAAGATTGGAGCAAATTATAACAATCCTGACTTTGACAATGATGGGTTGTTAGATGGTGAGGAGTACTATGGTTGGTTAGATTTGGCGAATACTCTTCATCTTACAGACTTAAAGGTTCAAGATTCAGATAATGACGGAGTTAATGATTGGTACGAAGGTAGAGAAAATAATATAACTCGTTCAATCACAGATCCAAATAACAATGATACTGATTCAGATGGGATATTGGATGGCTGTGAGATTTATGGTTTAGACGATTGTGATAATTATCTTACAAATCCTTTATCTGAAGATACTGACGGCGATGGACTTAGTGATTATGACGAAATTTTCGCTTATTATTTAGAGCCTTCTAGGTACAGAAGTGACCCTACAAGAATAGATACAGATTCGGATGGTATGCCCGATCCTTATGAGTTAGAAAATGGCCTTCATCCCAAAATCCAGTCAGACGGTTCTAAAGATTCAGACTGTGACGGTATATTAGTTCAAGTTCAAAATTTTGACTGCATTTTATTAAGTGTGAATTCCAAAAGATTTACTAACTATCAAGAATATTTAATGAATACTGATCCTAATAACCAAGATTCCGATTCTGATGGCATGTCAGATGGATGGGAATTCTATTCGGGACTGAATCCTCTCGAGCAAGATGGCCATCTTGATTTAGATAATGATACGATTACAAATTTGTATGAGTATGATAATTATTTAATTGATAGTGTGATTTTTTCTCAGACAAATCCAGATTTACGTGCTTATTGGAAGTTTGATTCTTTTAATCCTGTATTTGCAGCAGATTCGACGTTAAACTCAAATTTAGCTTTTATGTCCAATGGACCCCTTAGAGAGTCTGCTAGGTTTAGTAATGGCATCTACTGTGATGGAGTTTCCTCTCACCTAAGTACGGAGAAACTTAAGAATACTAAATTTACTGAATACACTGTGCAGTCTTGGGTTAAGCTAACTAACTACACAAACTTTGGAACTATATTTGGTACTGTTGCTGATGGTCGAACTTGGTTAGGTGTAGATTCTGAAGGCTTCATTCAATTTAGAGTTTTTGCAGGAAATACGCTTTATTCAACTCCGTTGGATAATGACACTAAGGCAGCAATAGATGTCTGGTATCACGTAGCAGCAACTTATAGTGAAATTGATCAGTCTTTACGCCTTTATGTTAATGGTACGCTAGCAACTAATGCTACTATTTTAGCTTCACATTCAATATCAACAACTGGAAGTAATAATTATATTTGCAGAGGACAAAATGGGGACTATCTTAATGGAACCGTAGACAATATTGCTGTGTGGGGAAGATCTTTCACCGAAGATGAAATCCGATATTTTTACGAAAGACCATTAGGAATAGATAATTACTTTACTTTTCGAGTTGATGATGGAATTAGATATACCGACCCTAATTCAACAGATACTGACGGTGATGGCTTATCAGATCGAGAGGAATTTTATTTTGGTTTAGATGGATACCTGACAGATCCCACTAATGTTGATACTGATGGAGATAGTCTAGATGATTATCTGGAATGGTCTGTTTACGGCACAGACCCAACAACAAATGATACAGATTCAGATAACTTCACAGATGATATTGATGTCTTTCCTTTTGATTCTACTGAGTGGATTGATACTGATGGCGATGGTGTAGGTGACAATTTAGATTATTTCCCTTTTGATTTCAATGAGAGTCAAGATTCAGACCTAGACGGATTGGGTAATAAACTTGAAATTTTGATGCAAACAGATCCTTTTTCGAATGACACAGACGGCGACGGTAGTATTGATTCAATAGATAAATTTCCTCTAAACAGTTCAGAATTTTTAGATTCTGACGGAGATGGTTATGGAGATAATTCAGATAAATGCCCTAATAATGAAAATGACTATTTAGATTCAGATAATGATGGATATTGTGATAGTTCAGATGCATTTCCATTAAATCCAAATGAGCACTTAGATTCTGATAGTGATGGTTATGGAGATAATTCGGATAAGTATCCAAATGATGCTTCAAAGTATTCGGATCCAGTTCAGAATATAGAAAATACGGATCCGCTAGGTGAAGGTACTCTAGATACGGCATTGCCTTTCGTTGTGTTAATCGGAGCAGTTTACTTTATCTTTAAATTTTTCAGAAAATAATTTATAATTTTTCTTCAACTCTTTTCGTGATAATTTGTAATCTTTTATCACAGTCTGATAATAATTTATTTAATTTAGTCTTAGTATCATTAACATATTCTTCATCCTTGATACTGTTTAAATTTATTCTCACGTTGTAGGCAGCAGCCCTTGCACCAGCTATAGACATGTGTGCCCCAGATCCAACGTCACTAGCCATACTGTCATCCATTAATTTTGAAATGTCATCACAAATATTCAAAGCTTTGTAACAATATTCAACGGTTTCCAAAGGTATTTCGGTTGCAGCTTTATATCCTTCCTGCATTTTTTCTTCACGTATCGATTTTTCAGAATCCGAGTCTTTTGGCATTCTCATAGCCTTAATTACCTTGTCAAAGGCATTTGTATCTTCATCAATCGCATTTACTAAAAATTCTTTTATTTCTTGTCCCTCTTCAGCAATCCGTCCTAATTCTTCGCTGTGTTCTTCGAAACCTGCCTTTGATGCAGATAGATTAGCTACCATGACTCCAAGCGCGACTCCAAGTGATCCTGACATAGCAGCTACAGAGCCACCACCAGGTGCTGGAGAGTCTCTTGATACTTCATCAATTAGTTCAAATGTAATTCGGTTTGCTAATTCACCGTTGTTCTTAGGCATACCCAGTATCTTTTCGGATGGATTAAAATCAGTAACGTCAGACAGACCTAAACTTTGAATTGCAATATTTACTAAATCTATGGGTGGTATTCCAGGAGATTTACCCATTTTCGTCAGGTAATATTTTCCAGCTTCCTCGATTGCCTTGTAGGGAATAAGTCCCACAATTTCAGAACCTGTGACTCTTAAGCCTCTTTTTTCAGCCTCTTCACAGGCAGCTTCAAATATTTTATGAATTGGGCTAATCTTGTAATTTGTCAGGTTCATACTTATTTGAGCTCTATTATATTCAGGAATCACCCAACCCAGTCCTTTAACATGAGTAAAACGTCCGTCTTTGTAAACGGGTTTTCCAATTAAATTATCTGGATCTAGGCCTAAAGATGTGTATCTTTTTCTGAAGTCACGTCCATTTTTTTGATAGAAATTTTCTATTTCTTCAATATTTTCGCCAACATAATCTGAGTTCCCATCGGGATAGAAATGTTCTCTAAAATTAACCACATCTCCTTTATAGTAGAAATTATCCTTTTGGTTAGTTCTTTTCCATCTTCCTCGTTCTCTTAATTCGTAAGCTATTTCATTAGCATATGTTCTATCTGTGGTATTCAAATTAATATTATAAGCTATTAAAAATTCTCTTGCACCAATTGCAGTAACTCCAGATTTTACATTTAAATTGCTAGGCCCAAAATCAGGTTTCCAATTTTGATCCTTTAACTTTTCATTAAATCCTTCATATTCTCCACTTCTAATGTTAGCTAAATTTTGCCGTTCTTCATTAACTGCAGCAGATTCATAGAGAAAGATTGGAATTCCCAACTTGTCGCCAACAATTTCACCTAATGATTTAGCAATTTCTACGCATTCTTCCATTGTCGTATTAGAAACCGGAATGAATGGACAAACATCGGTAGCTCCCATTCGGGGGTGAGCTCCAGAATGTTTTCTCATGTCAATTAGTTCGACCGCCTTTTCTATGCCTTTGTATGCAGCTTTTGCTACATATCTACTTTCAGCAATAAATGTAACCACAGTACGGTTAGTATCAGATCCCATATCTACGTCTAAAAGCTCTACAGTCTCTACATTTTTAATTGCAGAGCATATTTGATCTATAATTTTTTTATCCCTCCCTTCTGAAAAATTAGGTACGCATTCTACAATTTTTGTTAAAGCCATTTCAATAACTCTCC
The DNA here is from genome assembly GCA_045567855.1 of Candidatus Poseidoniales archaeon. Taxonomy (GTDB): domain Archaea; phylum Thermoplasmatota; class Poseidoniia; order MGIII; family CG-Epi1; genus CG-Epi1. The sequence continues at coordinate 1,543 of JBJLCC010000001.1, read as the reverse complement.
AGTCTCTCAATAATAAACTCTTTGTCCATTGTTGCTAGAAAGAACCCTAGCCGGGGACCTCTTTCCTTATTCAAAAGAACATTATACATTATTCTGAAGAAATTTTTGGCAGGAATCTTATTTTGTTCTTGCAACTCATAAAACGAGTTATGAATGCCTTCTGGTGACCATTCGACTTCTTTCATTTTTTCAATTAATAATTTAACACATTTATTTTGTAAATCATCAAATTCAATCTTTGGCTTTTCTTTTTGTATTTCAAATACTACACTTTCAGGAGCATAATTCTGAATCCATTGCTTTATGCATTTAACTCTATCCTCTAGCTTATTCTCATTTATATCTTTCACTTCTCCAGATCTTTCAAGTGCTTCTATTATTTCGTTTAAATTGGTTTTTGATTGAGCTAAAGTTACAAGATGCTTGTATGGTAAAAGATCTGGCTTTTCTTTAGATATTTTGCTTACTTGACTTAGTTCAAAAGCCCTTTTTTCATTATCATCAAGTGTGTCCTTGTGATAATCTTGTTCAGTTTTATCGTATCTGTCAACCATATTGAGTAATCCTAGTCCCGGATCAAAATCAATATGCCTATTTGGTTGAGGTTTCATTACTATCCATCTTATTACCTCAGGTGGCGCCATAGTCAACATGTCTTCAGCAGAAATTACTAATCCAGTGGAAGAGTGCATAGCTCCTTTTCCTTTTAGATGAATCCATTCATAGACCATATCCAGTGGAGTCTTTGAGTCTAAAATTTTCTCTGACAATTCCTTTCCTGTGTCGTAACTACCTCCCTTTGTAGCATGGTCTTTTCCGAAGGCTTCAAAGGTAACATTCAATATTTTCCATTTGGCAGGCCAATCTAATCTCCAAGGTAGTTTACCTTCACCTTTAGACATATCATTTGTTATTTGTTCGCTTCTTTTATTCAAAAAGGTGACATTGGGCCACTCGACGCTTAGTACTTCTCCATCAGTCAGAGTGCCATCATTATCCAAAAAAGTCCAAGGAAACCATTTCTTTGGCAATTGTCTACCAGATATTTTCTCTAAAATTTCACGTGTCTCCTCTTTACTATCAATAAATAACTTTGTACATTCTGCAAAGTTGCCTTCTTTGTATGAATTATAGTTCTCAACTACCTCTGGAAAAACACCAACAGTTTCAAGCGACTGGAAAAAAGGTTTTAAAAAATATCGATCATAACTACCGTCCCCGTCAGGAGAGGGAATTTCTGCAAGAGGCATTCCTACATATTTGTCATAAATTTTAGAATCTAAGAAAGGATATACTTTTCTTAATGGGTCTGCATTATCTGCAATATAGATTAGCTTCGCATCTCCTCCTTTGTCATTAACGGCCTTAACAATAGCATCAGCGGTAAGTATTTCTCTCATACTTCCAAGATGAATTGGTCCCGATGGCGTTATTCCTGATGAAATGACGTGCTTTTTCCCAGTTCTCAATAATTTTTCGGCAATTACATCTGCCCAGTGCATTACTTACTCTCTTACCGGCCTAGCTCGAATTAAGGCCCTTA